>NZ_CP132543.1:641678-955856 GCF_030845195.1 Sanyastnella coralliicola
GCTGAACTTCCGAAGTAGTAGGCGTATACCTGAATGAACACTGTAGCCAACGCTCCAATGAGCATGTGGGCAAGTGATTGAGAACCTTCGTCTAGGTTCGCAACGACACCGGACAGGAAGAGGAATATGACACCCAAGAACCCCAGAGGCGCAATGAACGCAAGGATGTTCTGAGTGAGGTTCTTTCGGCCCGCTGTTACTTTAGCTGCTTCTAGCTCCCGAGCAGAGTCTCTGTCCTCAGCGTCTATACGTGCTCGTTCAGTCTGGAACTTCTCTAGCTCTGTTTCAAATTCGAGTTGCTTTAGGGCCAACTCATGCGCTAGTTGCTGCTTTAAAGTTTTGTCTTCCTCAGTCTTAGGTTCAAAACCATCAATCTTCAAGCCGACAGCGTCCAGAACACCAGAAACTTTGCCACCTAGCAACACCTCATCGGCAAGCTTAGCAACACCTGGTACAACCTTTCCTGCCTTAGATAAGAACTGTCCAAAGCCCGTTTCCTTAAATGGTTTTTTCTCCTTTTCCATGTTTCAAATGTACTGAATAACAATACAAAAGCAATATTTAAGAGCAAATAAATAGTGCTGAATGTTGCAAATATGCAATATTGTACAATACATTTGTTGCAACAGAGAGACACCTATGTGCAATCCACCATTCAGTTTTAAGGAGATGATTTTGAGGAGGAGAGAGGAATTGAACCTTACTCAAAAAGAGCTTGCGGATAAGGCCGGAGTCAATGTTTCTACGGTTCACAGAATCGAGAGCATTACTTCCGTGACTAGTTCAACGCTTGGCAACCTGCAAAAGGTGCTTACCGCATTAGGGCTGTGCTTGAAGATGGAGGAGTGTGATGAGTAAGGTCGAGGAAACTATTGCTTATCGATTGACAAGATGGGTTATAGCAATAGGTTCAAAGTTGCTTTTGAATTACCTCATCTGGTCATTCATCCTTTGGGATCTCGCTGTATGGACCTGGAATCCAATCCAGAGAAGTGGATTGGTGCTGAGCGTGGTACTCACGTTCACTGCAGGTGCAATGACGAAATGGAAACGAAAAACGAAAAGTGATGAACAGAACTTCAATGGGTCTTGACCCCGGCGGACCTTTTCTGCCGGTACAAAAGTTGAGCAGATCAGAGCGCGAAAGCGTTCACTCGATCACTTCGAAAGTGGTTGACATAGTCAAGCAATCTCGACTTGATAATTGCTGGATAGCTGTTGTGGCCGCACCTCCATATAGAGACGGCATCTATGTGGCTAAAGCAAAAGACCGAATCCTAGGCTTTTTTAAGATGAGAAGTGGGGTCGTGGTGAAATCAAAGGATGATGGGTGGCACATTTCAGAGGCTACGCACTACCATCGCTTACCGGATAATCAACTCTTATGAAAGCTCTATTCCTACCAGGAGGAGGCACAAAGATTGCCGGAATCCTAGGCGCAGCTGAATGCGTTGTTAAGCGCCACAAATTCAAACCAGATGTAGTCGCTGGATTATCTGCAGGAGCGATTCTTACCCCAGTTGTAGCGCTTGATCGATTCGAGAAAGCGAAGGAGGTGATTTTCGACCTGAAGGTTAAAGACTTCTTTGAGTGTCCACCAGTGAAGGACAATGGGAAGATGACTGCTACTGCGGTTTATAGAGGGCTGCGAGGGAAACACTCGCTGGGTATAATGGGCTCAGCCTTTGAGAAGACCCTTGCGAAGGTCATTGATTGGAAGACCTGGGAGTTTGACATTGCTACTTCAGGTGTTGAGGCTTTTTGTCAAACCGTCAACGCATCAGACGGAACAGCTGTTCTACACTCATTGAACAGAATGTCGGATTTTCGAGCAATCAAAGCCATTCTATCCAGCGCTTCTATCCCGGTCTTTGCTGAAGGCGCAGACGGTGAGGATTTTAGTTTTTGGACGAGTGGTCTTCACCTAGATGGGGGGCTAAGGAATCACACACCATCAACAAGAGTTCTCGAAAGCTTCGACCAGCCATACTCAGAGGTAGTCAGTATTTACAGTAGACCGGTGTCTTTCATTAATGCCATAGATCATACATGGGAACCAGGTAATGTTTTGGATATAGCAGAGCGCTCCTTGGAGATTCTAATGATGGAAGTCTCTAAGAGAGACGCAGAACGTGAACGCGAAATCTGCGAGAAAAAGCGTATTCCACTCACTCAAATATTCCTAGACCTACCTCAGAATGGATTCTACGACACCGATAATCTAGGCCGCTCTTATCAAGACGGATTCAAACAGGCTGAGGAAGCTATGTCTAGAAGAAAGGAGGGCGCGGTATGAGTTACTTCAGAATTGTAAAGGGAGAGGGTATAGAGGTGCTGGTGATGCCGAACATTGAAAAGGATGAACCAGGTGTGCTTCTTATATGGTTCCCGACGATCGACGAAGGGGTTAAGATCACCATGGGATACAACTCATGGGAAGAGGCGGAGGAGGCTCTGAAGAGACTCACGGACGAGGATATAATCTCATTTATCAAAAACATGGTTCCACCTGAAATACTCGAGTACTATGCCAATGCCAGTTGAACCACCTAAATACAGGTTGAGAGTGTTCTCTTGGTTTGTGTTCGGATTGGGGGTGTTCATTTTCGTATTGAACCTCATCGCCTTGAGCGCACAATCACAAACCTGTGACAACCCAATTGAACTAGGAACGGAAGGACCTTACATGGATTGCTTTGAGGCTCCACTGGAGGTTAGTGATCCTTACTCATCATCGTGCCCAAGCTGGTACTTCGGTGGAGGCTATTGGCTTCGATTCGAATCTCTAGGAGACCTACCAGTGTCGATCCAGGTAACCTCATCTATCGACTACACCTTTTCACCAGAGGAACCTCATGTATGGTGTCACATGACTGTCTATAGTTCATGTGAAAGTGATCCTGTATGGGGTACTACTGCATGCGGGCTTGACCTCCCTGCAGTTTTGTCAACAACGGCGCCTGGTAGGTCGTACTACGTTGACTTAGATCTACCGGCAGGAACCTACTGGATTATGATTGGGAATGTAGGGGTTAGCCCTAGCCCTTCAGAGGACATTGAGGGGTGCTTTCAGATATCCGTATTCAACCAGAGCTTCCTTGACTTAGAAGAGGAGGAAATCATTGTTGATGATCCAGTGATGATGCAAGCAATGGGTAAAGCAAGAAAGATTTACACGCCGGAAGGGATGTTCATCGAGACCCCCATTGGCACATTTGATTTAACAGGAAGGAGGGTTGGATTCTGATGGAAGGGAATAACTGTAGCAACCCCTATGGATGCGCATGCTTTGAGGCTAATGGTTTCTCTGATCAGCAATGCAAATATTGGCGGTTCTCCTTAGGATGTCAGTTTCAAGGTGATGTAACTGAGAATTGCGAGAAATGCGGTAAACCAAAAGACCTGCACTAGGCAGAACGGTTTTGGGTTTCATCATGTCCATTCCACACCCAAGGGGAGTTCGATTCTCCCCGCTGCCTCCAAAACACACACCATGAATAAAACCTGGTTCATTTGTAAAGTCAAGTTCCTACGTAATACAGACGGGGCAGACTCTCAGGTAACCGAGCAGTTTTTGCTTGATGCCTACAAATATACTGAAGCTGAGACAAGAATGTCGAAGATTATGGAGGCTTCAGGACAAACACCATTCGAGATTAAGCAGATCACGAAAACCAACTATGCTGAAGTCATTCACTATGATGATGCAGACTACTGGTTCAAAGTGAAGGTGTCATTTGTTTCATTCGATGAAGCCTCAGGAAAGGAGAAAGGAGTAAATCAATTCTTCCTTATGTGCGCTGCGGATATCGAAGACGCGACAAAGAAAACCCACGACTTATTGAAGTCAACTATCTCAGGCTATGTGATCCCTTCGGTGACCTACACCAAGATTGTCGATGTATTTCCGCTGGATATGGAGGTTGGCGCTGGTAACGGAGCCATGTGATCAACCAACACAACAGGAAAAGATATATGAATCCAGACGCACAAGTACCGACACCCGCAATTGTAAAGGCTCAGAATGTTGTTGATCACTTCGGGGCCAAGATTGTATTACTGGTGCCAGGAGAAGGAGGAGGAAAGGGATCGCAAGAGACCGTTTACCTCAACAAAGGTGAAATCATTCCACAGGATTGGAAGCAGCTGACCTTTCTGAGTGTAACTCCCCTTACCCGCAAGCAAAGAAGAATGCTCAAGAATCGACTCAAGTAATGCACAAACGATACAGGGTAATACGAGAGGATAAGAACGAGGTGATAGGTTATTTGTATCACTCAGGAAATGTCTGGGTGTTTGAATATCCTGACGGCAAAAAGAAGTTCAATATCATTCCTAGAATCATGGACGGGAATGAGTACGTGAAGCTTCGCTACGAAGCCTATTGCGGTATTGATGATTCTGAAGGAAGGAAGATGTATCAAAATGACGAGGTGCAGAACGGAAACGCTAGAGAAAAGTACCGTATACATTTCTTAGCAGACGTTAACACTTTCGTTCTCTTCAGCCCTAGATATGGTAATAAGAGACTACAACCGTGGTACGAACAGTACCTACCCAACCTGAAAGTAGTGAGTAGGCTTGACCCAATACCTTAATATTGCTATCTTATGCTTTCGGACATTTGCCACTGCTCTCATGGCTTCTCTACCATCTAACGGATAATGCACAGCTAATTCGAAGATCCCGACTCAGATAAGGGGTCAAATGTTAAACTAAACCGGGGGACTGTAACCACCCTCCAGTTCTAACCATCAATACAGATGCCGCTTGACAATTGCGACGCTAGGGATCGTCTTGAGCTATTGAACAAAATGGCGATCTCTTATTTTTCTTCCGAAGGCTTCACAGAGCAGAGTAGGGAAGAACGGAACGAAGAGGTAACTGACTTCTTTATGATCCAAGGAAAGGTGTTAGATGAGCTTTATGAGGAAGAGGCTACATCATAGATTAATCATTCGACTATAAGAGGGTTCCAAATGGAGCCCTTTTTTAATACAAAAAAGCCTGGCGGCAACCAGGCTTTTCAATGAAAGACGAAAACGTGAAGAAGCAATTCTCACCGAAGCGAGGTACTTGATCTTAACATGACGAATGTACAACAATTGCAATGTTATGCAATGTGATTGTGTTGCAAAAAGAAGGGGCTCCACGATTGGAACCCCTATCAATTAAACTCAATAAAATGCGGTTGATGCCTATTTGACGTACAGTTTTAAAGCATTTCAACCCTTTAGCCGAAACCAAAGATATTGCAAATATGCAATACAAGCAATTTCAAAACGATATTTTACAATAAAAAAGAGTGTGGCCTACACCCGAGCCACACTCCCAGACTAGATAACAGCTAGTGCCATCCATGTCAGTTTTCTATTGAGGTTTGTACAGTTCCAAATGGGGAAAATCATCAAATGATTGATCCACAGATATCTGTCCGTCCATATCCCAATCACCACCCCAACGTAGTCGGTGTTCGATTTCTCCGGCGTTGTACAATAGATCAGCTGCACACATGAGATACCCAGCGATGAACGACAGGGTTGGTCTGTGCCATGTGGTGCCCTTTTCTGACGAGTGGAAGTCGGTAGCTTCAGCTGGAAGCCTGAGGTGTTTCGACTTCTTTCTATGTTCTGGCTTGCGAGGGTCAAGTCTGCTTTTTCCATCCAGGAAGTAAGCTAGTTGGGTCTCTCTGTCTCTGTGAGCCTCATGAATCCCGTAGTCTACTGGGATGGACTTTATTGCCAACTCGTGAATACGACGAAGGTCTGGGTGGCATTGCTCAAGACAAGCTTTTGATTTACGTCCAAAAAAATACTTCTGCTCGATCATACCTCATCGGTTTTATCTAGTTCCTCTTTGTCTTGTCGGGATTCACGAAGACGTTTCTGACGTGTAGCCAGAGCTCGCTCGATGTTGTACCATGCTAGGCATAGTATTCCAATTACACCCGCGATAGTTGGTAGCTTCTCACTGATCAAGGCGGTAACCCATCCCAATACAATTGTATTGTTGATTTGTGGCTCCAGCTTGACTAGGAGTTGATTGATGACTTGTAGTTTTCCGTGTAGCATTAGACTATTGTATCGTGTAGTTCCATCAGTTTGAAGGAGGCGCTATTGCGCTTCACATCAAGCGATAAGGACTGAATCATAAATTGCTGACCTTCGAAGGTGATCTGGTAGTGGGGGAAGATGGTCCCCTTTGCAGATGCGTTGAATGTGGCACGAGCTGCTGAGTGCTGAGCCGCAATTGCGTCACCTAGATTGTTGATCAAGCCGCCAGTTGAAAGGTCTAATCCTTCGCTACTTTTCGTCCAGCTATGTATTGGGTATCCTTCAGCGTCTAAGAATTGATTCTCTACGCAATGAGGAAGCCCTTTGAGTTCTTCAGTAGATCCGAACTCCACTTCGTGTTCTAGTCTTCTTCGTTTCCCCGAGTTATTGTCAACTACTGTGAGGTCATCTTTCTTATCGTCGTCCCCGTCAATGAACTGAAGAGAGAGCTCTTTGATATAGATGCCGTCTACCTCCAATGCGTCGGCCGCAGTATCAACGTAGAGACCCCATACGCGTACCATGACATCCACCTCTTCCACATGGTCGTAAGTACCGTCTAGGTTTGCTATTCCAAAGTCTATTGGTTCAGTCAGTCGTTCTCCTGTTACACTGTCCTGAGAGTTGACCCACTGAGCAATGGTTTCGATATCCGTTCCCGTTGAGTTGTGGATTGAATGTCCTTGCCATTCTCCGTTCTTCTTGAAGGAGAGGGGACCAACTAGAATCTCGTAGTACACGCGGAAGACAGGGACCACATCTGAAAGGTTGAGGATTTGCCATTCGATTTTGAATAACAATCGCTTCCCCTGGATATCGGATTTCTTGACCTTGATAACCTTACTCTTTATGTGAGGATCGGTCGTGGCCAGATCATAGGTGGCTTGTACGTTCTTATCTCGAATGATAGGGTAAGAGCCCTGGTTGAAGTTGATTCGCTCACCTGTATTGAGAGGGTTCTCGTAGTATGGAAACTCTTCAATAGTCGCGTTCCCTTGCCATTGCTGGAGAGCGCCGTCATCCCAGGCCTCCTCTTTGGTTGGGTTGATGACAACCTCCGGATTCTTCTGGTAGTTGAACTTTGTTTCTACTCTTCCGGCTGGCTGTTTCCATCGATAACTTCCTGCATTGTCGATGTAGTCATGGTCTGCACCGTTACCTATACCATCCAATGTCTTTGTGAGGTCTTGGTTTGATAGAACCCAGTTCTCGGTAATACCTGGAATGAGCCCTGTCGTGAGGTAATAGAACGGCACGTTACCTGTGTACTTCTCGACTGATCTGAGATATAGGTCCGTTCCAACTTTCATAAGCTGAAGCTTCGCTGAGGCGAGAACCATTTCTAAGATCTCGTAAACACTTTTCGCTTCTCCCTTTGCATCAAAGAATCTATTGAGGTCTAACCTCATCTCGTTTGTGGAAGGAGTTGTGGATGTTCCGGCAGGACGAATGCTATTGAACACATAGAGCTTAGGCTGTTGGATGAAGTACATTTCGTCCACCTCCATGAAGACTCTTCGAATGAAGTCGGTCAGGTTGATGCTCGTATGGTTGTAGTTCCTCCCTAAACGGTCGGTCATCTGCTTGTTCTTCAGGAAAGCAAGTTGATCAACGGCAATGATCTTGTATGTCTGTTGTCCTGCGGCTTTATAGGTTTGTGAAAGCCCTTCACTTTGGATTACGCCATAGAAGAGGGGAGTAGCCGGTGAACCCTTGGTAACTTCAAGAAAGTATGTTCCGTCGTCTGCGTTGACTAGGTCTGCAAACTGGTTGTCAGTTTGAGCGCGTAGGCTCAATGAAGCGCGAGCCCCTCGGATTGGTTTTAAGAAGTCCTTGTCTTCGTCATCCCACTCAATCTTGAGCGGGCTACCTGCTCCGCATATTTCAATCTCAGCACCAGCGTACCCAACGTTTCGGATGTTAACGAAGACTGGATTGCCGTCGATGTCATCGAATTGAAGTTTCCACTTGATAGGAGCTAGACTGCCGTCACGAACTACGAACTGGTGACTCCATGTAGTTCCAGGGTAATTTGAGTCGCTGAACACGAGTGTGTGAAGCCCCACCGTCAAGTTCTGGAGTCTGAGCTTGCCAGTGCCGTCGTGTGACGATGCTGAGCCTCCATCGATTGTATATGCGAGGTTGTTTAAGTCGCCGTTATAGGTGAACTCGATTAGGGTGATGTTGATGCCAGTGAGGTTGTCACTGTAGCCGTGTGGTGTAAGCACCTGCAGCAACGGGTAAAAGTCCCCGTCTTCATGGTCGAAGTGGTCCTTATAAGTGTCGTCGTCATAGATCGTCCTGACTATGCCGTGGTGGATGTGTGTCTCTACTATCGTTGGCATCAGGTTGAGATTTGATCGATGTCGTCTTGATTCTGTAGTACGGCTCGAAGCTTTGTGCCGTCGATTTCGAACTCACCATGAACGTGAGTTGAAGCACCGCCGCCCATCATTGAGGCGAACTTGCCCATCTTTTCGAATGGAATAATCATCTCTTTTCCTGAAGGGTTGTCACCTAGAAGCGCGAGCGTTGGCCCGGTTACCATACCACCCTCTGCGAATGCTGTAACGAAGCCTTCAAGCATTGAGAGACCGGCCACGATTAGCGCAGGGGTGGCGAGACCTCCAGAGGCTAGGTTTGCTCCGTTCGTTGGGGAGGTGGCGTTCGCGATTACGTTCGCCTTTGCAATCTGAATAACCTGAGAAATGATTTGCTTAGCGATTCCTCGCATGGCTTCTGCGGCAGTCTTTTGACCTGTTACGATTTGAGCGATGGATGACCCAACTGCGGTTCCATATTGTTCAGCGATTGCGGCAGTTTTCATTAACTCTTCCTGAAAAGCTTGTTCGGCATCAATCTGAGCTTGCTTGTCCTCTAGGTGCTGCGCCAAGTCTGCATTGATTTGAGCCTCTTCTTCCGGGTCGTTGAACTCCTCATCTTCAATTGTTGCGAACTGTGGATCATACAAATTCGGATTGACTGAAGGGGAGGTGGTTAGAATCTCATATGCAGAAGTCATTGACCCGTTGAGCCCTTCCCATGAGTCTCTCAATTGGTCAACCTTGTCCTTCTGATTACCTAGATTAGTCTGTACCTCTTCTTCCTTCTTTGTTAAGTTATCGAGCTGAACACGAAGGCTATCTGCGTGAGATGCTAGTTCCTGGTATTGGTCGCTGCCCTCTGACAGTTTTCGTTGTGCGAGAAGAGTTCCTTTCAACTCATCTTTGAGTGAAGCAACTTTGTCTGCGGTCGATTGCACCGAGTCTCCAGACGTTTCAATGTCTGTGATCTTTTGAGCGAATCCTGCAGCAGCCAGTTCGGCGGCTTCAAAATCGCTCACCATTCGAACCATTTTATTCGAAATCCCTCCTGTAAAAGCCTCCGGATCATTCAGTCGATCACGAACATCCTCAATGTCATGTCCCCACGCCTCAAACTGGATACGAATGTTCTCCATTAGCCCAATTTGCTGTTCAAGAGAGTTCTGGTAGACTTTTGCTTGGGCTGCCTTCAGTATAGATTCTTGGTAAAGGTCCGTCGCAGCTTTGAGTTCATTGATTTTTGACTTCTCAATGTCAAGGTTCCCAAAATACTCCGGCGCAATTGATTGAAGCCTTTCTAGTGCAGCCTTTCTTTTGTCTAGGCTGATATTGAGGTCTTGCGCGACCTCCGATAGTCTTTGGACTTCCGCGCCTTCTTTAGCGGCCTCCACTTGGGCTTGTTTCGTGGCCTGGTTCAGGGTGTGTTGAGCTTTAGCTGCTGAGTCTAGCGACGAAGTGTAAGTTGTGACGGCAAGGGTCACAACGGCAAGGGCAGCAACAAATAAACCTGCGGGGTTTGCCCTCATCGTTAGGTTGAGTGTTCGAACCGCCTTGGTGATTTTCGAGAAAGCAACTAAGGCCGGACCAGCCGCTGCGGCCACTCCTCCTAGAACGAGCACGGTGTTTTGTGTTTGGGGTGATAACTCGCTAAATGAGGTTGCTAGGGCCCCAACCTGTTCAACGGTTGCAATGATTGCAGGTGCCAGCGCTTTCCCTAGCTTGAGCTGCATCCCCTCGATAGCAGACTCTGTTCGCTTAATAGATCCCTGAGCAGTATCATCCATGATCGCGGCCATCTCAGCCGCGCTACCCGAAGCTGCTTCAAATTGCTTAGTGAGTTCTCTTGTCGGCTCTACGCCATTAGCAAGGACAACCAAGGCACTTTGGGCATTTCGCCCCACTTTTGCTTGGGCGTCAGCGAGCGTAATACCTTGGGCGGCCATTTCTTCTATGGACCCGCTTACACCCCCTGCTTCACTTCCTAGTTCGTTGATTATTCTACGAAGAGATGTCCCTGCTGCTGAACCTTTGATACCTGCATTGGCAAGTGTGCCCAATTGAGCGGTTACCTCTTCGATGGGAATACCTGCGGCGTTTGCAACCGGAGCGACAATTTTCATGGCTTCTGCGAACGATTCCATGTCCAGAGCAGAAGAAGAGAATGAAGCCGCCATGACGTCGGTCACTCTTGAGGTCTCTCTTGAGTCTAACTCGAAGGCACTTAAAGTACTACCCGCAACTTCTGCCGCTCTAGCGAGATCACTACCTGTAGCCTGTGCCAACTGGAGTGTTGCTTCCGTTACATTGGTGATATCTTTAGCAGAGAAGCCGAGCTTCGCAAACTCTACTTGAAGCTGAGCAACTTCAGAAGCTGTGAAGCGAGTACTGCTTCCTAGAGACATTGCATTTTCCTGAAGCGCTTGAAATTCTGCGCCGGTGGCTCCTGAAACGGCTTGAACTTTCGCCATCTCTTCTTCAAAATCCTTGAAGACATTGAATGCAGTGGCGCCCAGCAAGGTTAGAGGCGCAGTCACACCAACCGTAAGTTGCTTTCCGAGTTTGTTCGCTCTCTTCTCCAGGTTGACCATATTACGGTCCATGGACTGAAGAGCCGACTCAAACTCAGACTTGTTCGCCGTAATGGCTAGGGCTAATGTCGCTAGTGTCTTACTTGCCATTCTGCTTGTTTCTTTTTGCTCGTCTAGCTAAGAACTCTTCTTTGCTGAATTGTAGAGCATGCTTTGGCCTCTTCGGTGCATAGTATTGAGGCATGAAGTCGACAGCTGTGTAAGCTCTGCCTCTCCTCTTGTTTGAGTTCACCAGAAAGGCTAAATGCTGTGAGCTTCTTATGTATTGATTCTGTTCTCTGTTGAACACCCTTTGCTTCAAGTGATATACTTGAGCAATAGTGTATTCCCAGTACTTGTCAGGGTCGACTCCGTTTTCAATAGCGGAGGCGTAGTGCTCCGCGAGTGTCAGCTTTCGGACTGACCCTGTGCTTCCTCCGGAGCCTTCTTCTTTCCCAACAGGTTAGCCTCCGCAATTGCTTTAGCTAAAAGATCTCCTTGTTCTTTCGGAAGATCATCTAGCCGGGCTATTGTCACATCCAGACGAACGCTTTTGGCTTTTTCGAAGTCTCCATTGAGAATGTGGGTTCTTCGAATTGCTCCTGCCACTAGCGCACCAGCTGAATCAAGAGGGTTACTCTTGATGTGCTCGTAGAACTCCCCTAATTCCATATTGAGGATTTGCAGTGTTTCGCGAACTGCGCTCATGCAGAACTTCAATTTCACTTCCTCTTCTCCGAGTGTAATCGTACACTCTCCTTTCATTGTGTTGTCCATAATTGGGTGTATGAGATTACCCAGCCGAGAGGGCTCCCTCGGCTGGGATTCTTAATTATGCTTCGGTTCCCTTAGTAAGGGTTCCTGTTCCTTTCAATGAGAAGTCGTAAGTCACGACATCGTTGTAGTTCGAAGTGAAGTTGAGATTCTCAACGTAGGCTGAACCTTCGAGGTAGGTGTCGCCAGTTACTCCAGTGGTCATTCGTACGGTCACGAGTGTTCCGTTCTGGAGGTTGTCAATCATTTCATCTCCACCGAGAGTTGCATCCATCGCATAAATGGCTGAGCCACTTGCGTTCCAAGACGTTTGTCCTGGTAGTACTTGTTCTGCACCATCGTTATCCTTACAAGTGGCATCAATGAACGCTCGACTCAATGAGATCGATGCGTCACGTGAACACCCGACAAGGGTTCCTCCGATGTACAGTTCGAGGTCATTACCCTCAATTGCTCCTGTAGACGGCATATTCTTCTGTTTTTAATTGGGTTATGTAATTCCCTTATTCAGGGTCTGTTCCTTGTTTGTCGTCTACCTCATCTTCTTCGCTGCCCTCATTCTTATGAATCAGCGTCATGGTGCTTTCCTCTTCTCGTCTTTTTTCGTCTCGTTCGTCAATGGCGTCCATAATGGCGTCCTCGATTGTCTGTTCTTCGGTTGAAACCGCATAACCACCCTCGATCAATTCGTCTGCTAGTTGGGTTGTAACTGTGATCACTTTTCCCTTTGTGAACTTGGTGCGTTCTGGGTGGTCTTTGAGCATTTCGATTTTCATTACTTCTGAATTTGAGCGGTTGGAAATTGGGTGTTGATGAATTGGGCAATAAGGGCCGCGTCTATTGACTCGTCGCCTTCAGCCAGTGTGTTGTCAAAAGTTCGGCTGTGCTTGTATGAGCCTTCCTGGAAGATGACCTCTACTTGAAAGTGTCGTGTCTCTGCATCGTAATTGATGCGCTTCACTTTGAAGGTTGGATTAAGCAGAAGTAGGTCTTCTGTAACCTGTTGCTCGCCTTGCATTTCCCATGTAATATCCCAGAGTGCCATAGTCTTATGATTGTGCGTGCCATGGAGCACACATGATGAAATTTCTTGTTGATGTCTTTGAGGTCACGGCCATGCGGAAGTTCCCTCCGGTGAATGTTGAATACGCTGAAGTGGAGCCGAGCTCGTAGGTGGTTGCTGTCCAGATGTTAGCCAGTGATAGATTCCCGAAACCAGGTGGCTCGTCTTGGTATGAGCGTTCGTGGTTCCATAGCTGTTGAATCATTGCTTTGGTAGGAATACGCCATGATGTTATTCCGCCAAGAGAAGATGCCTCCGCGAAAGCAATGGCGTCCGCTAGTGTCATTGAAGACTGTCGAACAACCCACCACCTCCATCCGGTTAAACAATCCAACACCATGCTGTCTGCAGGAACTACTAAACGAGCTGCCGCAGTTCCGTCAGTGTGCACGAAACGTGCGTTGTTGTCAAAGACATTATTGGGAGTCACGAAGTCAAAAGGCTCGGCCTGTGACTTATCGATCATCATTATCTTTTCAGGAATAGCCGGAATAGTCACACCATCTCCGTTTTGATTGTACCATCCTTCGTCTCCAGTGTGGTAGCTTGTTTTCTGGAAGTCGTGACAAGAGTTGTAGAGAACACCAGACTGAGTGAGTGAAGGAGGGCAAGTATATGTTTCCTCTCCTTCAACTGGATGCAGGGTTGCAACTGTCGCGCCTTCAGAATCAAGAACCTTTGTTGCTAGAAGGTTGATGTCATCTCCTGGAGCTACTGAATGAATGATTGCGGAGCCGTCGCTTTTTTTGATCAATCCGGCGCTTAGTGTATTGATGGTTCCTGGAACCATGTCACCAACCGCCTCACTTCTGTGATTTAGTACTCGTGCATCCGGCACATCCACCTCGTCTCCTGCGTCTGCTTCAGCCAGTAAGTCATCATTACTCAACACGACGCGCACTGACGGAATGTCAACCGTATCTGCTTGACCGTCTGTAGGAGGTGCGATTTGAGAGTGTTGGGTTCCGCTAGGGAGTAGCCTCAGGTTTATGTATGCTTGCTGGAATGAGCTTCCAGGGTTGATCAAAGCGGCTGTTGAGCCGTCTGGCGCTAGAATAGTCACGGGGTCACTAATACCAGGTGGGAAGTTTGGACCGTTTCCTTCGGTATGAATCTTCACCTCGTACAGCTGGGTCATTCCCCATATAGGAAGATCGTCCCTGAAGTCGTCGATTTCGTTAATGAACTCGATCGTCTGCACCTTCTTTCCGCTCACCTCACCAGTGTAGCGAACCAGAGCTGATCTACATGCCTCTGTAATAGCGGTAACATCAACCGATGTTTCACCTAGGATAGTGAGCTCAATGTCATATACGTCTAGGACGGAGGATTTATCCTTCGTAGGCTCTGGGTCTAGTCCTCTCTGTGAGACGATAATTGCCGGGAAGGTAGTGTTCTCCTCAGGCTGTGTGCTTGGGTAGATACGAGTACCAACTAGATCAGTCACCGCAGTGCTGGCAAGTAATATGTTGATTACAACCACCTTCATCGTTTCGCCTTTTTGATGGTGCGCTTCATAACCCTGTTAAGGGCAGCGCCGATCTCAAATGAAAAGGCTTGGACCACTTCTTCTTTCTTCGATTCAATCGCCGGTTTTGCGAATGGGCGTGCCTTTGTACCTGGGTGGTCGATCATTCGGACACGAATAGTCTTCCCGCCCTTGCCTTTGAAAGTGAAGTAGCCCTTCTTCGAGGTTCTTTCACCAGCAGATGTTCCATGCTCGATTAAGTGGGCGTGGTAGCCTTTGAATCTGCCACCCACTCGCGGACCGGTGATGGTAGAGGTTGTCTCTCTTCCTCGGTCCTTTAATGTCTTTGTGCCAATAGACTTCTTTAAGTTCCCAGAACGGGATTTAGTGCTTGAGTCTAGGTTTCGAATCATCTGTTGCACAACTGGCTTTGCCGCCTTCTTTTGCGCTGAGATGAGTACAGATTTTTTGAGCGCAGGGGGAAGTTCCTGAAGCAGCTTTTGGATCTGCTCAGCACCTTCAAGTTTCATATCAATCGCCTGTGCTCCTGGCATCTTATCTGTGTTTCGGCGCTGCTTGGATAGCGCGGTTTTTTGGTGGGCGTTTGTGGGCCCGTGGCTTCAGAGGTTTCTCTGGTTTCTTGTCTCGATTCATAACTTCAATTCCGTCTCAATCCTTAGTCGGTCTTTTCTACCTATCTCTTCCACGTAGATGACTTGGTGCTCTTTGTTGTTGTAGACCAAGACCATCTTCTCATCTACGTCAGTTCGGTATCTGATTTCAAATACCCGCTTTCGTGTTACTGTCTTCTTTTCGTTTTCCTGCGACTCCATTCCTCGAAGAGGAACAAGCCTTGCCCATACTGTCGCCACATCGCTGTAGGTCCTGTCTGGAAAATTCTCCGCGTTCGTTGTGGTGGTGAACGAACGGAGGGTGACGCGTTTATCTAGTTCTCCGATATTCATCTGAATACAGAGACTTTGTAAGGGCTGAGTAGCATGTGGGTGCTGGTCTCAACCTTCGAAATAGTTCTGGCTGTCACCTCGTTCTGACGAAGCTCATACATGGTTGCTACCATCATCAATACCGCCTGAACGATGGGTACTGGAAGTTCGCTTGATGCAAACCCGGCGTCGAAGTTGATTGTAACCGCTCCGAGCTGGTTCTTTAGATCTGGACAGTTGGTGAAGTGGATAACACCAGGATACTCGTCACTATTGACTGAATAGTCACTAGATGAGAGTGTCTGATTAGCACCATCTCCATCGATGTAAGTCACAGACGTCACAGAACCAAGAGGGGCAACCTCAAATCGATACTTGCCAGAAGGCCATGTGTCCAGCATAACGCGACAGGCAATCTCCGCCATGATGAACCCGTATTCATCTTCTAGATATCTGCACGCAGCATCGAGCAGTGATGTGAGAAGCGCATCTTCGCTTCCCGCATCCTGCTTAATCTGATCGTAGACCTTAGATAATGGAATCAGATCCGTGTAGGTGATATTTCCTAAACGCTTAACCACGACTACTCCTCGGTCTCCTCTTCTTCTTTGTATGGAAGAGCATAGCCATCTGCAATCAGCTGGTCAGCTTGCGCAGCGGGCAACTCGGGAGTAGCTCCCTTGAAGTACGCTAACCCATGACTTCCCGCAAGACCGCGAAGAACTTCTACGCGCTTCTTTGGACCATCAATGTCATATGCCGGTTGATCGGATTCTTCTTCCTCTAACTCTGCGATGCGAGCGGTGCCAGCATCCAGAACAGTCTTACGTTCTTCACCTTCTAGGATAGCCTTCACCTTTTCTACGGTATCGGCCTCCTTAATTTGCGCAATCAACTCTTGAGCTTTAGGCTTCTGGTTTGATCCGGCTGCAGTGTTCAGTTCGTTCTGGATTGCTGCACGACGTTCTTCGGCGGCATCGAGAATTTCTTGCTCTTCAACTCCCTCAACCACAGCATCTACATCTTCGATTGTTTTTGAGTCCGCAATGGACTGTAGAATTTCATCCTTGTTCATGATGTATGGAATGAAGGGACCAGCCCGTGGGCTAGTCCCTGATTATTCAATGGAGTGGATTAGTTAGGAGTGATGTCAGTACACACCGCGAACGATTCCTCGTTGCGGATACCGACATCAGCAAGCGCGTTGATAACGAACTCACGGATACCTTCCTTCGCTCGGTGGTTACCCACGGAGATGTCGATAACACCCCAGTTTCCAAGGATCATCTGTGAGAAGTCTCCAAGGATAGCAGCGTGACAAACATTGACGCTTGTACCTTTCGTTAGGTTAGAAGGAACTTGAGTCGAAGTCAGCATTGGCATACCGTATAGGTTGCGTCCGTCTTCAGAAAGGTACTTAGCTGTGTTTGCTGATTTCTCAGTGGTTGCAGCATGTCCTTTAACTCCAGGGGTAGTCAACCATGTAGGGTTGTTGATTGGGGCGTTGCTTTGCTCAACAGATGTCAAGAACTCAACGACCTTAGCCCATGTCAACGCACCTCCGTTGGTTCCGATTTCAACTGTGTTGATGTCGTTGGCATTCAGAACACCTTCAGGCACGTTACCCGCTCCTGAGCCGTTGATACCTGCCTGATCGAGAAGAAGCGCAAAGGCAAACTCCAGGTCACGCATAATCAAACGTTGAACATCCTCAGACGACTGAGCAATCAACTGGATACCAAGATCCACGAATGCTGCAGCACGCTTAGGAGACATTTGAATTACACCGAATGTCGGGTTAGTTTCCGCTGCTGCCGCAGTTTCACCAGCCCAAGCAGCTTGAGCAATTCCAGTTTGTTTTGGAATATCCACATCCCCAACAAGGTCGTTTAACACCTGGGCACCAGCAGCAACGACTTGAGGCGTTGGGCGTAGCGCTGGAATCATTGGCATCTGCTGAGTTGCCACGAGGTTACCTCCTGCAGTAGCAGTACCAACGACTAGGTCACGCTGCTCTCGCATACGATCTTCCTTCTGGCGGTCTTCCGATGAAAGAACACGGAAGAAATCAGACGGTAGACCGAATCCTTTCAGTGATGAGTTACGCTCGCGAGCTTCTTTCACTGCTTCTTGGTGGACCTCAAGCTCGACACCTTCGAGGTTGCGATTCATGTGCAAGTGGTGAAGGAAACGGCTCCACTTGAATTGCGACATGTTGTCGATGTCCTCTCCGGAGCGCTTAGAATTGTCCGCAGGGTTACCACCTGACATGGCAGCTACGCGTTCTTGAGCACGCTCACGGATTTCAGCGTCTTGTAAGTCCTTTTGGAGACGTTCAATTTTACCGTCAAGGTCCTTCAGTTGCTGTCGTTGTTCGTCGGTGAATTTTCGTTCCTCTGACTGTTCAACGGCATCAAGAATAACCTTCTGTTTATCCGTCAGCTCGGTAATTTCCTGACGAATTTCTCTAGCAGTTTTCATGCTGATCGATGTTTATTGATGTTGGATTTATACCGAGCCATTTCAAGCTCGTACGAATTGTCATTGTCGTCGTTTGAGGTTGGCTCGTCAGAGCGCAATCCTTCTACTTCTACCTTCAGGGTTTTCTCTTTCTCTTGTGAACGAACACCTGACTTGATGTCTGCCTGAATGGGCGCGAAGCTTACCTCGTATGGCATCCAGTTCGTTGCGCGGTAGATCGGAATCTCGTCTTCACCTTGGTCTTCTCTGTTGAATCGTTTGATGTCGTATCCGACAGAAACCCCTGTAACAATACCCTGGCGAATCTTCTGGTAAGTATTCTCAACGTCAGGGGTATCCGCGAAACGGATAACTCCAATCAGTTGTTTGTTCTTGATTTCGTAAGATTCAACCCGTCCAAGAACCCCCTCACATCCACCGTATGTCCAGTGATTATCATAAACAGGAACACCTGCTTCCATGCGCGAAACATCTACGTGTTCAGGGTCTAGAGAAAGCACTTCGTCGTACTCCTCATTCTGGCGCCAAGAGAATCTTCGAACAGGTTCTTCTGTGGCAATTACTACCTCGACCGTTCGCTCTTCCTCGTTGAAGCTGTCAGGATTCATGGTGGCGCGAACGAATGGCGCTTGAATTTCAATTGTGCGTTTATCAGCCATTGCCTTTGGATTGTTGGATTTGACCTGAGTCAATGATTTTGTCTGCGTAGTCGTCGATTCGATCGAGCGGAAGAAGGTTAACCTGGACGAGATTTCGATCTCCACCTTCGGTTGGGTTGTATCCTTCTTCTTCTCTGGCCTCATTAATTTTGAGGACGCCAGATGCAATGAGTTTTTGAGTGTATTCTGCGCGAGCCTTGATGTCCCCTCGTGTCAAATTCTTGAGGTTGAATGCTAGAGAGATAGTTCTGCGATTTGGAGCAGGGATAATCTTCTTCGTCAACTCGGCTTCAATGAGTTCACAGATGGGTTGGATACAGTCAACCTTGAACTGTGTTGTCTGCGTTTCTGCGTTCGAGTATTTGACGTCGCTCTCTGCTTGAACCTTGAAAGGCGGGACGTTGAAGATGGTGCAGATGTCTCCCTTTGTCATTTTCCGAGTCTCAATGAACTGAGAGTCATTTGCTGGAATAGTGATCCGCTGATAATTGACAGGCACTGGAGCTACGACTGTACCATGTGACTTGTTGATTCCGCTGTACTGTTCCTTGAAAGTATCAACTAGGGTTTGGTAGTTTCTTCCCGGGGTCTCTTTTGGAGAAACGAGGGCGGCGGGGTTCGCTGCTTCACCGAAGAAACGAGCGCCGTATTGAGTTGCAGCCATGTCTACCCCAAGGTTCTCTGCAAACAAACGGATAGGGCTCTTCCAATGGGCGTTCGCAAGAATGAATAGGTCATCAAAATGAACCATCCCAATCCCTTGGACATGAAAGTGTGTGACCTCCCATGGTGCTTGAGAGTGAGTATACATTGGACTCACTTCTTCCGTACGAAGAAGCTTTATTTCTGCAACGTCTCCACGAGCATTCCTTGTCAAATGTGCATACGCTACCCCGTGGAGGAGGTAGTAACTGATCATCGTCCGCCAAAAGACGAATCGATTTGCTGTAGCTAACGGGTTTCGGTCAACAAGGTCGAGAAGGGCGTGGTCGTAGATTTTTGTTCTGACACTCTTCTTTATCTCGAATGCCTCAATAGGTGTGGACGCAATCGTTTTAGCGATTAGATCAACACATGCGTAGACTGTTGAAATTCGCAATGCGCTGGTTTCGTTTACACGAATCCCGCTTTGGGTTGGGAACCCTTGAAATAGATTGAGAATAGACTCGGAATATCCGTTCTTAGCAGAGTTTCTCTGCATAAATGCGTCGCCGATCGCACGACCGACAGCACTCTGAGATATGGTTTTCACGAGTCCCACTGCGGCCAAATATTGCAAAAGCAATAATCAGCAACAATAAAAATGTTGCATTTATCGTCGTCGTGCATTCAAGAAACGATCACGTGCTGAGCGGAAACTGTTGAAATTACTGTACTTCCGGCGTTTGTATTGCTCGACGTGTTGCTCTTCAGTTTTTTCATAAGCCTCTTGTTGGCTTTTGCTTTTCGTCAAGTTCGTGAAGTAGAGGTTGTAAAATGTGCTATTCTTCATATCGCTCAGTGTGGAATGAATACAAATCCTTGGTTGGGATCTGGTTTATCTTCTGTTACATCTATGAGGTACTCGTGAATGCCCATGACCATCGCAACCACGCCGTCTATTTTTCCTTTACTTGTTTTCTTGTTCGGTTTAACGCAACCAGTGCTGTCGTAGAATAGCTCCACATTCCCCATCATCCAGCGCAGAACTGGGTCACCGTTGTGTTTTAGTGTTCCCTGTCGAACCCGCTTCTCAACTTCTGTGGTGGCCGGATTTAATCTCCCTGTGGTTTGCGGAACTTTGTCCATTTCAATTCCGTCCCCTGTGAGCTCTGCACCGATTTGGAATGCCTGCCACTGGTCGTATCCAATGCACTGGATATCCATCGACTCCATCAACGCGCCTTCGTCGTATTGCACCTCTCCTTCGTCGATATGCCAACCACTTAGCAGCTTTCGAATAAGAGAATAGTCAGTTACATTCCCTTCGGTCAAATGCAGGTAGCCTGCGTCTACGAAGGTTCGATAGATGTGCTTGTCATCTTCCTCGAGCTTCTCTTCAAATATTTCTTCAGGCAACCAGTACTGACCATAGACATACAAGTCGCCTTCGCTTTCAGTGACCATGACAAGCGCAGTGATGTCGTGGTAGGCAGCAAGGTCCATTCCCATCCAAACCTGTTTGCCCTGGAAGAGCTCTAAACCAAAGTCCTCTTGGCATTCCATCCACTTAGAGTCAGGGATCCAAATCTTTCCGGTCTTCATCCAGATGTTCAGCCTCTTGGTCATGAACTCCACCATCTTCTGCCCCCCCATGTTCTTCGCTTCCTGACAAGCTTCTTTCAGCACGTCCGCTTCAAACGACACGCCGAAGTTGGGGTTGGCTTTTCTCCAGGTTGATGGTAGCTGCCAGTTATCGTCTTCGTCTATGGTGTAGATGATGGTGAACATTGAGTCGTCGTCCTTTTTCCCTTCAAGGATTTCTCTGCAGGTTCTGTGAAGCAAAAGGCATGGACCATCATTGAAACCAGCTGTAGTAATCGTGAAATGAAGAGGGGAGGGACGAGCGGCCATCGCGGATTTCAACTCGTCGGAAATTTCAGAGTTCTGATGCTGGTGATACTCATCGATAACAACAAAGAAAGGGCGTTTACCGTCCATTGAGTTCTTCTCCGAAGAAAGTGGCTTTGCGCTACTATTGGTTCCTTCGAAAACGATTGCCGAACGTTGCAGCTGGATTATTGCTTTGAACTCCGGTTGAAACTTAACCATACGTTTCGCCTCTTCGAATACGATGTCTGCCTGGTCCCTCTTAGTCGCAGCGAAGTAGATCTCAGCGTTCTGCTCACCATCAGCTATGAGCATGTAGAGGCTAACCGCTGAGGCTAGAAGTGACTTTCCATTCTTTTTCGGGATCTCGATGTAGGTCTTAGTGAACCTTCGACGTCCATCTTTCTTCTTCCATGCAAAGAGATTGAATAGAATGAACTGTTGCCATGGTTCGAGGAGTACTGGTTTTCCAGCAAATACACTTGAAGTGTGACGAACGAAGTTCTGAATGAAGTCGATTGCAAATTCACCAGCATCTATGTCGAGGGTCCAACCCTTTTCGTGTGCTTTATCCTTGTCGTCGAGATATCTTTGACATGCTGAAATAACAAGTAGACAGGCTGGTTGTACTCCCTTGATTACATCATCTGCGTATTGCTCAACTACGTCAAATGGGCGTACTTCATGAGGCTGCTGCACCTTTATTTCTTCCGTTCAAGAATTTGAGGAGAGTGTTGTCTTTATCTCCATTAGATTTCAAGTAGGCATCGATCTTTTGTCTGTACAGTGGAGATAGACCAAGCTTTTGTTGGGACTTCTCAACGAGCGCTTGAAACTTGCCGAACGCTGTGACGTCTCCGGTGATGTTAGACCCGCTTTTGTACTCTTCAACTATACTGTCCCTGTGGGTTAGTCTGTCTGCTACAGCCTTCATTCCGGTGAGCGCCCTGACATAAATAGCTACCTCAACGGCATCATTTATGTCGAAAATTCCCAGCTCTCTGAGGTGTTTAATTGTTGCTTTGTACAGTTTGGTTTCAGACTTATCGAGGTCAAAAAATGGCTTGGGGTATGTACGCGGATTACCAGGGTTGACGGTGGGTAGACCAGATTTTCGGTCAGCACGATCAGTACCGGCAAGAGACTTCGATTCTTCGCTCAGCTTGCGCATACCCCCCCCTCCCCAAACATTGACGGTGTGTAAACTTGCCTAGCGGTGCGGTTATTAACAGGGCATAAAAATATTCTATGCACCCCCTTCCCCTTGATGCCTTTCGCGTGCGCTCTTCTTGTTGTGATGAGAGTGACAGAGGCCTTGAAGATTGTTTCTATCCCAGAAGCTACCGCCTTGATTGTATGGTGTGATGTGGTCAACAACGTCCGCGGGTTTGTACACGCCTCGCTTCTCACACTCGACACACAATGGATTCTCATTGAGTACTGATCGTCTAAGTTTCCTCCACTCTGGTGAATCATAGTTCTTCGTTCTTTTCTTTCTTCCTTGTTGCGCTCTGCGTTTCCCCTGCCACGGTGGACGCTTACTATTTCTGTTGATACTAGGCATAGAAAAAGGGGATGCGATTGCACCCCCTTAACCAATGAGAAGCAATCGTGCTCCTCACAAATCTATTGCAAGTATTGCTAATTAGCAACAATTCTACTCGATGTACCTAGAATGTGTACACCTTGCATTCGGATTGTGATCTCGTAGATTGGAAGTCCTTGACCTGCTGAAACGCCCACCATAGGCTGTTCTGGTTGAGATAGCTCAGGCGTTCCTTTGAATCTGAACCCATAGTGCTGGAATATGGATTCGAGTATGCTGTCAGATACTCTGCGGTTGCCGTTCACCTGTTGATTGAGGTGCGCATAGTCCTTCCCAAGCTTCGTTGAGATTGCTTTGAGACTGCGTTCTGCGTGGTCTGGAGAGGCTTTGATGTGCTTGATAACATTCCTAAGCCACTCGGTTTTACTGTCTTCAGTTTCTGTAGGTGTAGTCATAACTTCAAAAAAATATTGCTAAAGTCTTGCAAGCAACATTCAAATATTGCTATAATTGCTTTCGACAAGAGCGGAAGTAAATTTCTGCCCTAAATAAACAATAAATAGCAAACAAATGCAAAATACCAGTAAGAAAGCTTTGCGACGTAGAGCGATGGATGCTCGGGAATCAATGATTGGACGCGACTATGTTCGGCTGGTTCAGTTGATTCACCCAGACTTAGAAAGTGAGAAGGGAGCTATTAGAATCCGAAAGGTGGCCAATGGAAACCTAGCTGACGAACGTATCACTATTGCCCTCGAAACGATTGTAGAGCACGATAGACAATTCATTAAGAACCACGCCTCATGAACGAATGGATGACGAAACAAGAAGCGGCAAGCCTACTAGGTCTTTCTCCTCGATCTATTTCGAGAAAGATGAAAGAGGGTGTATTGCCCTACCGCAGACTGAGAAACGGACGGGCTGTTCGTATTCGAAAGGTTGATGTAGAACGACTCTTAAAGCCTACAAGATGAGCGGACAATTGGGAATAAACTTTTTCGACACCACTGATTTAGGTGACGAATTGCCAAAAGCGATCGAGCAGGCCACTAAACAGGATGCGATAATTCTTGATGAGTTCAAGAAGCGTCCTGAGCAATTACTTAGTCCATGGGACGTGACAGACATTCTTGGAAATATTCCAATCACAAGCGTTCGAAGATCCTTTAATACGCTGACGAAAAGAGGGGAGCTATGCAAGACAGAAGTGCAAAAGAAAGGGCCTTATGGGCGTCCCAGCTATTGCTGGATGCTCAGGAGTTAGTTCGTAGTGAGGATTCTAGGGTGATAGACGAGTTAAGAGCGATTAGAATTATGAGCTTCTTGGCACAGAGTGAAACCACTACCACAAACGGTCAGTCACATATCCATACAGTAATCACCGCCGGACTGGTTGCGAGTCGAGAGTTGTTCAAGCGAACCGGGAACAATGTGTTTGCACCAACCGGAGAGGATAATCTAGATACTGAGATCTCAGTATCTGAGCACGAACTGATGGCATCCAAAGTCAGAAACCCTATCGAATCCATTTACCTGAGATACCTAAGGGAAACAAAAGAAAGAGTTCCTCAACCTTTAAAGATGAATGAATGAAACACACATTCAACATAGATATCGCTCGCAAGTATGGCGTCAATTGCGCAATAGTACTTGATCACTTTGCTCATTGGATTGCCTACAATAAAATCAGGGGTGTTAATCTCAAGGAAGAAAGGCATTGGACATACAACAGTATTAGCGACTTGCTTCAAGTCTTTGACTATCTCACTCGCGATCAGATACGGTACGCTATCAAGAAGCTTGTGGATTCGGAAGTGCTGGTGGAAGGAAACTTCAATAAGTACGCTTTTGATAGAACCAAATGGTATGCCATGAAAGACGAACAAGTGCTGTTTTCTCTTGGGGTAATTAGTGGCGCCAACTCGATTGACGGCAAATCCCAAATCTCTGAGGTAGCCAGCCCAGACGATTTGGGAACATTACCGCACACAATTGGGAATCATCCCAAACCAATACCAACTAACTACCAACTAACTAATACAACTAACTACCAACTAAAGGAAAAAAACGCGCTTGCGCGCTCCGAAAAAAGTGGAGAGGTGTCAAGACTGATTCTGAAGGACTTTCAATCCATGAAAGAGTCATTGCAAGACGCAGTGACGGCAAACGAAGCTCTTGCTCAGCAATTGACATCGACGAAAAAGAAATGCACTCTGAAAGATGTCAATGACCTCATCGACGTTTTCATCTTGAATCTTATGGCGAAGGACGAGTCCGAAAAAAACCGAAAGGATTTGAGAACCCATTTCGCCAATTGGGCGCGCATTCAATGGGGAAAGGACGAATGGCCGCTGAAGAAATTAAACCAATACAAGCACTCGGAAACAGATAAGGAGCTGATAGACAAGGGGTATACCAACGTCGTTGATCTTGATGAGCACTCAGCAGCACTAAAAAAGAAGTTCTATGGAGACGAGGCTAGCTGAGTTCAAGAAGATTGGGGCAGCCCTGATTAATGGGTTCACGGTTGATGAAGCGAATGAAATTGCTGTTCTGCAATTACTGGACTATTTCTTCGCGGATAATCCAGAGTTATCAAGAGGTAAAGGAGTTGCGCTAGTTGGCAACTATGGAGCTGGAAAGACTTCAATTTTCAGAATTATCCAACAAATGATGGAAGTGAGAGAGCGCTTCAGCATGGTCCGCGCCATGGATATCGCAAACGACTACGCTGTTCATGGCGAGTCTATCGTCTCTAAGTACAAGAATGATCAAGTGTTGATGGTAGATGATGTCGGGGAAGAGGATGATAAGCATCGATTTGGCAACAAGGTCAATTCGGTTGCGGAGGTTATGGGAGTCCGTTACGAATGCCATCAGAATAAAGGCATTGTGACTCACATGAGCTCTAATCTGAACCTTGACGATTTCGAGAGTCGTTATTCCGGGCGGATTGCGAGTCGCATGCATGAAATGTTTCATGTCATCCGCTTCACAAGCACGGTTGACCGGCGTAAGAGTAGCGCCCCCGTAGAGAGGCGACCTAAGGCCAATTTTGTAAAGCGGACCACAACGGATCTAGACAAAAAGAAGATTGCCGACGCTTTTCTAGAGGACGTGTGGTTCAAGCCCCTGGAGAAATACCAGAAGACAGGGGACATCAAAGTCTTTCAAGACTACTCTATGCACGAGGTCTTCCGTGAGCTATTCAAAAGAGGAGTGATTCGCCTCACGGAACAACAAACTCAATACTACATCGAGGAGGGTAGGAGTATCTATCTGCTTGAACCAGGTAATCGCCACGCATGCAGATTCCCTTCGCTAGCTCGAAAGGGGAGTTCTCACAACTTCTACCGCTCCGTTGCAGAAAGAAATTCATCCAGTGAAGGAAGAGCGAAATACAACGCAGGTCTTCTCTTCATGTGGGACTACATACACTCAATGAAAAATCAATTAAAGCAGAACGAAAATGATTGAAGTGATTCCAAAAGGATTGCCATGTACAATCCTACAAAACATCAAGTGTACCTCATCAATCGGAGGGTTTACTGAAGGTGAGGTAAGAGAGTGCTTCGTACAGCAGTTATGGAACGGGCGAGTATGTATCTACCCGATCTACGGAGACCAAAAGCACAGATACAAAGCCTTCGATAGCGTGGAAGAACTATCTAAGTACTTCGAACGAATTGGAAAGACCGTAAAGCAAACGGACAAGCAAATAATGGAACACGGAGTCTTTGATGCTGACGGCAATAAGGTCAAAGGAACTTTTGATGAAAGACTCGCAAAGGTGAGATCAATCGACTCCACCGTTGCCAAGGACGTGACAACATTGGCTGGCCTTGTAGAGGCTGAAGAACTTTTGAAAATAGCGTAGGGATGAAAGTAGCATATATAGCACACCCGATAGGCGGTGATGTAGAGAATAACCTTGCTAAGATTAGAGACATCGTTCGTAATGTCAACCTAACCGAGAAGGAGGTAGTACCATTCGCGCCATACTATGCGGATGTAGTTAGTCTAGATGACGCAGTACCCGAAGAAAGGAACCGTGGTCTTCAAAATGATCACCATCTACTGGATATCGGCATTATTGACGAGCTCCGATTGTATGGAGGTCGAATATCAGAAGGGATGATGGCGGAAGCACAGCTTGCCCACCGAAAAGGTATTCAGGTCATACCTATGTGCCACCATACACGAATTGAATGGTATGAGTTCTTACTTGGGCATCACACTTTTGAGCATGCCCACTCATCCATGGCTATTGATGCGCTTGCAGATCAATTAACCTGTATTAAAGCTGTTAAGGACTTCAGTACAGACCAACTAGAAGAGTTCTACAAGATTTTGTCTGAAAGTGACAATCAAGGCTTTGAGCTCTTGGATGGAATCCACTCTGGATATGAAAAATATGAAGACGCCTCTTCGCTTGAGATGTATTTCGAACAGACGACCAATGGCGGATTCACTGGCGACCACTTCGCTGGCACCATGGCCGTTAAGCTTCCATCGGGAAGGTATTTGATGTGGAATTATTCGATGTAATCAGTCAAGAACCTCGGTTGTGAACATCGTATCGAACATATCATGCGAAAACTACCTCATCGACTTGGAGGGCGGTATAGTGGACTTAACTGTCACATCTCCTCCCTATGATAAGTTGCGCTCTTATAACAGCGTTTTCGATCTAGACTTGATTGTCCGAGAGTTATTCAGGGTCACCAAAGATGGTGGTGTCGTGGTTTGGATCGTGGCTGATCAGACCAAGAACTACAATGAGTCCGGGACTAGCTTTAGACAAGCTTTGAAGTTTCAAGAGGCGGGGTGGTGCTTGTATGACACTATGATCTGGGTGAAGTCCAACTACATGCCTACGGGTAACCGCAGATATGATGACAGTTTCGAATACATGTTCGTTTTCTCGAAGGGGAAGCCGAAGACCTTTAACCCTATAAAGGTTCCATGTGTGACGGCCGGAAAACCTCAGAAATGGCACCATCGTCCGCATGAATCCAAAGTGTACAAGCGGAATGGGGTAGAGGAACGTAAAACGCTTGAAGAGAAGACAAAGTCTAACGTGTGGACATTCGCAGTAGGAGGAAAGAACTCATGTTCGGACGAAGTCGGTAAAAAGCATCCAGCTGTCTTTCCTGAGAAACTAGTTAGGGATCACATACACTCCTGGAGCAATGAGGGTGATTTGATTCTCGACCCTTTCATGGGTTCCGGCACAACCGCAAAAATGGCGTCTCTAATGAATCGCAACTGGATTGGGTGTGATGTAGACCCGGAATGCGTCGCTATGACGGAGGAGCGGGTAGCGCTTACTAAACAAGGATTATTCTAATGACTCACGGCTCTCTCTTTTCTGGAATAGGTGGCTTTGACTTAGCTGCTGAGTGGATGGGGTGGACAAACCTATTCCATTGCGAGTGGAATGACTTTGGGAAAAGAGTGCTGAGCTACTACTGGCCTGAAGCAGAGAGTTTCCATGATATAACACAAACAGACTTTACGAAATATGCAGACCGTATTGATGTTCTTACCGGAGGATTCCCATGCCAACCATACTCCACAGCGGGGAAGCGAAAAGGAAAAGAGGATGAACGCCATCTATGGCCAGAAATGCTTAGAGCAATTCGAGAGATTTCCCCTCGTTACGTCGTGGGCGAAAACGTTCGCGGGCTTATTAATTGGAATGGAGGGTTGGTATTCGACGAGGTGCAAGCTGACCTGGAAGCTGAAGGGTACGAAGTCCTCCCGTTTTTACTTCCTGCTGCAGGTGTCAACGCTCCCCACAGACGAGATCGAATCTGGTTTATTGCTCACTCCAACAAAAGTCATGACCGACGAGCATCCAGACAAGATGAGGGAGAGAGCCGAGAAGAACGGATACAAAAACGGAACGAAATTCGGGAGTCTATTGAGTCAGGTGAAGTATTCGGGGATGCTACCAACTCCAAGTGCAAATCCTATGTCAGAGGTAACTCCGAAAAAAGCGAAGGAGTTAGGTTGGATTTGGAAGGGCGGCAGTTACTATCGACCAGACGGCACGAAGGTTCAGACTACGCTGAGTCATCGAGTCAATCGAGCGTTTCTACCAACTCCTCAATCGGCAGAGGGTTACAAAATTACGGGAGCGGAGAACCAAGACTCTTTGAGCAAGAGAGTCAGGACAATTTCTGGAAAAACTTCCCAACTCAATCCCCAATTCGTTCTGGAGATGATGGGATTCCCTCCGAATTGGACGGAATTACCTTTTCAAAGTGGAGAAACGAGAGCATAAAGGCGGTAGGGAACGCAATTGTACCCCAAGTCGCACTTCAAATATTCAAGGCAATTAAACAAATGGAATTAATTAAAAAGCCGCCACCAATTCACTAATAAAATTGTTTGCACTCTGGCGGCATAGAAAAAGGACTGATCCGAAGCAGTCCCTTTTTCTATAAAAACCTCATCTAATTTTGTCTATTAGACAAATAGTTGTATCTTTACAGTGTAACAAAAACAGGGGAGTCACCTGGATAAACACGACACTAATATCATGACTACTTTAGTCGAAATCAAAGTAAGCTACAAACCTAACAGAAAGTCTCAGACGTCTGTTACTTCTTCTTTTGATGCTTACAACGCATTCAGTTCTGTATGGAACGAGAATGAAATTTCTTACCGCGAATCATTCAAGGTTCTTTTCTTGAACCGAGCTAATGTGATTTTAGGATTCAGTACAATCAGTGAAGGTGGAACTACAGGAACTGTAGTAGACGCGAAAATGGTATTTGGCATCGCTCTTAAATGTGCAGCGTCAGCTATCATCCTTGCTCACAACCACCCAAGTGGAGTGCTTAAACCTAGCACTGCTGATGACAGAATGACTTCGAAATTGGTAAGAGCAGGAGAGTTATTGGATATCCCAGTGCTCGATCATATTATCCTATCTGACCAAGGCTACTATAGCTACGGAGACGAAGGAAAGATATAAAACTAAGGGGCTAGGTGAGAGCCTAGCCCTTTTATTAAATCAAGAAACACGACAATGAAAGACTTTAGATTTTTACGCAACTGGAACTATGACGAAGAAACGATTCGAAGCATTCAGGATGATTTCAAGGAGCTTGAAAGCGACGGGTTCAGTTATGATGTTGTTAGCTGGGATGTAGGGGACTTCCTTATAAATATGAAGCTACAAATGCCCCCAGGGTACAAACAAACACCTGAAGGTACGAGAATGCTCATTGCTCAAATGCTACGGCTTGATCCTAGAATGAACCTGAACTTAGATATAACCGACGGCGAGAATAAAGTATTCGTAGATTTTTCGGACCCAGTTTTGCCTGAGTTTCACATGATGAAGGACAATGAAGGACAAACTGTTGTTATCCGGTTGAAACCTCCTATGTTCATGGGGGTGGTAAGTAATCTCTATTCCGTTCGCAATGGATTGTCTCACACATTCAAACGAAAGGGTACAGCATACCGAGTACATGAGTTCTATCGATTCGATGAAACTGCAGACAACCGCGTGAAGGCAAACCTAAAACGTATGGCTTACTTCTTGTCGCGGAATTTCGAGACAGATACCGGTAATAATGAGTATCGTCAGGAATCTGAAGCCGTAACCATTGACGATGTATCACCGACGTGGTTATCGGAGAAAATCATGAATAGCTCGATGACCCGTGATGAAATTGCGGAGAACACCGGAGCCACCGTTGCGGATCTATCCAACTTTTCTTCCGGCGCAAAACCGATGTCGAAAGTCAGAAGAGCTTGCTTTTTCTGGTTCTTCAAGTCGAACTAAATTACCTGGCGAAATGGCATAGAAAAGGGACTGATGCTAAGCAGCCCCTTTTTCTTTTTCAGTTATAACGAGCTCAGTCTCTTCCGAGAGCTTCGTTAATCAACCTTTCGGTTTCTTCTGACTCAACTCCTGAAATACCAATCTGGAATTTCGTTTCATCTGCTGTTGAGGCTGATCCGCTTATTGTTACGGAAATCTCTTGCCCATCAGATTCAACCGCATCCAATCGTTCGCCGATGTCTTCCACCAATGCTTTAACAGCGTGGTTAATCATTTCATTTTTGTTAAGTAACTCGTCTCTTTTTCTGAGTACGGGTAGGTACTTGATTTCGTCAATCAATGTAATCATGAGTATAAAATTTATAGTTTCTGCAAGATACCTGCTCGGTTCACCTCTACCATGGCGTCGCGGTTAAACGATTTGAACATGTTTTCCACCAGCCCTTCTTTAGGGGGATGCGCTGCTTTCTTTTGGGTGGTAGATTTGTTTAAAACAACTACGATGAAAAAGCTGATATTCTTGTTGGTGATTCTCATGCCGCTCACGTCACTAGCTCAGAGGCCGAAGATTGACAAGGACAAGGTGGACCCGTTTGATGGTTCAAGAATGGTGATCACATCAAGAATCAGCCTTGGAACATACGTTGACAATAAAAAGAAGATTGTCCAGGTTTATGCCATGCAGCGCATGACCGCAACTGATACCACACACGTGATCGTATGCACGGGAGGAAAAGCCATTGGGTGTTGCGGTACTGGAAAGGGGTATATACGGTTTCTCTACGAAGACGACTCAAATTTGAAGCTATCAGAGCTTGATAGTGACATCGATTGTAGTGATTGGTGTGGTGAAATGTTCAAACTTGAGAGTTGGGAGCAGCTTTCAAAATTGAAGTTGATTAGATATGCCCAATCAGACCGCTCTGTGGATTTAAATCCCAACAAGAGGTCTTTGGATATGCTCATAGAATTAATGAATGGATTATAAGTTTTTCAGGGCAGATACGTAATGTATTTCAGATGATTAATGTTAGCTCTGAATTAGTCAGGGCCCCTGTTCTCAGGGGTCTTTTCTACGGTCGTAATACGCACTTATTCATAGAATAGGTAGTTTTAGTTTAATAGTAAGAGGGTTACCAAAAGAGGTAGCCCTTTTGCATGTTCTAATTTTATTTCTATGTTTGCTGTGACACAAGTCTGCTACTGCAGCGAAAAGAATTTCCTAGAAAGACATTCATACCTATTGATGGACAGGTATGGTCGAGACGCGGTGCAAGTCCGCGCTACAACTTCCACTTCGGTGGCGGCTTGTGTCACCACGGCCATACCGCTGTGAACTTGAGATAACGTAATCAATTAATCTTCAATAAAATGACACAAGCCGAAGATGTGACGATTGCGGATGAGATCCGTAACGTACACCATGGTCTAGTGGAAGACCCTTCTAAAATCCACAACACTTCAAAGTTAGTTTTAGCCCTTGACAACATCGGGTTCTTTAACTTAGATACGATGAGACACCTCATCCAACAGGGTTTCGCGAAGACAATGGGAGCGGAGGATTCTCGCTTCAACGAACTGTCTTCAGAGGAACGTGTAGATATGTTTGATCAGTCAATTGACCTCATCAAACTAAGTCTACACATGGAAGAACCCCTACCGCCCAAGGAATGGGATAAGATCAAAGAAAAGGCAAGAGAGAGTGCAGAACGCATTGCTCACAACCGCCCAATCCTTGAGATACTAGACCGGATGTATGATTGTGACCCTTCTCATTTAGCTGAGAACTGGTTGGTCATGGGAAGGAGCTACTTTGGTTCAGATGCTTATGCTGAGAACAGTCCTGGTGATCGATCAGAACAGTTCGAAGTATTCATAGCCATTTGGGAGTTGATGATCTTCATGCCCTCAGAAGAGTGGATTCACCTTTCAATGGAGACATTGTCGCCGGAGGATATCTCCGAAGACGACTTGTAGGACTTGAGACCACCCCTGGAAACGGGGGTGGTTTTCTTTATTTAAAGGGAATTTCCCCTTCCTATCTTTCCCCGATCTGTGTAGTATACATGAAATTTCTCTCCTTCGCCTGCGTCGCTCAGATCGATTAGGCGTTGAAAATACGCGTACCGGATAATCCTAGGAAAGGGATGTGAAATAAGCCTTCCGAAGGATATTATATCATCTAACTCCCTTTTTTCCAGTTCGCTAAGTCGGCGAAAAGCCCCATCTGGACTTTCAATATAATCAAACTCATAAGCCTGGTTCTGAAGTGTCTTGATTCTTTCCTGAGCATTTTCAAGTTCTTTCTGAAGATCCTTAGATTTTTTTATTTCAACCTTTAAGTTTTTCAAGGCCGCTTCTTTTTTCTGATTTTCGGCCGATAATTCGTCATCTCTTTTCTTGAGTTTCTCAGAGTATTCAATTGCGTCTTCTTCGAGTCGCTTTTTATCCCTTATGGACGATGCAAGCTTACCTTGAGCAAGTTCGATTCGGCTATTGAGAGATTTAACATCCTCTTCGAGAGCTAAAATCTTCTCTTGATATTCATCGTTTGAAACTCTGTAGCGATTTAATGCATCGCGAAGTGTCTGGAATCGGTTACGATCGACCACTCTGTCGTTTCCAAAATTTTTCTGAATGAGGGGTTTGATGTTATCCTCAGAGAAGGTTACTATAATTCTACTCAAATTCGCTAAGGCGTAACTAGAAATTAGAATGCCAAACGTTATCAGAATTGAGTACAAGACGTCAGCTCTTAAACACCTTTCACTGAGTAGCTCTTGAATTTTGGCAACTCTATCTTCGAGAGGCACAACTCCATCGAACGTAAAGATCGAGTAGAATAGCTCCCATCTGCGAATGATAAATACCGCAAAGTAAGTCCCAATAAAAGGGTTTTTTACCTTGGAGCTGAAGTCAGACTTGAGGCCAGAAAAAAGATCGAAGAGTGCCATGTTGCTATTTTGTCGGAAATTAGAATTTAGTCTGTTTCTTTTTCTACTCCTTTAGGAGGAGTCTCTAAGCCTCTTCGCAATCATCTTAGCACTCATTTCTGAGTCGACATTTATGTACTTCATGAACTCTTCCTCGGTCCTATGCCCTGTGATTTTCATAATGTTCACCAAAGGGATGCCTCTGTGGAACATGTTCGTTGCGAACGAACGACGACCTACATGTGACGTAAGCACCTCCCAGATTTCATGAACCTCATCAATTCGCTCTCCTCCTTTAGTGTAACTCTTCCTGAACTTCCTGTTCAGTCCTGCTAGTTTCCCAAGCTCTTTCAGGTAGTCGTTAAAGCGCTGATTGGATATAACAGGGGGAAGAACCTCACCGCGCTCACGATATCGCCTCACAATCTTCTTAACTGGCTCTGTGATCGGGATGTATACTTCTGTTCCCGTCTTCTGTGTGGTCACCTTAAAGGTGTCTGAGTCCAGATGGATGTCAGAAAGTTTGTCAAGGTCTGAAAACCGGACACCGGTCCAGCACTCAAGCAGGAATTGATCACGTACCCTTTCTAGTTTCTGGTTGCCAGATAGGTCAAGATCTTCCAGTACTTTCATTTCGCTCTCAAGAAGGCTAAAGTTCTGAACCTTCTCTTGGGCTACAGAGAAATCCCTCAGCTGCCATTTATCATTGCTATTCACCCCCTCTGCAGATGCTTGTTTCAAAATCTGCTTCAGCGCCTTGTAGTGTTTGTGGATAGTGTTCTGGGACAACCCTTGAGTATGGAGGAAGTTGATGAATCGATTGAGCCAGTTGGAGTCGAAGCTGTCCCATGTCGTTTTGGATCTTGAGTCCGCTTCGAATTGCTTGAGTCTGCTCACCACCTGGTTGAACTTGTTGATGGTGTTCTGGTTTATCCGTTTCCCTGTACTCTTATTGATTTTATGCTCTAGGTTCTCTACGAACTCAGTAGTGTATTCCCAGAACGTCTGCTTCCTAACATACTTACCTAGGTATTTCTCTACCACGTCCTTTGCACGTATGTCCTCACTGTTTTCCTTCAGAACTAAGTATGACCGAGAAAGCGCTCCAGCAATCATGCTGAGCTGCTGATTTATGTCGCCATTGATTGGTTTTGAAACACTGGTTTTGAGTCTTTGCTCCTTTTGATTCCAGTCTTTTACATCAATTCTGATGCCTGTGGAGAAGCGTGAACGCTCCTTATTCAGGATCACAGCACACCGGACAACGGCTGTTTTCTGCCCCGTTTTAACCAAAAAGAAGTTAGTGGTGATCATAGATTCGTGCCTCAGGTGGGGCATAAGTGGGGCATAAAAGTGTCCTTTTATGTCCCCTTATGTCCTCTCTTGTCCTGTAACAAACTTACGTAAAAAGCTTACTATAAGCCTAATTAGGTAGTGTTTGCTGGTGTTTCAGAAACACCTTTTAGCGATCCCACAGGGACTCGAACCCCGAACCTGCGCATTAGAAGTGCGCTGCTCTATCCAGTTGAGCTATGGGACCAAAATTTCAGAGTGCAAAAAAAAGAAATCTTACGCAGACTTGAGCCAAACTAGCGTATCAATGTGATATGGCCTGAAACTTGTTCGAGGTCTGGTTGATCATATTTCGCCCAATTGATCACGTAAACATAGACTCCATCCGGTGCGAAATATTCACCGCCGTTGACGTTTCCTACCCATCCCACTGAAGGGTCGGTGGTGGTAAACACCAAATCTCCCCAGCGGTTGAAGATGTCAAGCTGGAAGCGACTAGCGTCGATTCCAATACCGTCGACTAGGAATACTTCGTTGATTCCATCGCCATCAGGAGTGAAAGCGTTGGGTACGTATAGCGCCGCCTCCGGTAGAACGTCAAAACGCACGCTGATGCTGTCTATACAGCCCGTGATAGAGTTGGTGCCGACTAGCATAATTTCGTATTCCCCTGGAAGAAGGTAGTTGAACGTAGCTTCTTCTGTCGTTTCTATTTCGTCGTCACTGTACCATGTGATTTCGTCAAGATCGATACTGGTATTCAGCACAGTGACCTCCGCTGGAGCACTCAAGTCGGTTGAAATGACGTCGAAGTTAGCCGTGCCTTGTGTGACTTGTTCCACTAGAATTTCTGCGTTTCCTTCGCATCCATTGGCGTCTGTGACGGAAACTGAATAGATCCCTGGTTCGTTTACTTCAAATGAAGGTCCCTCGGCCGCATTCCCTTCGAAAACCCAAGAGATAGGAGCTTCCAAGTTTTCCGCGCTAGCGACAATAGTAGAAGACAACTCACAAACAATGGCGTCTGCTTCTAACAAAATCAAGGCGTTGCCATTATCCAAAATGACTTCGAAGGTCTCTTCACCGGCACATCCATTGGCGTCAGTCACTGTAAAGACGTATTCACCTGGCTCGTCGATAGTCACTGAAGGATCTGCGATAGCGACGCCGTCCATTTCCCATGACAAGGGTTCGGTTAAATTATTGGCTAGCGCCGAAATCGATCCGGCTGTATTGCAAAGGATATTCGTTACCTCGGCCTCAATCGAAGCGCCTCCATTATCGACTGTGATCGTGATGGTTTCCGATGCGGAGCATCCGTTCGCAAAGGAAATGGCCACTTGGTAATCCGTCGTTTCTTCTGGCGAGATCGTAATGGAGTCTTCATCTGTGGTGTCTAAAGGATCATCACTGGACCATTCATAGCTTTGACCTCCGCTAGCCGACAAGGTAATCTCTTGACCTGGACAGATACTGGCATCTTCGCTCACTTCATAGGCCGGAACTTCACATGAACTACCATAGGTAAGAGAAGCTGCCCATTGGATATTATCAGATGATAGAAGTTCACCTGGACCATCATAGAAAATGAGATCTACACCGGTGTCGTTTGCGTCGACATAATCATTGATGACAACAAGTCCGTCAGCGGCGTCAACCGTAGCGTTCGCAACATCGTCATTTAATCCAGTGGCAACACCGTTCTCATAGTTGAAGCTGCCAATTACACTGGAACAGAAGGATGACCCGGCATCGGCTCCCCCCATAATTCCAACGTTCGTACCATTCACATCGAGGAGTTGTCCGTCAAAATCAATGTCGCAGGCGTAACTAGAGAACGATGAGACCACAATGTCTCCATCGTCAGGGAAAGGTGCTAGATCGCTTAAAAGGAAGTTCTGTGATGGAAAGTCATCGTCGTTATTGGCATATAGATAGGTGTTGACCGCATCGAGATCATCGTTTTCGAAGGCCACAAAAAGGTAGAAACTCTGATAGCGATTGCTCGTAGCGCCTTGCGTTGCAATCTCGATGGTGTAGGTATTGACGTTCGGATCAATATCATCGGTGACTTCAATGCCATGTACTCCGGAGTCACCTCCATAGAATTCGACGTTGAAGGTCTCAGAGACTTGGTTCCCAGCATTGAGTTCATAGGGAATGCCATTCATCGTGAAGGTGATGTCCGGGGCAGCACCGAAACGTCCGACTAAGATCCATGCTTCGCGAATGGTTGAGCCTGGAGCAATATCCAATTCAATATCACCTGTGCCCCCACCAGAGATGTCTTGTCCAAACCCATTTGCTGTTACGCCACCAACAAAGCTATCCTCATAGACCAAGTTTTGGCCTAGAGTAGAGAGGTTGAGTAGCATGCAACTGATTAGATTTAGGAGACGCATGAGAAGGCTTTCTTAATAGACAAGGAAACAACCGTATTTGGTTGCACTTCGTTGATTTAAGATAACATAGCCCAACAAAAAAGGGAAGCGTTTGCTTCCCTTTCGATTGGATATATCAATGCTATTATAGACGGTTGTCGATAATGTTTACTCCGGGGTGTTTAGACTCTTGAAATTGAAACACACCTGATGGCAGGCTTGTATTCGGATTAAAGTCTGTCACTTCGTAGATCACATCGTTTCCTTCGCGTCCTTTAACGATGAACTTCACCACTTCCATTTTCGCCTTATCAATGTAGAGCTGGATTGTGTGGAATGCGTTCTCCGCAGGATTGTTCGGGTAGAGGTACACGAGGTAGCAATCACGTCCGTTTACTTTCGACATTTCTTTGAACTCATGTTTGAAGTCTTCTTCCCAAATGGTAAACATCTTAGAAGGGCTCATCGAGGCATCATCGCCTACATCTTCGAGGTAGTCAACGTAACAGTCGTTTGTCTCTTTCTCGTAGGTCCAAATCGTTTCTCCATCGGTAATCATGATGTAGTCGCCGAGTTCAACGTAGTATTTTTCACCTTCAACGTATACTTCTCCAGCTTGCTTGAGGTCAATGCCGTTGGCTTTGTCGATCAAACGAGAAGAGTACTTCGCGTGAATGTTCTTAAATCCTTTCGCTTTTTCGCTTAGTTCATTGAGGATATCATCGCTGTTCTGAGCGAAGGCATTTCCGGCTGCGCCGAATAAAAAGAGTATCCCGAGGATATAGTACTTCATGGTTTCTTTTTTACATCTACTGCTCGTTATTCAATAACTGTTCCAAACTCATTTCGTCAGGTATTAAAACCTCACGTGCTTTACTTCCTTTGAACGGACCAATGATGCCTGCAGCCTCTAGCTGATCAATCAAACGTCCTGCTCGGTTGTATCCGAGTTTCAACTTTCGTTGAAGTAGGGAAGTAGACCCTTGTTGGTGCATGACAATGACGCGAGCAGCATCTTCGAACAATACGTCTCTGTCTTCGGCCGCTAAGCTACCAATTTCGGAAGCATTCTCATCCACATACTCAGGCAGAAGGAAGGCGTCTGGGTAACCTTGCTGCGCTCCAATGTAGTCGGTGATCTCTTCTACTTCTGGGGTATCTACGAATCCACATTGGATACGTGTCAAGTCACTACCTGTAGAGAACAACATATCTCCTCGTCCGATCAATTGATCAGCACCACCTGCATCCAGGATGGTACGAGAGTCAATTTTACTCGTCACACGGAAAGCAATACGCGCCGGGAAGTTGGCTTTGATCGTACCCGTGATGATATTTACCGAAGGACGCTGTGTAGCAATGATCAAGTGAATTCCAATCGCACGGGCCAGCTGAGCCAATCGTGCAATCGGTGTTTCAACCTCTTTACCGGCAGTCATGATAAGGTCAGCGAACTCATCCACCACAAGTACGATGTACGGTAGGTAGCGGTGTCCGTTCTCCGGGTTGAGTTTACGGGCTACGAACTTCTTATTGTACTCTTTGATGTTACGGCAATGGGCTGTTTTTAGCAGCTCGTAGCGCTGATCCATCTCGACACAAAGTGAGTTCAGTGTCTGAACTACCTTACTCGTGTCTGTAATAATCGGCTCTTCTTCGTCTGGAAGCTTGGCAAGGAAATGACGTTCGATTTTATTGAACAGCGTCAATTCCACTTTCTTCGGGTCAACAAGCACGAACTTCAGTTGAGAAGGGTGCTTCTTGTAGAGCAATGAAACCAGCATGGCATTTAGACCTACCGACTTACCTTGACCTGTGGCACCGGCCATCAACAAGTGAGGCATCTTAGCGAGATCGAAGGTGAAGGTCTCATTTGAGATGGTCTTGCCGATGGCAATCGGAAGTTCCATGTCTGCATTCTGGTACTTGTCGCTGGCGATCAATGAGCGCATCGAAACAATGCTCGGCTTACTGTTTGGAACCTCGATACCAATCGTTCCTTTTCCTGGAATCGGAGCAATGATTCGAATTCCGAGCGCAGCGAGACTCAATGCAATATCATCTTCAAGGTTCTTAATCTTGCTGATTCGAACCCCTGGTGCCGGAACAATCTCGTACAGAGTTACGGTAGGACCAACCGTCGCCTTGATCTTGCTGATCTCGATCTTATAGTTGTTGAGGGTTTCAACAATACGGTTCTTGTTCGCCTCAAGCTCCTCTTTGTTAATCTGCACAGCACCCGATCCATGTGGCTCGAGCAAGTCAATATTCGGAAGTTCATAGTGCGATAGATCAAGCTTCGGATCGTAGGCTCCAAATTCTTGAAGTTTGCTATCGATTTGATCTTCAGTCAGCTCTTCTTCCTCTTTACGAACTTCAATTTCGAGTTCGTCATCATCCCCAGGAGTATCATTCTCAGGCGTTTCAGCTACTGGGACTTCCACTTCTAGCTCAGAGCTTGTTGTCTCAGGCTCTGGCGTAGGAATAACCTCTGGCTCAGGAGTCAAGGATACCTCAGAAGTAATGTCACCCACGAGTTCGTCAAGCACATCTCCTGCTGGATCTGGATCGAATGGAACTTCTTCAAGCTCCTCTTTCTCTTCAGACTTCAATCGGTTTCCACCCGAAGAAGTCTCCTCCGTAGATTCTTCTTCTGATTCTCCTTTTGATTCTTCCTTTAAAACCTCTTCATCGAATCCATCGCTACTGAACATCGTCCGAATCTTACCAACCCATGCAGGCATGGCAAAGCCTTCGATTTTTGGATCGAAGTTGAAGATGACCATAGCTCCAACTACAAAGAGCAAGAAGAGCAAGGTACCGAACCAACCTAAGGTGAAGATGGCCCAACGGGTAGCGAACACTCCGTAAACTCCAACGAAGTTATCGTTGCAAGTGATAATGATCTGTTGTGCTACTTCGTCTTTCGTATGGAACAAGAAACCGATGATCAATGGAATCAAGAGCATTCCCACAATTGAAAGGCGTGTGGTCTTTGCTAGTGGGAGCAGTGCCTTCTGTAACCAAATACGGATTCCGTAGAGGAAGAGCAGGAATGGAATGAACAAGCCACCAATTCCGAAACCTCGGTGCATCATTAGGTAGGCGCTGTATGCCCCCACTTTCCCTAACATGTTCTTGAATGTTTCTACCGTCCCGTCTTCGTCAATGGAAGGTGAGTTTTCAATCAAACGAAGATCATGTTGCCCTGTGATCAAGAAAGAGATTCCTGAAAGCAAGAGGAAGATGGCAAGCACGGAGAAGAACACCCCAATAATCTTACGGGTACGTTCATCCGTTAACCATGAAGGAAGCTCGGGCATTTTAAATCCTTTCTTGGATTTACTCTTGCCTTTCGCTTTTGCCTTAGACTTCGCTTTCCCTTTGGTTTTAGGTGCGTCTTCGGACTTCTTTTCAGATCGTATGGTGTTCTTTACTGCCATGGGTATTTGCCAACTACCAAAGGTAACGGGATAGGCAGGGTCTTCATTTCTTGTTTGGATTGCTTTTCAACGAAACGCCGTGCATTACCGACGGGCTTATGGCTTATGGCGTAAGGCTTAAGGGGGGTATTCGTATCTTTGGGATGCAGAAGAACGATTAAAGATTTACTGCATTCGGCGTACCGCACACTGCCTACCGCTTACAGCCCGCGAAAAAAGGTGTGGAAGTATTTGTGGTTCAAAAGAAGATGCGTATCTTTGCCGTCCCGAAAAAGTAAGACGATGGCTAAGAAAGGCAACCGTGTACAAGTGATCCTAGAGTGTACTGAACATAAAGATTCAGGGCAACCAGGTACTTCACGTTACGTTACGACAAAGAATCGCAAGAATACGCCGGATCGTATCGAGTTGAAGAAATACAACCCGATCCTCCGTCGTTACACTGTACATAAAGAGATTAAATAAACTGAACCATGGCAAAGAAAACAGTAGCATCCCTACAGACCGGAGGTGGTAAAGAGCACACGAAGGTGATTAAGATGGTTCGCTCTCCAAAAACTGGAGCGTACATGTTTAAGTCTGAAATCGTACACAACGATAACGTGAAGACGTGGTTCGAAGAGAACTAATCGTTGCTGACTAACAATATTCAAACCGGGCCTTGTGTCCGGTTTTTTTATGCCCCCAATCCTACATTTAACGAAGGCAAGCTCAATACTTTGTACCTTCGTTGTTTCTGATACTTTTTAGCGCATGAGCCTGTTCAAACGCATCTTTTCAAAAGAGAAGAAAGAAACCCTCGATAAAGGACTTGAGAAAACGAAAACCAGTGTTTTTGATAAGCTGAGTAAAGCGATCGCTGGTAAGAGTAAAGTCGATGACGAGGTACTAGATAACCTAGAGGAAGTGTTGATCACTTCTGACGTTGGAGTAAATACCACAGTTAAGATTATTGAACGCATCGAAGAACGTGTTGCACGTGACAAGTACCTGGGTACTGATGAGTTGAATAGCATCCTCAAAGAAGAAATTGCCAAGCTGCTCGAAGAGAACAACTCTGGAACGGCGGAAGACTTGAATCTACCTGATGTTAATGGTCCGTACGTGATCATGGTGGTTGGGGTGAATGGTGTTGGTAAGACAACAACCATCGGAAAACTGGCCTACCAGTTCAAAAGTCAAGGTAAGAAAGTGGTACTTGGCGCCGCAGATACATTCCGTGCTGCTGCTGTTGATCAATTGAAGATCTGGAGCGAACGCGCTGATGTTCCAATCGTGTCGCAAGGGATGAATGCTGATCCTGCTTCTGTAGCCTTTGATACACTTGAATCAGCAGTGTCTCAGAACGCAGATGTCGTTTTGATTGATACTGCCGGACGTCTTCACAACAAGGTGAACTTGATGAACGAGTTGTCTAAGATTCGTCGTGTAATGCAAAAGGTGATTCCGGATGCACCGCATGAAGTATTGTTAGTACTCGATGGTTCAACTGGTCAGAATGCCGTGGAGCAAGCCCGTCAATTCACGAAAGCGACGGATGTGACCTCTTTGGCTTTGACGAAGATCGACGGTACCGCGAAAGGTGGCGTTGTGATTGGAATCAGCGATGAGTTCAAGATTCCGGTGAAGTACATCGGAGTGGGAGAGGGAATGCATGACCTTCAAGTTTTCAATAAGTACGAATTCGTAGATAGCCTTTTTGCTAACCAGTGAGAGCACGCACACTCAAAAAGAATAAGGTGAATGTCGTAACCCTTGGTTGCGCGAAGAACATCTTTGATAGCGAAGTCATGATGGCCCAACTCAAGGCCAATGACTACGAAGTGAAACACGAAGAGCAAGACAGTGACGCCGCCATTGTGGTGATCAATACTTGCGGATTCATCGATAACGCCAAAGAAGAATCTATCAATACCATCCTTCAATATTCAGATGCGAAGAAAGAAGGACTGGTAGATAAGGTCTTTGTGACAGGATGCTTAAGTGAGCGTTATCGAGACGAATTGGAAGATGAAATTCCTGAAGTAGATGGATACTTCGGAACGCGTGAGCTTCCGCGTCTCTTGAAGACTTTGAAAGCCGATTACAAGAAAGAACTGGTAGGTGAGCGTTTGCTTACGACTCCATCACACTACGCCTACTTCAAGATTGCTGAAGGGTGTGATCGTCCATGTTCATTCTGTGCGATTCCTTTGATGCGCGGTAAGCACCGCAGTACGCCGATCGAAGAGTTGGTGGAACAAGCGAAAGGCTTGGCAGCTCAAGGGGTGAAAGAACTACTGATCATTGCTCAAGACAGTACCTATTACGGTCTTGATCTCTATAAAGAGCGTCGCTTGGCAGATCTGCTTCGTGCCTTGGCAAAGGTGGAAGGAATTGAATGGATTAAGCTCCATTACGCTTTCCCAAGTGGTTTTCCTGAAGATGTTCTTGACGCTATCGCGGAAGAAGAAAAGGTATGTGCCTACATCGACATGCCGCTTCAACACGCTAGCACCAACATGCTTAAGGCTATGCGCCGTGGTATCACTCGTGAGAAGACCACGGAATTGATGGCGAAGATTCGTGAGCGCATTCCGAATGTCGCTGTGCGAACCACGCTGATTGTCGGATACCCTGGTGAGACAGAAGATGATTTCCAGCAGATGCAAGACTGGGTGCAAGAAATGCGTTTTGATCGTCTTGGTGTATTTGAGTACAGCCACGAAGAGAACACCCACGCCTACAACTTTGATGATGATGTTCCTGCGGAAGTGAAGAAAGCACGCGCCGAGAAGATCATGGAGATTCAAAGCCAGATTAGCTACGAACTCAATCAAGAGAAGGTAGGAAGGGTAGAGAAGGTACTATTTGACCGCATCGAAGGTGGGTACTACATTGGGCGTACAGCCCATGATTCACCTGATGTTGATAATGAGGTACTGGTAAAACTCAAAGACGATCAACACTTGCGATTAGGTGATTTCGCCATGGTGCGTATTGATTCAGCCGAACACTATGATCTGTTCGGAGAAGTAGTAGACTAAGAAGCTTTTCTTATCGTGTCACTTGGATGATCGTCCGGTGATTATCTCCATTCGGATATACAAACTCTACGAAGTAAGACCCTCGTGATAGTTCGTTCACTTGGAACTCACGAATTGGATCTGAGCCATTCGCTTGCTCAAGAACAACTTGTCCTTGCATGTTCAGGATGCGAATAGAAGATACCAATGAGAGGTCTCCTTTGAACCAAATGCGATCACTTGCTGGATTCGGGTATACCGTGAATTCTTCGCGCTTGAATAGTGCTGAGCGAATGTCACTGTAGTGAATACTTCCGTCGGTATCAATCTCTTTCAAGCGGTAGTAGTTCACTCCGATTTCTGGATTGTAGTCAACCATGAAGTACTCGTTTTCATAGTCGCTGTAACCAGCTGCAGGGGTACTACCAACGGTTTTCCATTCTTCAAGATCCATGCTTCGTTGTACTTCGAATGACTCTGTGCGTTGTTCGCTTGCTGTTCTCCACAACAAGTTTACGCGGTCATCAGAAGGAGCGGCATTGAATTCGGTAATCTCCACAGGCAAGAATACTTGTGGGCAGTCTTCCACGAAGTTTCCTGGTTGGTTGGTCCAAGTGACATTGTACTCCGTCTGGATATTCACAGGCGTGAATACGGTGTAGTCTGCATTGAGTTGACGAAACTGGAATGTGGCTTGACCATTGAATACCCCATCTGTGGTGAACTGGCCGATCATTACACGATACTGCGCGTCGATCACACCTTGGGTTGAAGGTGGCGCCCAGAAACCAGAAACAACTGAACCAATGGAAAGAGCTGGTTCGTTGAATGATCCACCCGCTTCAAAGTTGGTTGATGGGTCAGCCCCAGGATCCGGTACCCAAGTAATACCGCTGGCATCAGCTGAATAAGGATCACCGATAGTGAAATACGAATCGAATTCAGCTTGAGGGAATACACCAAAAAAGGCCGGGTTCAATACGTTTCCTAGGAAACCTCCAAAGGGAGATTGGTAGAATTGGTTGGCACCTGTACATCCAGGGCACTCCAGAATCATAGGATATGAAACTCCACCCACATATACACCTGATACTGCTTGTAGTTCGTAAAAGTCTTGATTCATGCAAGCATAAACTCTCCAAGTACGAGGAAGCGATGTAAATCCTGCTTCGGTTTGAATCGTCGCAGCGAGCGCCGGATCAATTGGAACTTCTTGGATAGAAATACCGTCAAACACCTGAGCATCTACATGATTGTAGAAGCTACTACCACACAACAGCGCCACGATCAGCGCCTTCTCCAGCAATTGTCTTAAAGCAAGCATAGTCCCGAGATTCGGTCCGTAAAAGTTAAAGCAGTGGTAATATACTAAAAATCACGGAGACAGTATGTTAACAATCCCGTGACTGAAGCCGTATAGATCACTATTTTAGCAGTCATGAGTGAACGCATAAACGACCCTGGGTTTGGTGCCAAATACGAAAGGAAAACCAAGCGGATCATCAATCATGATGGGAGTTTCAACGTTAGACGCAAAGGAGTAGATACCGGTCTACGCAGTTTGTACGAAGCCTTAATTGGCATGAAGCTACTACCGTTCTTAGGGGTGGTACTTGCTACCTATCTCTTATTGAACGCATTTTTTGCCACTCTTTATTTCCTAAATGGAGTTGAGCACCTTCAAGGGGCTACCCCTGATTCTTTTTTTGATGAGTGGCTCATCTGTTTCTTCTTTAGTTTCCAGACTTTCACTACGGTAGGATACGGCTTCCTTTCTCCAATGGGAATGACGGCGAACTTCATTGCTGCCGTTGAAGCATTGTGCGGCCTGTTAGGTTTTGCCCTCGCCACTGGTTTGCTTTACGGACGATTCTCGAAGCCACGTGCGAAGTTGATCTACAGCAAGAATGCCTTGATGTCTCCCTTCAAAGATGGCAAGGCGATGATGTTCCGTGTAGCGAATAAAAGAAGTAACGTCTTAATGCAAATGGAGGCTACGGTCATTTTGATGCTGAAAGACGACCCAATGATCCCACATCAACGTAGCTACTATAGATTGGATCTTCAGGTGAGCCGAATCCACTTTCTACCCTTAAGCTGGACCATCGTTCACCCGGTGACCGAAGAGAGTCCGTTCTACGGCAAGAGCAGGGAAGAACTGATTAAGAAGGAGGCTGAGCTGCTCATCTTAATTACCGGTTTTGATGATACCTTCAATCAGATTGTCCACTCAAGATTCTCGTACACATGCGAGGAGTTTGTGCATGATGCGAAGTTTAAGATTCCGTATGAAATTGATTCAGCGGGAGACATCGTATTGGATATCGAAGACATTAACGCATACGAACTAACGCATACAGAATGATAACCATTGGAGCTAAAATAGAACACCCATCGAAAGGAGAAGGGGTGATTTTCGGAGAAACAGATAATACGTGGAGAATCTACTTCAAAGATTCTGGAGAGGAACAAATTGGAAAAGCATACGATGGTCTTGACCTCATCGAGGCCGGTGACGACAATTCGAGCACAGGTATTACCCTAGAAGACGTTGTAGCGGCTGTTGAGAATGTCTTTGATAGTTATTATGATGCTACAGAGATTGTAGAGATGGCAGATAAGTGGGATGGAGGCAAACTCATCCTTCAACCAGGGGATACCGATATGCAGGGAAAAGAGATTCCCATCGATACCTTCTTTCATAAGATTGTAATGATGCGTGACCGCCTTCGTGTACTTGAGCAAAACGTAAATAGTCACAAGACGTTGGCAGAGTCAGAGAAGATCCAATTGCAACAATACATTACACGTATTTATGGAAGCATGACCACATTCAATGTGCTTTTCAAGAGCAAGAATGATTACTTCACTGGAGAGAAAAAATAGGAAGCCGCTATCAACAATTGTTCATAACCATTGTGAAAATCAAGTTGATAAGGTTGAGTTGAAATATTTGGAAGGAGAGAATTATATTTTCAACTTCACATCAAGCAATCAGGGAAAAAGATTTAAAAAACCTTTCAACTGAAAGCTTAATCTGAACAGATTTCGATCTGTTTAGAGTCAGGAAAACCCGGAAACGGGAATTTCTAATCGATGGATTGCTTTAGTGATCTGTCACAACATAAAAGCACCGACAGAAGGTTGAACACAGGAAGTTTTTTGTCGGTCTTTCTTGAGAAACGGAAGTTTCTTAGGCGAAGGTTAAAAGCTGAAGGTCCGGGTGCATCAAGGGCTGTAGGCGCTTCGAAAAAAGGGGCCGCGCACTAATTTCCATCCATGTCCACGTTGTTCAATTGGAGTCGGTGCTTGTATTTTCCCAACATTTTTACTGAACCCCAATGTACTTGTGCGTTTGCAGGCTGATTCGCCATTGTGCATTCTCACGAATGTGATTTAGAATAATCGGAATACTGTTGTCGCGAACGTCCCACTCAGGCTGGAAGTAAAGCTGCGCATCAGCGTGCATTCGATCTCCATGTCCTTCACCCCACTCAATGTCGTGTTTGTTGTAGACGATGACCTTAAGCTCATGAGATACCTTGTAGAACTCATCCAAGGGCTCCTTGAATTTCTTAGGTGAGAAAGTGATCCAATCCCAAGTCCCAGTAAGTGGATGGGTTCCGCTGGTTTCGATGTGTGTGCGAACGCCGGCTTCTTTGAGTCTTACCGTCAATTCTTCAAGGTTGTGCATACAAGGCTCACCCCCCGTAACAATCACAATCTTGGAGCCTGACTCCACCACATTTTGAACCAGTTCTTCAACGGCAATCTTCGGATGAACATCCGCATCCCAACTTTCTTTTACATCGCACCAGAAACAGCCTACGTCACAACCACCAAGGCGCACAAAGTATGCAGGGGTGCCTGTAAAAGCGCCCTCGCCTTGAATGGTATAAAATTGTTCCATGACTGGAAGTAGACTCGCCACGATGTTGAAATTTCCCGCAAAGGTAGGGTATCAGGTCGAGCTGGACCTTACTTCCTTATTCGTCGAAACTCACTTTTACTTTTTGAGTCGTCGGGTGTGCCTGACAAGTAAGGATATAACCTTCTTCAATTTCTTGATCCGTGAGTGCGAAGTTGCTGTCCATGCGAACTTTCCCTTCTACCAGTTTAGCACGACACGTAGTACAAACTCCTCCCTGGCAAGAATATGGGGCATCGGCACCAGCATTCAGCGCTGCGTCGAGAATAGAGCCCCCGTCAGTGTCTAATTGAGTCTCGAACGCTTCGTCATCAACCACAACAGTCACTGCCGCTTTCCCTGAGAAGGCTTCTCCTTCTTCTTCTGCTGGTTCTTCAGCAGGTGTTGAAAGGGCGGCTAGAATCTCTTGTCCTGGGTTCTCGAAGAACTCAAGGTGGATGTGTTCCTTAGCAACGCCATTGTCGATAAGGGCATTGTTCACAGAAGTCATCATCCCTGAAGGACCGCAAATGAAGTAATCCTTTGGCATGTCATCCTTGATGAAGGAATAGATCAGTTCAAGGGTCTTTCCGAAAGTGATTCGTCCGTTGAACAATGGAACATCAATGCTTCCGTCTGAAAGGATGTGGTAGATGTCTAGGCGATCATCCTTCGCTAAGGCATCTAGCTCGTCGTAGAACATGATCGACTCCTTCGAACGGTTACCGTAGAATAAAGTCACACGACTATTTGGTTCTTCCTTGAGTACGGTCTTTGCAATAGAGAGGAGTGGAGTAATCCCACTGCCTGCTCCGAAGAGAATGACGTGACGTGCCAACGAGGCATCAGGCTTCAGGATAAAGTTACCCTGAGGAGCCATTACTTGCATCACATCTCCTGTTTGAAGACTGCGGTTCGCGTGTGTGCTTGCTCGCCCACCTGGCACCTCTTTCACCGCCACTTGGAATTTACCTTCGTGCGGAGCCGAGCAAATGCTGTAAGCGCGGTGTAATTCTTCGTCTTTTAGATCAAAGCAGAACGTAATGTACTGCCCTGCTTCAAAAGCAAATGTCTCCTCATGACCTTCGGTGTCTAAGGTCAATCTCACTGCGTCTGCGGTTAAGCGTTCGACGCATTTCAACTTCAATGGGGTAAACTTCATTGTAATCTGAACGAAATCCGAATAATGTTTAATAAGACAACCAGTCCTTCGCTTTGTTCATGAAATCTTCAGAATCCCATTCTCGGGGGTCTGTCATGCTTGCAACGACCTCTCCATCTTCATTTAGGAGGTAGGTAGTAGGAATGGTATAGATGCTGTAGCTCTTGAGCGAATTATCGAGCTGGTACATCGGAAATGTTAGGTCAAACTTGTTGCGTACTTGTTCAATCAACTGCGGGTTGTCATCTGTCACGCAAACCACGGTGAAGAGTCCTTTATCGTGTGCCTTTTGTAGTGAAGGCATTTCGCGCATGCAAGGGCCACACCAAGAAGCGTAGAAGTTGACCAGAATAGGACCATCGTGAAGCTCAATTACACTCTTCACTTGTTCGCTCACTTTTACGTTGATTTGAGCGGTGTCCATGCTTGGCGGTACTTTGTACCTCCAGTAGTAAAAGCCGAGAAGAACAAGGCCTATGAGTAGGTAGGGAAAGATTCGTTTCATTTATCTGAACCCATCTGGGAGAATAAAGCTTGAAGTTCTGAAGCTTTCACTGCTTCGTATTCAGAAGGAACCACGAACAATGAAGCGTCAGGTGTTCCTTCTTTCATGTCGGAAGCCACATACTTGGCATTTCCTGCAGTTGAACTTAGGTTGAAAGACATGGGAGTGCCTTCGACGTTCGGTAATAATGGGTGTTGAAGGTCATGCGATGTATCAAGTAGCAATTCACCATTGCCGGTGAGCAAACTCTGACACTCTTTGTTCAATACCGTTTTGCAACATGCATCCAATGCCACAGTAACTGGGGCTTTCAGGGTTACCTGGTCTTTAGGGGTGATGATGGCAATCTTCTTTCCAAGCAACTCCACCAAGACATATTGCTGTTGCTTAGTCATATCGGTGAGCACCACGCGGCTTCCATTTTCAGAAACTTCTTCCCAACGAGAAATGCCATTGGCTGCGCATGAAATTGATATCGTAGACGCTGCCTTGCCAATAACACCAGCATCGGAGGCTTCGGTGTCTAAGGTGTAAGTGATGGTGCCAACGAATTCAGGGCTGCTTGTTTCGACCATGACGAAGCCCATGAAAAGTAGGGGTAGTGCTATGAGCATCAAGTACTTCATATACCGAAGATACAAATCACCAGTTTAAGACCTCTTCGATCTTCGCAGCTACTTTATCTGCATTTGGAAGCATCGTTGATTCCAGAATGCTGTTCAACGGAATAGCTGGTGTTTCCACAGCCCCAACAGTCATCACTGGAGCGTCAAGAGAAGCGAAACACTTTTCTGAGATCTTCCCGGCAATGGATTGCGCGAAGCTATTACCAACAGGCTCTTCTGTCACTACGATACAGCGATTGTTCTTTTGAACACTGCTGAAGATGAGCTCCTCATCAAGAGGGTTGATACTGCGTAAGTCAATGATTTCAACTTGACCAGGGAACTGCTTAGCTGCAGTCTGACTCCAGTAAACTCCCATACCATAGGTGATGATGCTTACTTTAGTATCGTCTGAAGTAGCCTCTTGAACCACGCGTCCTTTTCCGATTGGAATAACGTAGTCACGTGCAGGCTCTACGCTCTTTGCATCCTCCGTTCCTGGAATTTTTGACCAGTACAGACCTTTATGTTCTAGCATGACTACTGGATTAGGGTCCAGGTATGCTGCCTTCAGCAAGCCTTTCAGGTCAGCTCCCGTTGATGGGTAACAAACTTTGACTCCTCGGATATTCGACAGTACTGACTCTACACTTGAGCTGTGGTATGGCCCCCCACTTCCGTAGGCCCCAATAGGGACACGGATCACTGAGTACACAGGCCATTGTCCATTCGAGAGATAGTACGAACGACTTGCTTCCGTGAAGAGTTGGTTCAATCCTGGCCAGATATAGTCAGCAAACTGTACTTCAACGATAGGACGGGCACCAGCAGCGCTCATACCTACGGTTGATCCAATGATATATGCTTCTTGGATGGGCGTGTTGAATACGCGCTCATCACCAAATTTTTGTGCTAGCGTAGCTGCCTCGCGGAATACACCACCCAGTCTACCACCAACGTCTTGACCATAGAGCAAGCTCTCAGGATGATCCTCCATGATCTCTTGTACTGCAAAGAGTGCACAGTCTACCATCAAGGTGGGCTCTTTACCTGCAGGAGAGCGTTCTCCTTTTTCTTCAGTTACTGGAGTCGGTGCCCACACATGTGACAGTAGGTCTTCCGGACGAGGGTCCTCGGCCTCTTGCGCTCGTTTGAAATCTGATTCAACGAGTTCACGGGCTTCGGATTCTATGCTTTCGAGCTGGGCACTTTCAAATCCGAGCTCGATCAATTCTTTCTTAAATCTTGGGTAAGGGTCACGCTTTCCATGTTCGTCGAGGTCATCGCGATACCATTCTCTTCGCACACCTGAAGTGTGGTGACCAAGAAGTGGAACAGAGGCATGCACCATGAACGGTCGGCGTTCAGTGCGCGCAAGTTCTATGACTTCTTGCATGGTTTCAAACGACTTCATGAAGTCGGCGCCATCAATAGAACGCACTTCAATACCAGGGAAGGCCTTGGCGAACACCGTAGCATCTCCAAATCTGATTTCTTCCGCGTTAGCGCTAATATCCCACTCGTTATCTTGAACCAAGTAAACAATTGGATACTGCTTCAACGAGGCCATGTGAAAGGCCTCTGCGACTTCACCTTCAGTCATCGCGGCATCACCAATCGAACATACAACAACCGGCTTGTCGCCGTCAACAACCTTGATTCCCTGTTCCTCTAAATACTGAATACCCATAGCAACTCCTGTAGAAGGAATGGCCTGCATACCCGTAGCAGAAGATTGGTGAGGGATTTTAGGCATCCCTTCACGGTTCAAACTTGGGTGACTGTAGTAGGTACGTCCGCCAGAGAATGGATCATCTCTTTTGGCCATGAGCTGAAGCATCAACTCATACGGAGTCATACCAATCCCGAGAAGGATACTGTCATCGCGGTAATAAGCGCTCAAGTAATCTTGCGCTCCGAGTTGAAGTCCACATGCCAACTGAATAGCCTCATGTCCGCGCGAAGTGGCGTGAACATACTTGGCTGTCATCTTCGCGTTTTCCTCGTAAAGGTCCGACATCGCTCTTGCTGTCGACATAAGTCGATAAGCTTTGAGTAGCGTATCTGCACTGATTTTAGATTCGTTCGCGGTGTTGACTTCTGTGCGCTCTTCCATTGCTCAAGATTGGGGTTGCAAGTTACAACCTTTCATCGAGCAGATACTCACGCAAATCTCTCAGCAAATCCAACGGCTACGGTATTCAGCGATTGTTCGTCAATGAGAGCAAATGCTCCGTTGCTGTTACCTCCTTGGTATTCAATAGCTGGGATAGCTGAAGCCGACTTGAAGGTCGCCCTAGCAATTTCATTTAGTTGTACTTGATGATTGCTCGCCAGCTCTCCGTTTTTCAAATTCACTGTGCCTTGAATTTGATCCACCATAATCTTAGTGCTGAAGCTGCCTTGCTGGTAGATATATTTCTTGCGAGAAGCCATCGGTTGTTCGTCCATCCAACAAATAGAAGCAGTCATCAAACGTGATGTTGCCAAGTAATTTTCTTTGGCAACAAGAGCGTCACCTCGTCGCAAATCAATGTCATCTTCGAGAAGAACGGTTAATGCCTGATCAGGACCTGAAGCATTCAATTCTGTTCCCCATTTATGAATTCCCACGACAGTGGAAGACTTGCCAGTGGATAAGACCTGCACTTCATCTCCAACTCGAATGCATCCCGTTCTCAGACTTCCCGCGTATCCGCGGAAATCAGGGTCATTACCTCCGCGTGGTCGCAACACTTGTTGGACCTGGAAATTCGTTTGTCCCTCCGCGTTCATAATATTTCGAGGCTTGATAGACTCCAGAATGTCAAGTAATGGGGCACCTTGGTGCCACGACAACCCGTCTTTAAATACGGTCACTCCTTCACCATGCAATGCACTCATCGGAATGAAGTGCAAAGTGAACGATGCTCCAAGTTGATCCACGTAGGATTCAACCTCAGACTTGATGGCTTCAAACGCATTACGCTCGTATCCAACCAGATCCATTTTGTTGATGGCAACAATCAGGTTCGACATCTTTAAAAGGTGGGCGATATGGAGATGACGTCGCGTCTGCTCTAACATCCCATGACGTGCATCGATCAAAGTAATCGCAACTTCCGATTGTGAAGCTCCCGTTACCATGTTGCGGGTGTACTCTTCATGTCCGGGTGTATCAGCAATGATGTATTTGCGAGCTGGGGTATGAAAGTAGATGTGTGCGACATCTATGGTAATACCTTGTTCGCGTTCTGAGATCAATCCATCTGTCAGGAGAGAGAGGTCTGTGAACGATAGCCCACGTCGTTTCGAGCTTTCTTCGATCTGCTGCATACGATCGGTGGGTACTTGACCAGTTTCATACAGTAGGCGACCGATGAGGGTACTTTTCCCATCATCAACGCTACCTGAAGTAGCTATGCGAAGAATGTCCATTAGAAGTATCCGTTTTGTTTGCGGAGCTCCATTGCGGCTTCGCTTCGCTTGTCATCAATACGTGCCCCACGCTCGGAGATCTCCGCTGCGGCAATTTCTTCCATCACCAGATCAATGGTAGCTGCTTGCGAATCAACTGCAGCAGTGCATGTCATATCACCGACGGTCCTGAATCTAACCACTTTACGTTCAGGTGATTCATCCTGAGATAGACGAACGAAATCAGATACAGGCCAGATCAGGCCGTCGCGATAAAATACTTCACGCTCGTGCGCAAAGTAGAGAGAGGGGAGAGCGATGCCTTCTTCTCGAATATAATTCCAGACATCGAGTTCTGTCCAGTTGGAGATAGGGAATACTCTAACGTTTTCGCCGGGGTGAATTCTCCCGTTAAGGATATCAAAGACTTCTGGTCGTTGTCTTCTCGAGTCCCATTCGCCAAAGTCATTTCGTACAGAAAAGATGCGCTCTTTAGCGCGCGCCTTTTCTTCATCTCTTCTGGCTCCGCCAATGCATGCATCAAACTTAAACTCTTCAATAGCATCCAGCAGGGTAACCGCTTGAAGGGCATTTCTGCTGGCATATTTACCTGTTTCTTCTTGAAGCCCTTTTTCACGTATGGTGTCTTCGACTTTTCTAACATGGAGGGTGAGTTGATATTTTTCCACTAGCTCATCACGGAATCTCAATGCTTCAGGGAAGTTGTGCCCCGTGTCGATATGGAGCAACGGAATCGGCGGAACCAAGGGGTGAAATGCTCGGAGCATGAGGTGCACCAGGGTGATACTGTCTTTTCCTCCACTGAATAATAACACCGGACGCTCAAATTGAGCAAGTGTTTCGCGGAAGATGTAAATGGCCTCGTTTTCTAATGAACGAGGGAAATCACTGAATTTCATAGGCTAAGCGTGTAGTCCACATTCTTTTTTAGAACTCTCCCACCACCATCTACCATTGCGTGGGTGCTCTCCATCGGTAATGGCGCGCGTACAAGGTTGGCAGCCAATGCTGACATATCCTTGCTTGTGCAATGGGTTGGTAGGAACCTTATTTTCCTCGATGTACTGGTCAATCATTTCTTTGCTCCAGTCAACGAGGGGATTGAATTTCAGCGTGTTGGTCATTGCATCACGTTGATATTTTGGGGTGTCTTGTCGATTTTCTGATTGTTCAGCTCGTAGTCCGGTCACCCAGACCTCCGCTTGTGCTAATGCTCTTTTCAGCGGCTGGATTTTTCGCACAGCGCAGCATGCTTTTCGCGCTTCCACGCTAGTGTAAAAGCCATTAATACCATATGAATCAACGAAGTCTTCTACCGCAGAAGCTTGGGGAGAATAAACCTTGATGGCTTGGTCTAATAATCGTTGGGTGCGCTCGAGTAACTCATAGTACTGTGGGAAGTGCCTTCCTGTATCTAAGGTGGCAATCGTCACCGGCCAATTGTTTTGAGCAATCAAGTGGGTAATGACTTGATCTTCCTCTCCCAATGATGAGGTGAAAACCAGTGACGAGTGCTCGCCGATGACTTGTTGGAAATCACTGCGAAGTTGTTTAATGGCGGTCATTAATTCCATGAGCGTCCTTTTTTAGTTCGAACTGAGAATCGCTCCCATACGCGTTCGTGGAAGTAGTAGAGAATCATTTTACTCACCACTTCGATTCCTCCAATGGAGAGTGCTAATTCCAAGGTACCGGTGATCAGCCAAGAGATAACTATGGTGTCAATGGTACCTAGAATTCGCCACGAGAGGGTCTTCAAAAATGAATGCCAAGGAGAACGTGCTTCGCCGTTCTCTGGCAACGATCTTTCTATCGTTTTATCGAGGAACATGGCACAAAAATAGTAATACCCTATAGAAATACTAGGGTAAATAGATTATTAGTTCGGGTTATGAGGTGCGAATCTATCCTTTGGCTATGTCTGCCAGCGTTTTACGCTCTAGAATGAGGAGCGTGGCATCCCGTACTTCCGCCATGACGCCATTCAATCCACAACCATCTTCGGTGCAGTGTTCACATGGTTCATAGAAGTTGAGGCTTACACAGGGGAGAAGTGCGATCGGGCCATCTATGAGCCGAATAACTTTAGAAAGTGGCACTTCCTTCGGAGACTTGATGAGATAGTAGCCTCCACCTTTCCCTTTTTTACTTCCAAGAATACCTCCTCGTTTGAGTTCGAGCAGAATAATCTCAAGGAACTTCAATGAGATTCCTTTCTCTTGAGCAATGTTAGAAATCTGCACAGGACCTTCGCCTTCCTTTTCCACAAGATAGGTGAGCGCATGAAAGGCGTATTGTGCTTTTTTGGAGAGCATAATGCGAATATAATGTCCTGATTTGACTTCTCATTTTCTGACAGATATTCATCGTAATTTATGATGATTTGGTCTTCATAAATGGAGTCTTTATCTGGCGAATTGTGCAGTTTAGCGAAGTGGGAATGCCTAAAATCCAAGAATTGTTGAAAAAATTCAGAATGGCTGTATCCCTTGATGGTCCTGCTTTTACCGGTTCGTAGGAATATTCCTACGACGATGTAGGACGGAAAAATTTCGTCTCACTGTGGGAAATTTTGTTATTTTGGATATGGTTGTGAGTCAACCAGATCACAAGTAGTTAGTTATATTGTAGTTAAGATTTACGTAAAATTTGGTTAAGTCGAGCAGCTCCCACCAAGGAGCTGTTCTTCGTTTTTGACCTTTTTTTTGTCTCTATCTTCCCCCTCGAACAACTACCTTCGCACTACATGCAAGTCACCTTCACAAAGTACCATGGAACGGGCAACGATTTCATTATGATTGACAACCGTTCTGGAGCTATCCAACTAGAAGAAAGAGATGTTCAGCGTTTATGTGACCGTCATTTTGGAGTTGGAGCTGACGGACTTATCCTCATTGAAACGCATTCATCGCTTGATTTCTACATGAACTATTACAACAGTGATGGTTCTCAATCATTTTGTGGGAATGGCTCGCGTTGCGCTGTCCACTTTGCGAGAGAGCTTGGGATTGATGCTGACGTAGTTTCATTCGAAGCGATTGACGGCGAACATGAGGCGCGATGGGAAGATGGTCAAGTAGTCATTAAGATGGGAGATGCACTTCCCCCAGATCAACTCGACGACCACTACTTTATTCACACCGGTTCACCTCATGTAGTCAAGTTTGTACCCAATGTTGCGGCTACCGATGTGTTCACAGAAGGCGCTGAAATCCGCAACAGTGAAGACTACGTAGAGGAAGGCACCAATGTCAACTTTGTAGAGCGACGTGAAGACACCTTACTCGTTCGCACCTATGAACGAGGAGTAGAAGATGAAACACTGAGCTGCGGAACTGGCGTGACAGGAGTGGCTATGGTTGATGCTTATTTAAATGGAGGATCTGAACGCTTTATTCAAACTCCAGGAGGATCATTGCATGTTCGTTTTCAGATGCAATCAGATGGTTTTTTCAAAGTTGAATTGAAAGGACCCGCGACCCCTGTTTTCCAAGGAATCCTAGATTTGAAGAATGATCCTGATCGCAGATAGTGGTTCTACCAAAACAGATTGGCGATTGATCGATCGTGAGGGGAATATTCACCAAGCGCAGACGATCGGTCTTAATCCCTATTTCGTTAGTGATGATCAGTTTCTTCAAACACTTCGTGTGGGTCCCTTAAAGCTTTTTACAGCGGCGGAGGTAAGAGAGGTATACTTTTATGGTAGCGGTTTGGGTTCAGCCCGGTTGGTTGATCAGGTTAAACGCCTACTCGCAGAGGTATATCGCCTCGCCACCATCCACGTAGAACATGATTTGTTGGGAGCTGCTCGGGCCTTGTGTGGTTCTCAACCGGGCATTGCAGCCATTCTAGGAACAGGAATGAACACTTGTGCTTATGATGGAGAATTCATCACGAAGAATATCCCAAGTCTCGGCTTTATTCTCGGTGATGAAGGCAGTGGCACTGACCTCGGAAGACGATGGGTGCAAGCATTTCTCCTAGGAGAAGCACCAGATGATTTGATTAAAGATTTCTACGAAGGATACGGTGCGGACAAAGAGATCATATTGGACCGGGTATACAAAGGGGAACGTCCGAATCGGTTCCTCGCGAGTTTTGTTCCGTTTGTACGTAAACACCTTGGTGATCCCTTCATGTTGAATTTGGTGAAAGGAGCTTTCGCTGAGTTCTTTGATCGATACGTAGTACGATACGAGCAACATAAAGAATGGCCATTACACATTAGCGGCTCTATAGGCTTCCACTTTCACCATATTCTTCAGCTTCAAGCCGAGGAGCGCGACATTCCATTTGGATCCGTTTTACAGAAGCCGATTGCGGCGCTGACTTTATACCACTTGCAACGATATGAAGACTAAACTCCTCCTGATTCTTTTATTCATTTCCGCGCTAGCGAATGGACAACAATTATCTGAACAGGCAGAGATATCAGTCTTGACATGCCAACCTGGAACTGATTTGTATTCAGTGTTTGGGCACACCGCCATTCGAGTGTATGACCCGGGAAGAGTAGACCACGTATACAACTACGGGACCTTCGACTTCAATGATGAGTTCTACTTGAAGTTTGCTAGAGGAAAACTGAATTATCGACTTTCTCGGAGTTCTTTTGGTCAGTTCAACTACGAATACACGGTCACGGAGCGAGGAGTGGAGGAACAGATGCTCAACCTGACACAAGATCAAAAGAACAGATTCAATCATGCGCTGGTCGAGAATTACAAGCCAGAGAATCAATATTACCAGTACGACTTTTTCTACGACAACTGCGCTACACGCATCAGGGATATCCTCGAAGATGTACTTGGAGATGAGCTGCAATGGAATAGCGAATTTGATCATGAGTCTTACACTTTCCGAGACATGATCGACATGTACCTGGTTGACATGAACTGGTCAGATTTTGGTATTGACATTGCCTTGGGACAGCCGTGTGATAAGGTTCTGGAGGCGCAGGACAATATGTTCTTACCAGATTATGTCTTCAGTGAAATTGCTTCCGCTACCATTGGTGGCCAGCCGCTTGTGAAGGAGACGAAAGTGGTGATTAAGAAAGCCGTGCGCGAAGCTGGGAGTCCACTTGACCCGGCGTTGATGTTGACCATGGCTTTGACGCTCTTAGCGCTATTTTGGTTCTGGAGAAGAAGGAAAGGAAGTCAATCTCTAGTGATTCCGCGTTTCCTTTTCATATTCCTCGGACTAGCAGGCCTTATGGTCTTTTTGCTATGGTTCGCCACTGATCACACCACGACAAAGCAAAACTGGAATTTGATTTGGGCCTTTCCACTGCACCTGATTGTGGCTTTCATCTTGAAGAAAAAACGACTGGTTGTGCCTTACATGAAGGCCTTTACCATCGTCTATATCATTGTACTGATCTTTGGTTTCCTCTTCCCACAGCGGTATCACCTTGCGTTTTATCCTTTGGCGTTGATGGGAGCGATCTTAAGCTTCGGTCTCGGATTCTTGCCTTCGGGAAAAACACAGTAAACTTGTATCAAGAGAGCAACTGAACGATTTGAAAAAACCTGCTTACATATTCTTGCTGTTATCGGCATGCCTCGTCTTTTTTGCGTGTAAACGCGATGAAGCCACGGTGTGGGATATCAACGCATTGGCTCCCTTGGCCACAGGACAGATCACCTGGACTGACCTCGTGGAAGACAGTCTTTTGGAACAAGACGAAAACGGACTTCTTCATATTCAATACGAAACAGATCTTTTCGACCTGCGCTTAGACACTTTGGTACGTCTTGACGACACTACGATTTTCGAATCGTTTACGCCAGGTTTCAATGGAGGTCCGATCAACATCCCTGCAGGGGTAGAGGTATTCAGTTCGGAAGATGATCTTAAACTAGAAGTATCGTCAGCTGAAATCTATGAGGTGTCGATTGTCTCTGGTTTATTGACCTACACTTTAGAAAGCTACGTTGGTGGTCCACTTGATATCACTTACGATTTGCCAGGCGTGACCTTAGGGAATGGAACAACGCTCCTTTTAGAAGCTTCCACAGAAACTGCCAGTGGAGATGTTCCTTGGGTGTTCACAGGAACAGAAGACCTCGCGAATGCTAATCTTGACCTTCAAGGAGCTTCAGGTAGTTCGTCGAATCGCATCGCGGCTTTGCTTGATGTCGTAGTCTCGCCATCGGCAACAGAGGCTGTACCGGTCTTTGGAACGGATTCCGTTCGTATCACATTGAATTTTCAAGACGTAGTTATTGGTTACGCCAGAGGATATTTCGGGAATCGAGAGCTAGACTCGAACAGTGAAATTGATTTTTCGCCTTTCCTTGAGTCGTTTGGAACACTTGATCTTCAGGAGCTTTCCATTGATGTTGATATCAAGAATACCATCGGCGCCGATGCTACCTTCAGACTCGATCGTATTGAAGGTGTCAATAACGGCAGCGGCGTTGAATTGACCCATTCCATCATCGGAGACAATATCAACTTGACCCGTGCCTTAGATAACGGCAATGGACAAGTGACTTCTAATGATTACGCCTTCCTTATTGATGAGACGAATTCGAATATTACGACGCTCGTCGGCAGCATTCCGCAGGTACTCGAAGTGGATGCTTTCGTAGAAATGAATCCGCTGGGAGATATTTCTGGAGGAAACGATTTCATTTATACCGATCAACCTTTTGAGGCGAATCTCCTCATGGATCTTCCGCTGTGTTTGGGGACCAATGGATTGACTTTTAAGGATTCATTGAATGTTGCAGCTTTTGATACTGATTTGGTCGCTGACGCGGAATTGACCTTCCGCATTACCAATAGTTTCCCACTTGGATTAGTGTCTATGGATGCTCGATTCTTCTCTGATTTAGGTGAAGAGTTTGACGTGATCTCTGACCTTTCGATGGAAACAGGAACTTTCCTAGAACTAGGAAATGTGACGGCGAATACTTCAGAAAGTGTTCAAACCATTTCACGCGCTGATTTGGATATCATGCGCCAAGGAGGGTATATCGAATTGACATTACAAATGATCTCATCAGGAGAGATTGTGAAGATGAGCGGTGATGAATTCATCGATGTCGATATTCTAATGAATGGAAATATTGAATTGAGTTACGAATGAAAAAGCTGCTACTCGTCTTCGGTTTTTTACTGTGCCTGACACAAGTTCAAGCCCAACGGAGTATTCTCATGCAGAAGGATTCTTTAGTGCGTGCGTCTTCGGTTATGATGAATATTGACGCTAGCGCGGAATACCGTTCGAATGCCTTTGACAATGAACTCCTTGATAAGCTGGTGTTTGGTGGCTACATCTCAGATGAACTTTCTCAACGACAGTTCGATCGCATCAGCGACCTTGGAACCTTTGGGGCCCAGGCCACAGGTAGATTCAGTTTTGCCTTGATGCAAGACTCTGTTTTCGGACTCGCCGATTGGGGTTGGCAAGGACAAGTTGAAATGCGCAATCACTTTGAGCTGGCCATGGATGGCGATTTATTCCATCTGGTGTTTGACGGCAATGCTGCTTACGCTGGTGAGTCTGCTGAGCTCTCAAATTTCTGGCTTGACTACATGGCTTACCAAAAGCTCGGATTCGGGTTGGTGCACAAACCAAGCTTGAGCGGGTTCGTGATCAGCGCAGTTAACGGCGAACGCTTCGAGCGCACTACGATGTTAGATGGAGCCTTGTTCACAGCAGAAGACGGCGATAGTCTCAATCTCGCATACCACGGTGCTTGGATGAGATCTGATACCTCAGTCATTGGATTCGGTTCTGGAAATGGCCTCGGGGTCTCACTTGATGGACAACTGAATATTCCGCTTCAAGAAGACCGAGGATACGTGAGCTTAGGACTGAGAGACATAGGTTTTGTTTCTTGGAATGAGGCCTCTCTTGACTACCGTGCTGATTCTAGCTGGGCTTATACTGGTATTCCGCTCACAGACATCATTGATGACGACGAAGACGGTATTCCGAATTTTGAAGACAGCCTATACTATGACCAAACGACAGGGTCAATGTTGCGCTGGCTACCTGGATTCGCATATGCGCGTTTGATGCACCGAATTCAAGAACGAGATTACTTCGAAATTGAAATGCGTTTCCGTCCGGTTCGCGCCTTTAATCCCCTAATCCGAGGAGGTTACTTTTTCATGTTGAATGATAATACGACCCTTGGCGCTACAGTGACCTATGGAGGTTACGGAAATGTGCGTGCAGGAATCGCTGTTGAGCAATGGGTGAATGATCGTTTCTTTGTGGCCTTTTCGGCCGAAGACATCGTTGGTCCATTCAGAAGAGAAGGACTCGGAGCGCATGCCGCTTTACGTTTATCCTATTTATTGAAACCACATGCTGAATAATATACCATCCACTACTAGCACTGATGCGAGCAAGTTCTTATTAATCGCTGGACCATGCGCCATCGAAGGAGAACAAATGGCACACGATATTGGTGGTCAGATCACTGAGCTTTGTCGTGAACTAGACATCCCGTTCGTGTTCAAAGGGTCTTACCGCAAAGCCAATCGTTCACGCCTTGATTCATTCACTGGAATTGGTGATGAGAAAGCCTTGGAGATCTTAAAAGCAGTAGGGGCAGCGAATGGTGTGCCTGTAACAACTGATATACACGAGTCGAAAGAAGCAGCGAAAGCAGCTGAGTTCGTGGATGTACTTCAGATTCCGGCTTTCCTTTGTCGTCAAACAGATCTTCTGGTTGCCGCAGCAAACACAGGGAAGGTGGTCAATGTGAAGAAGGGCCAGTTCGTTTCACCAGAAGCTATGCGCTTCGCAGTTCAGAAGGTGAAAGACAGTGGAAACGACAAAGTGTGGCTAACCGAACGAGGAACCACTTTTGGATACGGAGACTTGGTGGTTGATTTCCGCGGCATTCCTGCGATGCGAGAGTATGCACCTGTGGTAATGGATATTACCCACAGCCTGCAGCAACCGAACCAAGCGAGCGGTGTCACAGGCGGTCGACCAGAGTTGATCTCAACTATGGGCAAGGCAGCCATTGCTGTTGGAGCGGATGCCATCTTTATTGAGACACACCCGAATCCGAGTGAAGCGAAGAGTGATGGGGCGAATATGTTACCGCTTAGCCAGCTTCGTCAATTGTTAGAAGAGTTATTGACTATCCGAAAAGCAGTAGTATGATGTTGAGAGGGATCTTTTGTTTCGTTTTAAGTCTGTTCTTGTTGAATGCCTCAGCGCAAACCGCAGAGGTGCGCACCTATGGTGGCTTTCAGGCAGATGAAGGACGAGAGATTCTGGAGACACCTACAGGCTATTTAATCGTTGGAACGACCGCCTCTCCTGAGAACGGAAACAACGATATCTATGTCGTTCACATCCTTGAAGATTTGACAGTTGATTGGTCTACCACCCTAGGTGGGGCTGGAGCTGATCAAGGACGTTCAGCCGTAATGACCAACGAAGGAGACTTCTTGATCTTGGGCCAGACGTCGTTGGGTGAGAATGGCGGCTATGACATCGTCGTTTACAAGATTGACGCGAGCGGAAATCAGCTCTGGGAAAAGCAATTTGGTACCGATGATTGGGACTTTGCCACGCGAATTGAGAAGGGAGTAAACAACTACTACATCGCTGGAACCACGTATGGTGAAGCACCAGGGAACAGTCGTATGTTGTTATTCCGCATTACAGCGAATGGTGATATTATCGACGAAAACACTTACGATATTCTTCCTGAGGCCGAGGCCAATGATTTGGTATGGTATGAAGATCATCTGTACTTGATTGGAACCCGAACTTTTGAAGGGGGGACGCCTCAAGGGGTGCTGCGCAAGCTCACACCAAGCGGCGCAGTGGTTTGGACAGATGTTCGAGATTCGGTTGCCTTTCAAGGACTCTCGCTTGACATTTCAGAACAAGGCTTGGCTGCATGTTATGCCATGGCTGATGAAGCAAGTGACGGAAATGAATATTGGAACATCATGATGATCAAACAAGATCTGGATGGTGTTGAAGAATGGTTTGAATTCTCTGATGTTTCTGAGCCAGGTAATCAACTACCTACGGCGGTGACTTGGTCGGGTGCTGTCATGTTGCAAGCGGCTTACACAGACATTTTCGGAAACGGAGGGGATGGGTGTTACATCAACCGTATTTGGTTCAATGGTGCCTGGTTATCATCCACTGTGTTCGGACTTGAAGGAGATGAGCAGCCCTATGATATCATGGAAGACTCTGAAGAGCGTATATTAATTCTTGGAGTTACTGATAGCTACGGAAGCGGGGATGAAGATGTCTACTTAATCCGACTTCCCGATGAAGAAATCGTCTTCAATTACGACATCGACTACGTCGAGCTCACAGAAGATGAGACCCTAGTCGGAGTTGAAGAGTACGGCAGCACGTTCGGAATCCCATATCCAAACCCAACGGTAGGTCAGCTGAAGATCCCGGGAAGCTACGACCAATGGGTGCTTTACAATTTATTAGGACAAGAAGTGATGCGTGGAAAACAGAAAGAAACCGATCTTTCTAACTTAGAGCGTGGTGTCTACACCTTGAAACGATCTGCTAATGGTCGTCAAATCGTAGACCATATTATCCTTCGATGACCTGGAAGAACGGACTACATTTCTTAATCCCTGTACTTATTCTAAGCGCGTCTTATCTGGTGAGTCTATTCACTCATCATGACTGGACCGTTTCCCTCGATTGGTATGACAGCATGCACTATGGTCGTATCGCTGAGCAAGGATATTCGGATCCTTTGGATAATGCGTTCTTCCCGGGGTTCCCTTATGTCTGGAAAGCACTAGGTGCGAATCACTGGATTGCCTTGGTCAATCTATTCCTGTGGGTCAGTTCACTGGTTATTTTGCAAAGGAGATTGGAGCTGCATCGGTCTGTATTGATCCTTTCGATACTCGTGCCTTCGGCAGTATTCTTTGGCGTCCCGTACAGCGAATCATTGTTCTTCGCAGCCTGTACGTTTATTGCCATCGGTGTGAACGAAGACCGGCGTTCCTTGAGTTTATTGGGTGTGTTTGCGGCTTCGATTATTCGTCCAACAGCGGCCATTCTTATTCCCGCGATTTTCATTGCACGATGGGCCGGAGGCGATAAGGGAAGTAGGGCCTTCGCACGAACCTTTCAAGAGGGACTCATCTCGCTGGCTGCTTTATTTTTCGTCTTCTATTTCCAATACCGAAATGGAGGAGAATGGCTCGGGTTCTTCTCTGCTCAAGCAGCTTGGGGCAATGATTTGAGCTGGCCAAGTTTACCTTTTTCTACATGGGGTGGTGATATCATCATGTTGCTTGATGGTGCCGCACTCTTCATTGGTTTGGCGGCGTTAGTCACGCTAGCGCGGAATTGGACCAGTGCACAATTGAATCAAGCACATTATTTCGGTCTTGCTGGTCTTGCTGTGACTTCATTCATTATTGTTGCTACGCGAGGTGGTGAACTCTTTAGTTTAAACCGCTTTGTTTTTGCCACAGTATTCATCCCTCTTGCTTTGGATGCATGGAAGCGATTGAGCTTCAATCGAAGGGAGATAATGATTTTCGCTGGTACCTGGCTCGTCTTCTCGTTGTGCATTGGAAGCTACCTTCATTTGCATGCATTTCTCGCAGCCATCATGACAGGACTGCTCGTTTTCATTGCATGGTGGTCAATGCATTATCGAAACATCAGAACTGCTGCATGGGTCATTTTCGGACTCATCCAGCTATACTTTGTCGTATTCTTCTATTTGGAAGGAGATTGGATCGGTTGATCAGTGCTCTAAATCGTGCGCAACGAAGTAGTAGTTGATCGACTCATAGAACTGCTGACGGAAATCTTCACGTGTGAGCGCGCGACCGTCATCTAAGTAGTGATCCATTAATGAGATCTTCATTCCGCAATCACCAACTAACAGATCGTACACCATATCTGGCGTGGTACCGTAGTGGTCGCTTGCACCCATTCCATGTTCAAAGATGATGGTTGGTTTAGAATGAATGATATGATTTTTAGCTCCGTTCAACACCTCGAACTCAGCACCTTCCACATCGATCTTCATGAAGTCAATCGACATTTCCTCTGGTAAGACGCTGTCTAAACGTTCTTTCTGAACCTGAATCTCCTGGATACTCTCCGCTCCTTTATACGTGCGTTGCTTTAATCCAGAATAAGCCGGGTTGCTTACTACGTGATGGAAGTTGCTTTGTCCTGGAGAATCTGAAAGGGCAATTTGATGAATGGAGACATCACCGTTGAACTTGGTCTTGAGGTCTTTGTACAATTCAGGAATAGGTTCGAAAGCGAAGTGTTTCCCTTCCGGCGCTAGCCGAATCATCTCTTCGAGAATCTCTCCTTTGTGACACCCAACGTCAACGCAGTTCGAGTTCTCTTTGATTGATCGTTGCATCACTTTGAGCGCCAGCGCATCATAGCGCTGGTTCTTCGTTAGGTGGATACCCAGCGAAGAGAGCACTTTTTTGGCCAGCTGTTTGATACGATCATTCATAATAGACAAAAGTACGTCTTTTTAACTGAGAGGCATGGAAACACGCGCTATAACACGAAAGTTAACTTATCTTGGAAGCATGATGAAAGCACTTTGGATATGCGGGATCATTCTCGTTTTATCGGCATGTCAAGACAATGGGATGGCTGGAAAAGAAAAAATAACCAACGGAATCACCTACCAAACGGAAACGTTTACCCGACAAAACGTTGTTCCTGGAGTTCATTCTAATCTTCGGTCAATCTGGAATTATTCGTTGACACTCACCAATGCGGAAGTCATGGGGAATGTAGAAATCACGGCCTTGGTTACTGATTCACTCATCCTACCGCTTTCTTCGTTGAAGCATAATGACATGCGACTAAAGAAGCCATACGTGATTGCACCAGGTACCTATGATCAACTCCAACTCAGCGCAAGTCAGAATGTATACCAAGAGGCCGCTCCGAATCAAGTAGACCCTGTTGTCTATGAGCGAATTGATCATACGGTACCAGAAGGCAAGTATCAACTCCAAGCATTATACAATGGTGAGGTGGTTTACATCATGCTCAGTGATGTCCAAACACTAGATCGCATTCTGGGACAGTAATTTTTGCACGTGATGTGCAACCTTTGAAAAAGCATGTGTCTTTAGGGTGAACGACCTTAAAATCGACACATGAAAAACTTACTTCTTCCCCTACTACTTGTTTCACTTGTAATGGTGCAAACTGGATGTCGCAAAGTCTTGAATAACGACGGTCCACGTGTGACTGAGTTGCGCGAGATTGATGAGAACTACGAAGAAATCCACCTCGAGGGATCAATTGATCTCATCGTCAATCAGACAGAAGATTACGAGCTCAAAATTGAGGCAGGACAACGCTTGATGCCTTACATCAAAACGCGCGTATTCGAAGATCGTCTCGAGATCTACGAAGAGCCAAACAACTTCCATCACGAAGAGCCGATTCGTGTGTTCGTGAGTAAAGAATACTTAGACGATATCTACCTCCTCGGTTCTGGAGACATTGATGCTTCAGGAATCATCGCCGGAAACTCAAACATCGAGGTTGACGGTTCGGGCGATATCGATATCGAATATGCTGCCGTTGAAACAGTAACCCTGAAAATTGATGGTTCGGGAGATGCTAGATTCACCGGAGCAGCGCAACAAATCACAGTAAATATTGATGGCAGCGGTGACGTAGATGCACGCTACTTAGAGACGAACGCGTGCTACGTCAACGTTGATGGCAGTGGAAACACACGCGTCACTGTCTTTGAATACCTCAACGTAGATATCGACGGTTCAGGTGATGTACGCTACTGGGGCAACCCAGCAGATGTAGATGCTAGCATCACCGGGAGTGGAGATTTGATAGATATGGAATAACACTATTCCGGCATCCGGCGTCCGGCGTCCGAAAGGATAGAACGGATGCCGGATGCCGGAAAAAAAAGAAACACCGCGATCTGCGACCCGCGATCCACAACCCACACACCATGAAAAATTACTTGCTTATTGCTTGCCTGCTTCTGACTACCGCTTTGAATGCACAAGTTGAAACATGCATCGGAAACAACGGTGAAATGCAGACACTGTTTGGAGGAGATCGAAGCTTTGGAGGCTTCATCGGACTAGGAACCAAGTTTACCACCTTGAATGATCAAGGGGGAATGATGCTCGGAGGAGAAATCAACGGAGTATTCGGACACAGTTTGAACGTAGGATTTGTTGGCTATGGTTTGGTCACAGACGTCTACGGAGTGAACCGTGACGATGATAACCAGCGCCTTTACTACGAGATGGGCTATGGAGGATTAAATATCGAGCCCGTTTTCTTTAGCCGACGAGCGATTCACTTTTCGGCACCGGTAGTCATTGGTGCTGGAGGAATTGGAGAGAGTCGTCAGCGATTCATTGACATCGATGAATTTGACGAAGACCAAGATTACGACTGGCCAGATTTCTACAACAGCGATTTTTTCCTTGTAGTAGAGCCTGGACTTCAGCTAGAGATTAACCTCTTGCGTGCTGTGCGTTTGTACGGAGGTGCTAGCTACCGTTTTGTGACAGATGTTGATCTTCCGAATACAGATGTTGACAGACTCGGAGGAATCTCAGCTAACTTTGGATTGCGATTCGGTTGGTTCTAAAGTTCGTTGAGCACAAGAAGAGACATACACGCTAGCATTATTGAACGATGTCGTCAAGGAGAACGTTCGGCTCAACGAGAGCTGTATGAACTCTATGCGCCGGCTATGTTCAACGCTTCATTGCGCATCCTTCAAAGCAGGGAAGAGGCAGAAGATGTGCTGCAAGAATGTTTCGTCAAGATGTTCAAGAACCTACAGAACTTCCGAGGAGACGCCAGTTTTGGAAGTTGGTTCAAACGCATTGTCGTCAATGCCTCAATCAATCGCTTGAAAAAGCGCAAACTGATGACCACTGAATTAGATGAGGTCACAGAATGGGTAGATGATGAAGACGAACCAGTGAAAGAACCAGAATACACGATAGCGGATGTTCAGAATGCGGTAGGTGCCCTTTCTGACGGATACCGCGCGGTATTCACTATGTATATGTTTGAAGACTACAGCCATAAAGAAATCGCCGATGAGCTTGGTGTCAGTGAGTCGACTTCAAAGTCGCAGCTGAATAGAGCTCGAAAGCGAGTGAAAGAATGGTTGATCAATAATGGAAGAAATGGAATCTGATAAAATGAAGAAGTTCATCGATCAGCATCGTGAAGGTTTCGACAACGAAATACCTTCAGGAGATCTATGGTCGAAGATCGACGCGGAACTCGGTCCGCAAGAATCTAAGGAACGTACGGTACCTATCCGCTGGTTGTGGATGACCGTAGCAAGTGCTGCTTGTGCTGTGCTTTTGATGGGAGTGTTTGTCTTCCTTCAAGACGGGGGGACAGAGGTTATCGTTGAAACCCCTCCAACACAGGAACAAGAGACCATTCCTTCTTTGTCGCTCTCAGACATTAGTAGTGAGCTCGCTGAAGTAGAGCAATACTACATTTCTGAAGTATCTCTTCGCACCGAGGAGCTGATGCAATATGCTGAAGCTGAAGAGTACCTAGCAGAAGTCGAACTGCTGAAAGAGGAGTTCGAAACATTGAAGAAAGAAATGGGACGTGGTGTTGATCAGCATAAGATCGTTGAAGCCATGATCCAGAATTACCGATTGCGCCTTGAGATTTTAGAAGCACTGCTTGAAGAACTCGAAGACAATCAGTTCGAACCAGTTAATAATTCGCGATATGAAGCATAGTTTATTCCTTATTCTATTTTTCTCTTGCCTTGCTTCTTTCGCTAGCGCGGAAAACACCGATCATCGCTTCGATGACCATCGGATCGTACAACGTACCTACGGCGTATCTTCTGAGACTTCGCTTGAAGTAACGAACATGTACGGAAATGTCACCTTCAATTCATGGGATGCAGACTCGGTTAAGATCTATGTGAAGATTACGGCCTACTCTGAAAGCTCTGGAGACCTCAGAGAAATGCTTGAAGACATCCATGTGGAAGTGCAGAAGAGCAGCAACTTTATCATTGTTGAGTCTGATTGGTCTGATAACGTAGGGTTCCTTAAAAAGGGCGTCTATGATATCCAACAAGGCCTAGGCAGTAATAAGCGTATCGAAGTAGATGTGGAGATTTCCTTGCCGGCTTATGTGGATTTGGAGGTCACCAATAAATTTGGTGATGTCTTTATGGGTGATCACGACGGTGAAGTTGACATCGATCTGTCGCACGGTGATTTGCGAGCACATGATCTCACAAAGCCGGGAAAGATCAAAGTCGCCTACGGGAAACTTGATATTCACGAATTAGGCGGCGGTAGACTCGAGTTGAGTTACTGCGAAGACGCGGCCATCGAAAAGGTCAAGGAGCTTTACTTAAAGTCGAATTCAAGTGAAGTCGAAATTGAAGAAGCCGATGAATTGCGCTTAGACTGCAGACACGATGAAATTCACGTGGAGTCAGCCCGTAAGATTCTAGGAACAGCCTTTCTCACTGATATTATGGTTGAAGACCTGGAAGAAAGCATCGATATGAATACCCGAATGGGTGAAGTCCGACTGAGAAACGTATCTTCAGATTTGAAGCTCGTAAAGCTGGGCACGAACATGACTGACGTTATCGTAGAACTGGATCCCTTCTTTATGGGGAGCGTTCGTTTGGATCTTGATAACGTGAAGAACTCTTCGATCTCAGTAGACGACAAAGAAATTATCCAAGACGATCAATCTGAAGATGACCGCGTCTTGGTGATGAATGTGGCAGGAGATGATACCCCAATCATCGATATAACGTCAAAAGGAGGCTACTTCCGATTGACGAAATAAGTTGTTACTATCTAATCAGAAGAACCGACTTTCTCTCCGCAGAGGGTCGGTTTTTTTCATTTCTAACCACGGGTCAAATCAAGAAATTTTCCTTTTTCGGGAAGAATTCCATCTGTAGTTCACTTGAAAAATGTGCTCATTCTGGCCCTTTGTAGGAACAATATGGTTTAAGTGTCCTACAAGTAGGGGTTCACATTATCAATGAGTTAGCCTTTGGTTTTCCCATTTTGAACCGCCCGGTCCTACATTCTCACAGCCGAATACGGCAGCCTGTCAGGGCAAGTCCTACATCGCCAATAAGGAAGCAACTGACAAACGTTCCTACAAGGCCGTCGTTCATTTGTACTGACTAATTCAGATAACTCAGATGAGAGAGATGGGTTTCAATGTACCTCGAACAGTCATGTTACTGTTGGTGGTACTGCAGGGACTGAACCTCACGGCGCAATGCCCTGCATCCATTTTCTCTATCACCGAGTCCTGTGAAGAACAGGAACCGGGAATTTTTAACACCGCAGTTGATATCGTAGCCGATCTCGACGAAGGTTGCACTTTGAACGAAGTGTGCTATTCCCGACAGGGTGATGGAGAACAATTATGTATCGATGTATCCGGACTCAACATTGGGTCAGGTGATATCTACCATTTAGAACTTCCAGGTGGAGGCGCTTACCTCTTTTGGGTAAGCACAAGCACTCAATCTAGTGAGCTTGTGGAGCAATGGGTCAACTGTTATGATGACACATTCTCTTGCCAAAATCCGTTTGCGGTAAACTACAATCTGTCATTAGCGGCAGAAAATGAGTTGGCTTGTATTTACGACACCTACGTCTGTGACTGTTCAGGGAACAGCCATTCTCAAGGAGTGATGATCTACTTGGGAGACGGTGAATACGAGAATCCGGGAGTAGGAAAAGAATGGAACGGCGTGCCGGTTGACTTCACTTGTAATGTGTGGGGCTTCGACTGTGGTGATGGAAACATCAACTTCGACCCGTATGGAGTTTGTGACGGAAACTTGCCGCCCAATAACGGATGTAGTTCTCCTGGCTGTACTCCATTGACATTGGCTATTCAACAGAACCCATGTGAAGCAACGCCAACAGGTTTGGCTACCAGCCTCCTGTTAGAATTTGGAATTTCTTCGGGATGTGAAGCAGACTTGCTGTGTTATGCCATCAACGGGGGAGAGGAGATGTGTATTTCTGTCCCGAACCTAGGGAATCAACAAAGTTTCCTCCTTCCTCTTGAAGAATTTGGAAACTATCAATTCCACTTCGAAACAACGGCTGGAGCGGTTTCACCATTCTTCTACTACACCGCAGAAGACCTGTGTGCCGCAGAAGAAACCATTTGTGACTGTGCTGGACAAGTATGGCCTGCTTCATTCACGAGCTACATCGGAGATGGGACCTTCAATGATGGAACACCAACCCTCGAAGGTTACCAGCTTGATTTCAACTGTATTGAATGGGGCTTTGATTGTAGCGATGGAGGTGGAGGCTCAGATCCATTTGGGGTTTGTAGCGGAAACTTGCCACCAGAAAATGGTTGTGGAGACGCACCAATTATTCCAGGTTGTATGGATGCAGGTGCATGTAACTATGTGCCACAAGCCGTGATAGATAACGGTTCTTGTACCTACGACTGTTTTGGTTGTATTGACCCACTCGCATGTAATTACGATTTGCAGGCCTTGATCGCTATCGATGAATGCACTTATCCAGACCCAGGATATGATTGTTTAGGCAATTGTGTCAACGATGTAGATGGTGACGGAATTTGTGATGAATTCGAAGTGCAAGGCTGTACTTACAGTTTCGCCTGTAATTATAATCCGGCCGCTACCGAGGAAGATGGGTCTTGTGAACGATCGTCATGCACTGGATGCACCAATTTCGCTGCGGCGAATTACGATCCAACAGCCACGGAAGATGATGGGACATGCTTCTTTGATTTCTCTGAAACTTGTCCTGCCGACCTAGACAACAATAATGTCGTAGCCATTTCTGACCTGCTCATTTTGATTGGGTTCATTGGCACCACGTGCGACGAATAGAATATTTGGGAGGAGACCGGTACTGGAGGGCACCGGTCTACGTTAGCTGGAGAAGGTCGCCTATGGGCGGCCTTTTCTCTTTTTATGCTGGGAGGGAATATCCACCACTATCGATCTTTTTCATGTGAATCGTCTTCGCCGGGTAAGACAATCTCTATCGTCGCGTGTTCGATGTTAAACGCTCTCACGGCGTGGCGTACCTCTTTCTTGATTTTCGCTAGCGCGGAACGGCTGACGCCTTCTTCTACAACGAGCACCACACTCATAATCATCTTTTCACCATCAAGTGTCCAAAGGTGAAGGTCTCTGACTTCGAGAATGTGGCCAACATCTTTGATGGTACTTGATAATTCAGGCACTGAAATGGACTCAGGCACCTTTTGAAGTATGATGTTCAAACTCTCACGTACGTTTCGAATCACATTGAATAAAATGAATCCGGCAATCAGAACCGAGAGAATCGGATCGATGACATGCCACCCAGTAAAGTAGATAATGACGGCTCCAATTAAGATAGCTACCCAACCAAGAACATCTTCAAGGAGGTGCAAGCTCACTACACGTTCGTTCAAGGTATTTCCTTGACGCAGTTGTTTCATCGCGAGGTAGTTGATGATGATACCTACTACCGCAATCGCAAACATTCCAGTACTCAAGGTTTCTTGCGGTTCTCGAATTCGCGGAATCGCTTCCACAACAATGAAAATGGAACCGGCCGTAAGAATCAAGCTGTTGATCAGTGCCCCCAACAATGAATAGCGACGGTAACCATAGGTGAACTTTTCGTCTCTACCTTTCCGCGCTAGCGATTGAAAATACCAAGCTAATCCAAGACTCAGGGAATCACCAAAGTCATGCAAGGCATCTGATAGAATAGCCAGACTATTGGTGTACCAACCACCGAATAATTCAACCCCGAAAAAGACGAGGTTGAGCCAAAAGGCAATGCGAATATTTCGTGTGTGGATTTGATGCACCAAAAAAAGGTACGGAGAATTGAAGCGGCAATTGCTGAGCAATGTCAGCATTCGCTACCTTTGCAGCATGCCAGCTATTCTGAATAAAAAAGCCCGCTTCCGTTATTTCCTGGAGGATGAATTTGTGGCCGGGATTCAATTGACCGGTACAGAGATTAAATCCATCCGCACGGGGAAGGCGAGTATTGTAGAAGCTTTCTGTAAGATGAAGAATGGCGAGCTATTCGTGATTAACATGTACATCGCTGAATATGAGAATGGTGGGTACGCGAATCACAAGCCGAAACGCGAACGGAAACTGCTTCTGAATCGCAGTGAATTGAACAAAATTGATCGCAAGGTGAAGAACCAAGCGATGACCATTGTTCCGATTGAAGTATTCATCAACGAAAGCGGTCTGGCGAAGATGAAAATCGCCATGGCTAAGGGTAAAAAACTGCACGATAAGCGCGACACGCTGAAGCAGAAAGACCTCAAGCGTGAGATGGATCGAAGAATGAAGTAATGCGCAGCATCGATCAAGATTACCTCATTTGGCACCCTTTCAGCCAAATGAAGAATACCAACGAACTTCCACTGGTCACTGAAGCAAAAGGGGCCTACTTACATACCTCAGACGGACGTAAAATCTTTGATGCGATCTCATCTTGGTGGGTGAATTTGCACGGTCACTCCAACCCATATCTCGCGGAAGCCATTGCAAAACAAGCGTGCCAACTTGAACACGTCATCTTCGCTGGATTCACCCATCAGCCCTCCATCACACTCTGTGAAAGACTTGATAAACATCTTCCAGAAGGCGAGTGGAAATACTTCTTCTCCGATAATGGAAGTACGGCTGTAGAAGTCGCTTTGAAGATGGCTTACCAGTTTTTCCGCGTTAGCGACAAGCAACGAAAAGTGAACTTAATTGCTTTCGAAGGCAGTTACCATGGCGACACCTTCGGCGCAATGTCGGCGGCGGAACGAAGCGTTTTCACAGAACCTTGGGATGATTTGTTTTTTGAAGCAAGCCATCTCCCAGTCCCAACAGATGAAAACATTGATGAGCTGGAACGACGAGTAGAGTCACTCGCCAATGATCCATGCATCTTTATCTATGAACCGCTGGTGCTCGGAGCCGCAGGGATGCAGTTCTACAAGGCAGATCATCTTGAACGCCTGCAAACAATCATCAGAAAGAGGCAAGGTATTCTGATTGCTGATGAGGTAATGACCGGTTTCGGAAGAACAGGGAAGTGGTTTGCTTCAGAACACACGAATGTCAAGCCTGACATGCTCTGTCTTTCTAAAGGACTTACCGGGGGTGCCTTGCCGATGTCGCTGACAGTGTGCGATCAACGCTTCTACAATACTTTCCTCGACGATAAGTTTGAAAAAGGCTTCTTACACGGACATTCATTCACTGGAAATCCGTTGGGTTGTGCGGCTGCTTTGGCGAGCCTAGATCTCATGGAGCAGCAAGAAACATGGGATGGCATTGACCGCATTCATGCTTGTTATGAAGAACGTGAAGAGGAGCTCAAAGTCACTGGGAAATTGCAGAACATCCGCATGATAGGACCGATCTTGGCGATGGATGTGATGGAAGAGAACAAAGGCTACATTCATCCCCTGCGAGATCGACTTTACAACGCCTTCATGAAACGAGGTCAGTTGATTCGTCCACTCGGCAATGTCATTTATCTCTTGCCTCCTTACATCGCTACCGCGGAAGAAATCCACCATTCCATCGATGTCATCATCGAAGTGGTGCAGGAACTTTGATACTTTTGTCGGCCATGTTCATCGACGACATTTCCTTTTCATTTCCTGGCGCTGATTCGTTTGAATCGTTGACCCAGTTATTGCGTGCTGAAGCTGCTCCATTCACTTCATGGAAGGAGAAAGTCGCAGGACGTATTGACGATTCGTCGTGGAAAGAAATTGCTGAACAACTCAATGATCCACGGGCTTTTCAAAAGCTTGATCGGACGGCGAAGATGGCTGCTGTGTTGTTGAATCCCCTGAGTGATTCCAGCATTGATTCAATCTTCATTGGTTCCGCTCGAGGAGCGACGGAAACGTGGGAGAAGGCCCATGCATCGATGCTTGAAAAGGGGAGCGTTCCGGTCAAGACATCACCCTTGACAACTCTTGGAAACTTGGCCTCGAATGCCGCCGCCCAAAACCGCCTCAGTGTCTCCAGTTTGACCTCTTCCATGACGTGCGGCAGCGGTCTTCAATCGCTCATCAACGGCTTGAAATTGTTGGAGGGAGGAGTGCTCAATTGTTTCGTTGCAGGTGGGGTAGAAGCGCCACTTACTGACTTTACTTATGCTCAGTTTGAGGCCTTGGGTCTGCTCGCTAGCGCGGAATCAGAATTCCCTTCGAAACCATTGACTAAGAAGCGAAGCAATCAATTGGTGCTTTCGGAAGGTGGAGTGTTAGCTCGTATCTCAAAGAAGGCTTCGCCGTTCCGCGTTAGCGCCTATGGAGAAGCAACAGAGACCACGGTAAGTCCGACAGCTTTCGCGTCAAAAGCCATGTCTGATTCAATGAAAATGGCGATTTCAAAAGCAGGAATTCAACCCGACCTGGTCATTGCCCATGCGCCAGGCACAGTGAAGGGAGATCAAGGGGAATTGAAGGTGATTCAGGAGCTTTTTGGCGAAAAAATGCCCGTTTTTAGCACAAAAGGCTACACCGGACACACCCTTGGAGCCAGTGGAATGGTGAGTGTAGTTTTCGCCATGCATTTCTTGAATCTCGGTAAGTTGCCTGAAATGAGTTTGTTCCCGGAATTAGCGGGTGAGCGTGTGAATTCAGTGTTGATCAACGCCACAGGATTCGGCGGCAATAGTATGTCGTTGATGCTCAGTAAAGCAGGGTAGATTGCTGAGCTCATAAGGCCTCCCGTGAATAACTTTGTTAATAGTTGAATTCCTAGAACTGCTTCAACCCCTATGCAGGCGGCTAACTTTGGCTTGCAAGAACCGCAACCTCCTCTAGTTGATGCTTGCAATTTTCGGTAAGAAGAAAGTTACAGACGATAAAGTTTCCCTCCACTTCGTTCACACGACGTTAGAAGTAGTGGAATCGGGTTGGCCAGAGGTGGCCGGGTTCATCAACGACTCCCCTGAATTTATCAAACGACCGGACCTCGATCCTGATGATTTTGGTCGCTTCCTAATGATTGTCATTGCAGGGAACTTCAACTACATCCCAAAGTATTTCGAAGACGGACACGACAAGGAGATCATCAAAGGTTGTGTAGAACAATACGCCAAGATCTTCGACATTCGTCCGGAAGAGTTCGCCCTCAAAGTGAAGAAGTACCGCGAGTTCTTAGCGCGTGTCAACATGCCATCAAAGAACACACTCTACTCCATGTCACGCGGGATCTTCCACAAATACGATCTCAACTGTTACCAAGAAGAGTACTTCGCGAGCCTCAACACTCCGAACCCGATCTTCCTCAAAAACATGAATGAGATCATGGTAAATTTCTTGTGGGATTGGTCGGCCTTTAAGGAGAAGTATAAGGTCGTTTGAATCGAGAAACGATAATCTGTAACCGATAATCGATAATCGAAAAACGATAATCTATAACCGATAACTTTTCTTGGTACAGCATGGTTAGTCCGCCTAAGGCGGATAGCATGGTTAGCGTGATTAGTTAGGTTCGCACCACGCACCACGCACCACGCACCACGCACTACGGATGCATAGGGGCACGCATGCGTGCCCTTAACTTATCGTTTTTCGTTTATCGATTATCGTTTATCCTTCAGTACCTTCGCGCCGTGTACAAATCGATCATCAAGCCCCTCTTTTTCACGCTTAACCCTGAGCGTGCGCATTACCTGAGTTTTGACCTGTTGAAGTTTGCTTTGAAGCTGCCTGGAATGAAGGGTTGGTTCAAGCGAAGATTCGTGGTGGAAGACGATAAGTTGAAGCGGACGGTGTTTGGAATTGAGTTCCCGAATCCGGTGGGATTGGCTGCTGGATTTGATAAGGATGCGAAGTTGTATAACGAGCTGGAGTATGTAGGTTTTGGTTTTGTAGAGATCGGTACCGTGACACCGAAGCCGCAAGGGGGGAATCCGAAGCCGCGATTGTTCCGTTTGCCAAAGGATGAGGCCTTAATTAACCGCATGGGATTCAACAATGAAGGTGTTGAAGCTGCGGTGGCTCGATTGAAGAAGCGCAAGACGAAAATCATCATTGGAGGGAACATTGGGAAGAACAAGGTGACCCCGAATGAAGAAGCGACAAGCGATTACGAGAAGTGTTTTGACGCCTTGTATCCTTGGGTAGATTACTTCGTGGTGAATGTCTCTTCGCCAAACACACCGAACCTGAGGGATCTTCAGGAGAAGGAACCGCTGAAGGCCTTGCTAAACCATTTGATGGAACGCAACCGCACCATGGAAGTGCCGAAGCCCCTTCTTCTGAAAATCGCCCCAGACTTGACAGATGGTCAACTTGACGACATCGTGGATATCGTCAAGGAAACAGGAATTGACGGCTTGATTGCGACGAACACAACCATCGCACGCGCTCCGCTAACAACTCCTGCAGTAGACGTCGAAGCCATCGGCGCCGGCGGCCTCAGCGGACAACCCGTTACGGATCGTTCCACCACGGTCATCAAGTACCTCCACGACAAATCCAACGGGTCTTTCCCAATCATCGGAGTAGGAGGGATTGCCAGCGGAGAACAAGCCCTAGCCAAGATGAAAGCCGGAGCAAGCCTCGTCCAAGTCTACACAGGGTACATCTACGAGGGGCCGGAGTTACCGGCTAGGATTAACCGTTACCTTAGGGAGCATCTTTAACTGTAGGCAGTAAGCTGTATGCGGTATGCTGTATGAGGTGGACCGTGGACCGTGGACTGTGGACTGTGAACTAACCATGCTATCCGCCTGAGGCGGACTAACCATGCTGATTCCGGCGTCCGGCATCCGGCGTCCGTTTCAATACGGGCGAAAAGGCGAACTGGCAAAAAGGCGAAATGTTTGGGATGAATTATTCTTGTGTCACCAACCTTAGCCATTTAGCCATTTCGCCCGTTAACTTACCTTCGCCGCAATGAACCAACCCACCCATACATTGAAATGGGCCATTGCGCTCCTCCTCTTCACTTTTCTAAGCGCCTGCGAGTCTGAAGAGGCACCCCTTCGCATTTCTGCAGCCTCGAGTATGCAGTTTGTTATGGAAGAGCTGATTGCTGATTACGAGCAAAAGTTTGAGGTGGAATGCGAACTCATCACCACTTCATCTGGGAAGTTGAAAGCGCAGATTGAAATGGGGGCGCCGTATGATGTGTTTGTCTCGGCCGATGGGCAGTACACCCAGGCTTTGGCTGAGAAGGGAAAGGTAGTGGGAGAGCCGATCCCTTTTGTGAAGGGTAGACTTGCGATTTTCATGACGAAGGGGCTGGGAATTACCGATTTGTTGAAAGGAAATTTTGAGCACTTGACCATGCCCAACCCAGAGACAGCACCCTATGGTAGAGCAGCTAAAGAATACTTGGAAGGGGTCAAGATCTATGATCAATTTCAGGATCGAATCGTTACCGGTGAGAGTGCTGCACAGAGCAATCAACATTTCGTTTCTGGTGCGGCTGAAATTGCCCTGCTGCCCTTGTCGATGATAGATGCAGTAGCTGAAGCTAGGATGGAGACAGGCACGGGGTCTGATCGCGATTGGGCCAATATGATTGATGCTACGTTTCATGCTCCTATTGAGCATTCCATTATTGTTATTGATCATCCAGAAGCGCATACAAATGCACCGGAATTTGTGACCTACTTGCAGTCTGAAGACGCCTGGGTCATTCTGAAGAATTTCGGATATTCTCGTCCAAATTAACCGCCGTCTTTGGCAGTCAATGAATTGGGAACCGATCATATTAACCTTTCGATTAGCGGCCATTACCACCCTCTTGCTACTGGTCGTTTCCATTCCCTTGGCTTACTGGCTCAGCTATTCGAAGTTCAAGGGAAAAGCCTTCATAGAAGCCTTGGTCAGCATGCCCTTGGTGCTGCCGCCTACCGTACTCGGGTTCTACTTTCTCCTCGCGTTTTCACCGAATAATGCATTTGCTGCGTGGTTAGCTGATACCCTCAGTATTCAATTGGTCTTTTCGTTCACCGGCTTGGTCGTGGTCTCCATGATCTACAGTTTGCCTTTCATGGTGCAGCCAATCAAATCGGGTTTTAGCTCCTTGCCGCCCTCACTAAAAGAAGCGGCGTATGTCATGGGCACTACGCCGATGGCAACGCTGCGTCGTGTGTTGTTGCCGGCGATTCGTCCGTCGTTGATCACGGGAGCTGTGCTTTCGTTTGCACACACCATCGGCGAGTTTGGCGTGGTGCTGATGATCGGCGGGAATATTCCTGGGGAGACTCGAGTGGCTTCCATTGCCATTTATGATGAGGTTGAGAAGATGAATTACGCTAGCGCGGAATCGTATAGCCTTCTATTGTTCGCTGTCACCTTTATTATTCTCGTTTCGGTTTACCTGATCAACGGAAGAAAACTCAACCAACTCTGGGGATGATTGAATTGAAACTCCATAAGAAGTTGGCTTCCGCCGAAGGCGAAATGAAAATGGATATCGATCTCACGATTCAACAAGGAGAGTTCGTTGCGATTTATGGTCCTTCAGGTGCAGGCAAGACCTCTATCCTGAGAATGATTGCAGGGTTGACATCACCAGATGAAGGAAGCATCAAAGTGAATGGAGCAATCTGGTCTGACAAAAACACCCAACGCAAACCTCAATCACGGGGAATTGGATTTGTGGCACAAGATTATCCGTTGTTCCCGCACTTAAACGTTGAAGGCAACATTCATTTCGCAGCGAATGATTCGGTCGATATTGGTGCCATCATCGATCAATTTGACCTTGGTGCCATGCAAAAACGCTCGGCAACAAAACTCTCCGGCGGACAAAAACAACGTGTTGCCGTGGCGAGAAGCTTGGCAACAAAGCCCTCCATTCTTCTTTTAGACGAAGCATTCTCTGCCCAAGACGCCACACTCCGCAGGCAAATGCAACAAACCATCAAGGCATTTCACCAACAACACGAACTCACCACCATCATGGTCAGCCATGATATCCCAGAGATCTGCAGACTCGCTGACCGCGTCATTCAAATTGAAAACGGAAGAATCACCAAAGAGGGAAGCCCAGAAGAAGTTTTCGGAATGAGCAGCGAAGTCAAAGGAGAAGTGGTGAGGGTTGCGGAACGCGGAACGCGGATTGCGGTTACGTTGTTAGTGGGTGATCAGCTAGTAGAGAAGGAGTATCCCGTAGATTCAGGGGTGAAGGTTGGAGACATCATCTCGTTATCATAGGGGCACGCATGCGTGCCCTTAACGGTGCGCGGTGAAGGACATGATAGGGGCACGCATGCGTGCCCTTAACGGTAGACCGCGAAGGATATGATGGAGGCACGCATGCGTGCCCGTACCAGGTCCTTTAGCGGTGCATTTATGCACCTACAAGGCCTCTCGTCCCTCGACCCTCGACCCTCGTCTTCGAGCCCTCGATTCAAAAGAAATCCCCTAATCCACCAACATTCTTCAACCGAACTCCTTTCTCTGTCATCTGAACTGTACAGCATTCATTGACTGCATCGTGCTCTAAGAAAAGCACCCACTCTTCTTCAGCTGCTTGCTGAAGGAATTTTCCTTTTTCGTCAAGGGTAAGTAGCGGACGAGTATCATAGCCCATCACATACGGCAGAGGAATGTGCCCTGTACTTGGGAGAAGGTCAGCCATGAATACGAGTTTCTTCCCCTTGTAATGAATCATCGGAATCATTTGAGATTCTGTATGTCCGTCAGCGAAGAAGACATCCATGTTCTCGAACACACTCTTGGTGATTTGTCCTTGGCGTTGGATGTGGTTTAGTTGACCACTTTCTTGAATAGGCAAGATATTCTCACTTAGGAACGAGGCCTTTTCGCGTGCATTGGGTTCGGTGGCCCATTTCCAGTGCAGTTCATTGCTCCAGAACTTAGCGTTTTTGAAGGCCGGACGTAAGAACGATCGATCCTCATTGTATTCAATGGCTCCGCCGCAATGGTCAAAGTGCAGGTGGGTTAAGAAAACATCGGTGATCTGATCACGATGGAATCCATGTGATTCTAGGGAGCTATCAAGTGAATGATCTCCATGCAAGAAGTAATAACTAAAGAACTTCTCACTCTGCTTATCGCCAATTCCACAGTCGATCAACATCAAACGATCTCCGTCTTCGATCAATAATGAACGCATGGCCCAGGTACACATATTCATGTCATCTGCAGGGTTCGTTCGAGACCACAAAGACTTAGGCACAACACCAAACATGGCACCACCATCAAGCTTGAAATTTCCGTTGTGGATTGGGTAGAGTTTCATGGAAAGTAATTTAACTCGAAAGGTAGGGAATGGTTAAGAAGTTAAGGGCACGCATGCGTGCCCTTAACTGAATTAAACAACATTCCACGAAAAAAAACTCCCTACCTTTGCCCTTTGAATTCGACCCATGAAACTTACTGAACTCACGGCCATTTCGCCGATCGACGGACGTTACCGAAATAAAGTAAGCGAGCTCGCTGCTTACTTCTCTGAATTTGGACTCATCCGCTACCGTGTACTGGTAGAAGTAGAATACTTTATCGCGCTTGCTGAACTTCCTTTGAAGCAATTGGAAGGAATCTCTGATGACCAGAAACAAGCACTGCGTGATCTGTACAAGAATTTCTCTGAGGCAGATGCCCAAAAGATCAAGGATACCGAGAAAGTGACCAACCACGACGTAAAAGCCGTGGAGTACTTCATCAAGGATGCCTTGGATAGCCTTGGACTGGCTGAAATGAAAGAGTTCGTTCACTTCGGATTGACTTCACAAGACATCAATAACACCGCTGTTCCACTTTCTTTGAAGGAAGGATTGGAGCAACAGTACCTTCCATTGCTCGAAGAAATCGTTGATGAGCTTCGTCGCTACAGCGAAGATTGGAAAGACGTTCCAATGCTCGCTCGTACACACGGACAACCAGCTTCTCCAACGCGACTAGGGAAGGAGATTGCAGTTTTTGTTGAGCGTCTAGACAAGCAGATTGCGCAACTGAAGCAAGTGCCGATGAGTGCTAAGTTTGGTGGAGCTACAGGGAACTTTAACGCGCACCAAGTGGCGTTCCCAGAGCACAACTGGGTTGACTTCGCGAATAACTTCGTCAATAACATCCTCGGTCTTTCTCGTTCGCAGACAACGACGCAGATTGAGCACTACGATAACATTGCTGCTGTTTGTGATGCCATGAAGCGTATCCACTCTATTTTGATTGACCTTGACCGCGACATCTGGACTTACATTTCGATGGAGTACTTCAAGCAGAAGATTAAAGCAGGGGAGGTAGGTTCATCGGCGATGCCACATAAGGTGAATCCAATCGACTTTGAGAACAGTGAAGGAAACCTAGGGGTAGCGAATGCATTGCTGGAACACCTGGCGGCAAAGCTTCCTATTTCACGTCTTCAGCGCGACTTGACAGACTCAACAGTGCTTCGAAACATTGGGGCTCCAATGGCACATGCTGTTATCGCATTGCAGGCCACAAGAAAAGGATTGAGCAAGCTGTTGCTAAACGAATCTGCGCTGCACCAAGACCTCGAAGACAACTGGGCAGTCGTTGCCGAAGCGATTCAAACGATCCTACGTCGTGAAGCATACCCTTCACCGTATGAAGCCTTGAAAGCACTGACGCGAACAAATACCGTGATCAATAAAGAAGCCATCCAGACGTTTATCGAAGGACTCGATGTTTCTGACGATATTAAGACGGAACTTCGAGCGATCACTCCGCAGAACTACACCGGACTTTAATGAAGAGATTTTGGGAAGTGTTTAAAATGGTGTCGAACTACAAGATAAATGTAGTCGGCAACATTTTCTTCAACGTGCTCAACGCCGTCCTGTCGTTATTCACCTTCCTGAGTGTGATTCCTTTCTTGCAAATCCTCTTCAAACTCGAAGAGACGAAAGACCCTGCAGGACTGGAAGAGGGCACCTTTGATTATTACTACGCCTCACTATCGCAGCAGCTCGACCTATACATTCAAGAGAATGGTCAAGCTTCTGCTTTGATGTGGATGTGTATCGCGATTGTCTCTATTTCTTTCCTGAAGAACTTCGTGGGTTATTTGGCTTCATATAGCTTGGCCACGATTCGAACAGGTATTGCCAGAGACTATCGTCGAACCATTTATCGAAAGGTGATTTCATTGCCATTGAGCTATTACTCAAATGAGCGAAAGGGAGATGTCATTTCCCGTATGACGAATGATCTATTCGAGGTAGAATTCTCAGTGATTGGTGCGCTGGAGCATTTGCTGAAGTCGCCTATCATGATCATACTTTCATTGGTGACGCTCTTCTCAATTAGTTGGAAGCTGACGCTGTTTGCGTTGATTTTCCTCCCAATCTCCGGCTTTCTGATTTCGCGAATTGCGAAAAGTCTGAAGAATGCCGCTAAACGCGGGAAGGATAAACTGGGTGATCTCCTCGCTGTGATTGAAGAGACCTTAAGTGGTCTGCGTATCGTCAAAGCATTCAACGGAGAACGTCAGTTCAACGATCGCTTTGATGAGGTCAATGAGAGCTACTTCCACTTAATGCGAAAGCTCTACAAGCGCGAGTACTTGTCGTCACCAATGAGTGAGTTCATTTCCTTCGTCGTGATCGCGATTCTACTCTACGTTGGGGGAAGCCTCGTAGTAGACGGAGATGAAGTGTTGGATGGTCAACTCTTCATTGGATACCTCCTTGTCTTCTCGCAAATCATTGCACCGGCGCGTTCTATAAGTGACGCCTTCTTCCGAATCAACAAAGGAATCGCTTCCATCGAACGCATCGATGAGATCATGGATGCTGAAGTAACCATCCAAGACAAGCCGAATGCAAAGGCGCTATCGAGTTTCGAAGATCGAATTGATTTCAAAGACATCCGCTTCGCCTACGGAGAAGAAGAAGTCATCAAAGGCATCAATTTCTCCATCGCAAAAGGACAAACCGTAGCCCTCGTCGGACCATCAGGAGGAGGGAAGTCAACCATGGCGAATCTCTTAGGGCGTTTCTATGATGTAACTGGAGGGGAAGTCCTCATCGATGGCACAGCCATTACAGACTACAAGTTGGAGGACGTCCGCGCGCAAATGGGAATTGTTACACAAGATTCGATTCTCTTCAATGACTCCGTAGCAGCAAACATCGCCCTCGGTTCTGAAGACATCGACATGGATCGTGTAGTTGAGGCAGCCCGCATTGCCAACGCAGAAGAATACATCAAAGACCTCCCAGGCACGTACGATTTCACTGTCGGGGACATGGGTAACAAACTTTCCGGAGGACAAAAGCAACGCCTATCCATCGCGCGTGCTGTCTACAAAAACCCTCCGATCCTGGTTCTCGATGAAGCCACCAGCGCCCTCGACACCGAATCAGAAAAGCTCGTTCAAGAAGCCATCAATAAGCTCATGCAGAGCCGCACCTCACTGGTCATCGCTCACCGCCTCAGTACCATCCAAAATGCAGACAAAATCATCGTCATCAAAGACGGAAAGATCGCGGAAGAGGGTACCCATCAGGAGTTGATTTCGAATAAGGGGGTGTATTTTAATTTGGTGGAGATGCAAACGTTTGAGTAGGCGTTAGGCTTTAGGCGATAGGCGTTAGTTCCCACTAAATAATGATTAGTAAATAATGATTACTGAATAATGAATTGATTCATAGTACCAGTTCATTATTCATTATTTACTTTTCCATCCCGTCTACAGTCCACGGTCCACCGTCTACTTTTCAGCCCAGCTGAAAAAAAAATCAAACTTTTTTGAAACCTTCCGAAACTACCCCCGTAATAGATACTGTAAGATGTTTCATGGTAAAAACACTCTTGCAATCAGTTAAGCAAGCAAAAGAAATTCAAGGTCCCGACGGGGACCTTTTTTCTTGTCCAGTAAAAAGCGCCCATCCCTTGACGAGATAGGCGCTTGTTGTTTCTGAAATCTGAATCTTACTTGCTGATAATCAGCTGCTCAGTAAATACAGTGTTGTTTCCTTTTGTGACAGATACGATGTAGGTGCCGTTTGATAGGTTCGCTGTGTCGAACTGTACGCGTGTTGATGTCACGTTGCGTTCTGTGATTAGCGTTCCGTTCATGTTGTGAACACGTACGATCGCTCCTTCAAGGTCTTGTGGAAGATCAACGCTTACCTGTCCGCCTGGGGCAGGGTTAGGGAACATTGAGACGTCACGTCCTGCTGTTGCCGCTTTTGCGTCGTAGTTCTCCATCATGCTTACTTGGAACTCGCGTGTTAGTTCTGCCAAAGTGTTGAGGTCAATTTCTCCCCAGATTCCAACTACGGCAAATCCTTCCTCGCCACCTGCGATCACCAATACTTCAGTAACCACTCCATTTTGTTCCTTGATCAAGACTTCAGCGTTTCCGTCTTTGTCATTGATTGTTACCAAGCTTTCGAACTCTTTTCCTGGACGCTTACGAGCTTCCGTGTAGTTCGCACGAGAACTTCCTTTGTCTTCAGAAGCCACCACTGCAACTCCTTCGATCATTCGGAACGCTTCCAATAGCTCTTCTTCCTCTTCATTTGTTGCTTCGATATGGTTCGCCATTTCGAACATCTTTCCCGAGAAAGTAATCTGCGTGAATTCTTCGTTAGAAGAGAAGTCGCTGAAGTAAGTTTCTATCGGGTTTTGTTGAGCGCTCATTGCGAAGCTTCCTGCCACCGCTACAAGCATTAATAGGTATTTTTTCATCGTTAAAGGATAGATCTTAATAATTCATTTCAAGGCAGACGACCTGGCCTCAAAGATGTTACGAGCTACTCTAAATTTAACAGTTCTTTACGAATGAAATGTGACCCAAGTCATGTACAAGCTGGGTCATCCTGCCCTACCTTTGTACCATGGCTATGAAAGGAAATAAGTTGTATTCGATCCTTCGAATGAAATGTCCGAAGTGTCATGAAGGGGATCTTTTCGAAGACAAGAACCCTTACCATCTCAAAAAGATTGCCGCAATGCCGGAGAAATGTCCGCATTGTGGAGAGAGTTTTTCTCGTGAACCTGGATTCTATTTTGGTGCAGCCTACGTGAGTTACGGATTGACAGTGGCCCTCTGGATTGCGATTCTAGTGGCTTTGCTCACATTTAACGCTCTGGGTTGGATCGAATATGGATTCTTCTCGCACCCGGTCGTTTTCATTGTGACGGGTATTGCGTCATTAATTCTGCTTCTGCCGTTGATTTATCGCTTGTCGCGAAGCATTTGGATTAGCATGTTCGTCAAGTACGACGAAGAAGCTGGACAAGCCCAAAAACAACAGGCATAAAAAAAACAAGAGCCGTCGTTTGACTGCTCCTGTTTGCTTTTTTACCTAAAATCTTAACCTATTGCTTTGGTTATGAGTCGCAGGCCGCTGCCTGTCAGTTTTCTCTTACGCTCACCAAAGCAAAAGGTTTCAAGACCACATCACTTGATCTTCTTGTCCTTCGTTCATAATGCGACTTTGCTCTTTGATAGATGCCTTGTGCACCGTTTCTAAGTAGCGTCGAACGAAGTCTTCTTGTAGGCCTAATTTTTTCGCTAGCGCGGAACGGGTTTCTAGTATCTCTTTCCAGCGCTCTAACTGAAGGATGGTTAATCCGTGATCTTTCTTGTACTCTCCAATCTCAGTGATCAGTTCCATGCGATCCTTTAAGAGTTGGATAATGTGGGTATCAATGTCATCAATACGCGCGCGCAAACCTGAAAGATCAGCCGATGAGGTTTGGTCGACGTTTTCTGTTCTCAGTTGAAGGTGATCAACCAATTCAACAAAACGTTCGGGTGTGACTTGCTGACGCGCATCACTCCATGCCTTTTCAGGGGTAGGGTGCGTTTCGATCATTAGTCCATGCATACCGAGATCCATGGCTTTTTGAGCCACATCAAGAAGCAACTCTCGTTTCCCTGTAATATGGCTAGGGTCACAGATGATCGGGAGGTCTGGGTGGAGCGCTTTGAGTTCGATAGGAATCTCCCACATCGGCGCATTACGGTAGATACCTGGGTTCGGACTAGAAAACCCGCGGTGCATCACCATGAGTTTATTCAAGCCATTATTAAGGAATCGCTCCACCGCACCAATCCAAAGTTGAAGATCTGGGTTGATTGGGTTTTTGATGATGACAGGAATGTCTACACCTTTCAAGGCATCAGCAATCTCTTGAACTGAAAACGGATTCACCGTTGTTCGCGCTCCAATCCACAACACATCCACGCCAGCCTTTAAGCAGGCCTCCACGTGTTGTGCATTGGCAACTTCTGTAGTGGTTGGGATACCAGAAGCTTTTCCAGCTTCTACGAGCCATTCAAGGGCCGGCTCTCCAATTCCTTGAAAAGAACCAGGACGAGTACGCGGCTTCCAGATTCCTGAACGGAAGAGGTTCACCTTTCCGCTTTTGCCGAGTTCAATAGCGGTTTGCATGACTTGCTCAGGCGTTTCCGCTGAACAGGGTCCGGCAATGATAATAGGGTGATCGGTTTGTATAGGCCACGAAGCCAAAGGAGCAATGTCCATTCGTTGTTCTTTGTAAGTAATAACAAAGATAGGCATGCTTTGATCTATGCCACACTGTGAAAGAGTCGTAAAATGGAATTATGAAATTTCTTGAAAGTGCCCAGGGCGGGACTCGAACCCGCACGCCCTAACGGACACATGGCCCTCAACCATGCCTGTCTACCAATTTCAGCACCTGGGCAAGTGCCCCTGGAAGTCAACTTGACGCTGATTCATCGATCGTCTAGCCAAACCTTCGGGGCTCATTTCTTCTCCTCAGGCTTTAGATCTGCATGGATTATTTCCAGGCCTAATGTTTTCAAGAACGTTTCTGCTTTTGAAGCAGTGAAGTGATCCCTCTGGGGCTCGAACCCAGGACCCATACATTAAAAGTGTATTGCTCTACCAGCTGAGCTAAGAGATCATTCCCGAATTGGGGGTGCAAATATATAACTGATCTCGTTAACACCAAAGAAAAAATGAAATCTATTCCGCGTTAGCGAAAAACAAATATTCAACCCTTTCTGAAAGCCCCGTCTAACCGACGATTGGTGCACGTTTATATTCTTTGTTAGGATCGAAAAGAATGCGGTAAGTGATCAGCATTCTTGAGACTTCGGCCCCTAGATTTTCAGCTACGTGAACCATCTTAGGGTTGAAATCGCCAATCCATGTCAGGGTAGTGGTATCGTATCGGTTCAGGGAAACGATATTCTCCTCGGCCCATTTAATCATCGCTCCTTCAATTCCTTGACCGTGGTAAGCTCGATCTACCCCAAAGACAATACCCACCATAATACGTGGAGTCTTTCGCCATTTGTGGTAAAGGAATTTCAACTTCCCAATCCAATTCAAGTCACCATTGACGAAACGGAAGATTTCATTTAGCTCCGGAATATTCACATAGAAAGCAATCGGCTTATCGTTGTGGTACACGAACTCAATGATGTCACGATCTACAACTGGCTTGAGCGACTTCATAATGCGCTGCGCCTGAGCTAGTGGCATCTTCTTGAATCCGTGATGTCCGCCCCAAGCATTGTTGTAAACCGTGCAGAAGTCTTGTGCTACTTCATCCCAAGATCGACCGCGAATGTTTGCAAAGCGGTAAGCCGGATCGTTTTTGATACGTTCATACTTGCGAACGAAAACCTCTTGAGCCGGCACATATAAATCGCGCTTGTAGACGAACTGTTTGAAGTAAAGGTTCCAGCCGTAATTATTGAAGAGCTCTTCGTAATAGGGCAGGTTGTAGTTCATGGCGTAACTCGGAATGTCTTCGAAGTTCTTCACCACCAATCCCCAGAAGCGATCTTTTTCTCCGAAGTTGATCGGGCCATCAACCGCTTCCATGCCTTGTTCTTTCAACCATTCAATGGCTGTGTCGAACATCAAATTGGCTGCCTCTTGATCATGTGGGCATTCGAAGAAACCGATTCCGCCGGTAGGCTGTTCCATTCCTTTTGAATACTTCACATTGACAAAAGCGGCAATACGACCGATGTCAGTTCCGTCTTTCACCATTACCCAGCGCTCGCAACTTCCATCACGAAGAAGCTTATTCTTGCTAGCATCGAAAAGCTTTTCAATGTCTTGCTTAAGATGTGGGATATAATTGGCGTGATCGCTGTAGATGTATTTGGGTACATCCATCCAGCGCTTTTCAAGTTGAGCCGAGTCTACCTTTACAAGCTGCATAGGGGAGTCAAGATTGCGGGCGAAATTACATCTTTTTGAATGGTTTGTATTCGGAATGCCGACTAACTCAACTTGTCCTAGAAGGCTTGATTTCATCAGTCTTTGCTAAAATCTGGCTACCTTCGCATCATGCAGGCAACTATTCTGGAACTTCCTGCATCATCAGTAATGTAAACTTGAAACCAACTTATCCATGAAGAGAAGCTGGATGTTAATAGCAGCGTTATTTGTGAGCGTGGTGGCCTTCGGTCAGCAGTCGAACGAATACCTCAACGATCAGTCAGAAGAGAAGGTCGCGTTCTGGAGCGCACAGGGCTGGATCTTCAACGAAGAAACTAAAACTGTGGAAGACGCGGTTGAGCTATCGAGCTTGACACCATTGAATGGAGCTCCTGAATTGACAGCAGCTACGTTTGATGCAAAGACTTTTGATCCACAGCAGTACATCATTCCTTTGAACAGCTCACAACCAACCTTTGTGAATGTTCCTGGAAAAGGAACGATCTACTTTCACAGCGTTCAGCGCTTTGAAACTCTCTGGAGCCGTCATCAGATCAACGAACAAGCGAAAGCCAAAAAGTAAGAGAAGATGAAAAAGATTATTGCAGCACTTTTATTGGCGATCCCTGTTCTTGCTTTCGGACAAGAAGTAAACATTAGTACTGGATCATACACCGGTTGTGGAGGATTCCTCGTGGATTCTGGAAACACTGCAGGTGATTACACTCCAAACGAAAACTACACCTTCCTTATCTGTGCAGAAGAACCAGAAGAAGTAATCAACCTCTACTGGAACCTATGCGACCTCGGAGAAGGTGACCAGATTTCAATTTACGATGGGGTAGATGATACTGCTCCGCTTATCGGAACTTACACTGGCTTCGATCTTCAAGCACAAGACATTTACAATTCGGTAGACAACACTACAGGGTGTCTTTTCCTCGTCTTCACATCTGACGCTGAAGACAACGGAAACTTCACGGCTGAAATCAGCTGTGGTTACCCTTGTGAACGTCCATTCGCGATTCTAGAAGGTCAAGACGAAATCCCATTATTGATCTGTCCTGGAGACGAAGTGAACTTCGATGCCTCTCCATCTACAGTAGCTGAAGGATTCGAGCTTACTGAATGGGAATGGGATTATGGTGATGGTGAAGTAGAGACATTTACTGATGGTCCTACAGCATCACACACTTACGATGTACCTGGTGCTTACAAAGTACAGCTCGGTTTGACAGACAACAACGAATGTGAGAACAACAACCTTACTGATTACTTGATCCTTGTTTCAACGGATCCTGATTTCACAGGAACATCTGTAGACGTGGAGATCTGTGTTGGTCAGGAAGTAGACCTTACAGGAGTTGTGAATGGAATTACTTGGGATGGAACTCCAGATGCGAACCTTGGTGGTGAGCTCTTCATTCCAGATGACCAGGAACAGTGTTTCGAATCAACAATTACTTACCAGGCTTTTGCTCCGAATCAGGTGGTAGAACAGCCGGAAGACATCGACGATATCTTCGTGAACTTCGAGCACTCTTTCATGGGTGACTTGACGATCTCAATCATTTGCCCAAGCGGACAGTCAATGGCACTACACCAGCAAGGTGGTGGTGGTACTTGGCTTGGTGAGCCAGTTGATGATGATGGGCAGCCAAACGCCCAAGGTGTTGGTTACGACTACTGGTGGGCACCAGACGCAACACTCGGAACATGGGCTGATGAGTCAGGAGGTTTCACAACACTTCCTTCAGATACCTACTCAAGTGCACAGCCATGGACGCTTCTAGAAGGATGTCCATTGAACGGAGACTGGACCATCGAAATCTGTGATTCATGGGGATCAGATAACGGATTCATCTTCGACTGGGCCATCAACTTCGATCCTGAGCTCTTCCCAGAGCCTATCGTGTTCACGCCGCAGTTCGGACCTGAATGTGATTCAACTTCATGGGCAGGACCTTCAATCATTGAAACAAGTGCTGACTGTAACGACATTACAATCCAGCCAACTTCTTCAGGACAAGAGCAATACGTTTACACAGCGACAAACAACCACGGTTGTACTTACGAGCAAACGGTGAACGTCATCATCACTCAAGGGCCAATCGCCGCAACTTCAGACGTACTTTATTGGTGTGGTAATGCGATCAGCCTTGATGGTCAGATTACGAACCCTGAAGCAGGAACAGTTTACGAGTACTCTTGGGATAACGGAGGACTCTTGAGCGATCCTAACGTGGCGAATCCACAGTTGGGTAACCTTGATGATGAAACAGTATTCACATTGACAGTGAATCCATTGGGAGCACCTGAATGTGCCTCAACCTCTTCTGTGCTTGTAGCGATTCCAGATGAGCCAATCATCTTCCCACAGGATACCATCATCGGATGTTTCGGTGAAGAGTTCTTGTTGGTAGCGCCAGACCAGTCTCCTGATTGGGACTACAACTTCGTTTGGGTGAATCTTGATGATGAAGACCAACCGCTTCCACAACAGCAAGGAATTGCCGTGGGAGATCCAGGAACATACCAATTGACTATTTCAATGGTTGATCCATGTAACTACGTGATCCAAGAGGAGATCGAAGTGATTATGGAAGTATGTGAATTGGGAGACATTCCAAACGTGATCACGCCAAACGGTGATGCCGACAACGACTTCTTCCGCATTGAAGGACTAGAGTACTTCTCTGGAAGCTCACTCCTTGTATACAACCGTTGGGGTGCGTTGATCTACGAAAGCGATAATTACAAGAGCAACTGGTCTCCAACAGAAGATGAAGCTTCTGAAGGAACCTACTACTTCATTCTTACAGTGAACTTCCCTGAAGGACCAGAAGAATTCACTGGAGAACTCACGATACTTAGAAAATGATCTGTTACTCGTAGCAGTTCTGTCTGTTTGTGGAAAGGCGTCTTCGGACGCCTTTTTGCTTTTATATCCCCCTATATTCGTTGCATGGATGCTATTGATGAGTTAGCGAAGCTTTCACAGCTCTTGCTGTTGGAACGAGAAGAAGAAGAGTCGCGATTGCAGGCGATAATCGAGCAGAAGTCAATCAAAGAACGAAGAGATGAAGGACTTTGCTGGGCGCCTGTTTCAGTAGAGAAGACTGATTTCGCCTTCGGCGGAACGCCAAGGCTTCTTTTAGAACGCAACGCTGGTGAACACCCGGTGCATGAGCTTCAGAAAGGCAGTCCCATCTTCCTTATCAACATAGACGATGCTTCACAACGCTACAAAGGGAGCATCACCAAGCTCGACGAGCTGACGGCCGAAGTCTTGCTTCACGAAGAAGACATCCCAGAAGGCATTCGAGAACCGAATTGGATTCTGGAATTGCGCTACGATGATCGCAGTTTCTTTGAAATGGAGAGGGCATTGAACGTTGCCATCAACATGGAAGCGGGCCAACAACGTGACTTGCGCGATCGTTTACTCGGCTATAAAGATTTGCTTCCCCTGGAAGAGAATAGTTTTCCTGTTAGCGATCAACTGAACCCTTCTCAACAAGAAGCCGTTTTTCGTGCCTTAAACGCTCAAGACCTAGCGATCGTCCACGGCCCTCCGGGAACGGGTAAGACCACCACTTTAGCAGAGGTCATCAAACACCTGACGAAACAAGAAAAGAGCATCTTGATCACCGCTCCAAGTAATACAGCGGTAGACAATTTGATGCTTAAGGTAGCCAAGGCTGGACTCAATCCTGTGCGTATTGGAAATAGCAGTCGAATGACTGATGAGGCCGTTCCCTTTTCGCTAGAGCATCGCTTAATTGAAGACAAAGAATACAAACTGGTTAAAGACCTTCGCAAGCGCGCCGCTGACCATCTAGATAAGGCTGGGAAGTTCAAACGAAACTTCGGAAAGGAAGAACGAGAAGCACGCCGTTCAGCTCGCAAAGAAGCGCGTGACCTAGAGAAGGAAGCCCGAAATCTTGAACGTGCCCTTGAACAGAAGATCATTGATCAATCGGATTTAGTCGCGTGCACCCTCATCGGTGCCGCTGATGTACGCATTCGTTCGCGTGTCTACGATGTGATCATTATCGATGAAGCGGGTCAAAGCCTAGAACCTGCGAGCTGGGTGCCGATTCTCAAAGGGAACAAAGTGGTGCTCGCAGGAGATCCACATCAATTACCCCCAACGGTGAAAAGTCAGGACGCAGCCAAACAAGGACTCGAGGTAAGCCTTCTCGAAAAGGCGGTAGAACGCACCAGTGCGAGCGTGCTCTTAGAAGAACAATACCGAATGAATGAGAAGATCATGGGCTTCTCCAACCAGTGGTTCTATGAAGGGCGACTGCAAGCCCACGAATCCGTTTCTCATCGAGCTTTACCGGATGAGTTGGCTATTGAATTCATTGATACAGCAGGTTGTGGTTATGAAGAGAAGGCTGCGAATGCTGGAGTTTCTAAATCCAACCCGGAAGAGATCACCATCATCCAAAAGCACCTAGACGAATTGATCAACGCCCATGGCGATCAAATAGAAGCCATTGGAGTTATCTCGCCCTATCGTGCTCAAGTAGAAGAAATGAAAACCCGTCTCCCCCAAGACGAACGCCTCATCATCCAAACCGTAGACGGCTTCCAAGGTCAAGAACGCGATGTGATTTACATCTCGTTGGTCCGCTCCAACGAAAACGGCGAACTCGGTTTCCTCACAGACTACCGACGAATGAACGTGGCCATGACACGCGCCAAACGAAAACTCATTGTGATCGGAGACAGCGCTACCATTGGTCAAGACGAGTTCTACGCGGCATTTTTGGAGTACTGTGAAGGAGTGGAGGGGTATCGGTCAGCTTGGGAATACATTTAAATGAGGCTTATGGCCTATGGCTTAAGGCTTAAGTTCTAGCCGATATTCTGCGTTCTGCGATCCGCAACCCGCGTTCCTCGTTCCTCGTTCTGCGTTCCTCGTTCTGCGTTCCTTTTCCTAACTTCGAGTATCATGAAAAAGCTCCTTTTCTTTTCCGCGTTAGCGCTTGTGTTCTTCGGATGTAAGAAAGATGAAGAATCACTACCTGCTGACAATTCTTCGGGTGGTCCGAATGTGATCTTCCGTTTTGCTTTTGATGAGAACCAAGAGCGATTGGATAATATGGGGAACCCGGCGGGATTGCCTGATGGACATGCGGGACAGTCTCCAAATTTCAATTTCATCTCGGCGCATTATGTGGAGATGATCCCCAATGAATTGACCTGGTTAGGTGATGGAGAGATCCTTTATGAAGGGCCTGAAACAACGGCAGGAGGCGAGGAAGCGATCGACTTTGATCAAGCCAACGTGGTACAAGAAGGGGAAGACTTCTTGGTAGTGCCTCTCAGTAGTGTATCACCTGGAACCTATGAGTTCATTCGAACTTCGTTGTCGTACCAAAATTTCTCGGTGGATTTCATTGCCGCTGGGTTTGAGTTGACGGGTACCTTGGCCAGCTTTATCGGATACAACAACTACATCACCTCTTTTACGATTGAAGAGCAGTCAGTAGACGTGAATGAGAACAAACTTCAAGGATATTGGGGTTTCGAGTCCATCGGTCAAGTGACAACAGGACAGGCACCTGAAGGTGCGACTACCGTGCCCAATCCTCTAGCGGATACATCACCGATTCCTCCAGGTTCGTGTTTGGTGACTGGAGAGTTGACTTCTCCTTTGACCATCACAGGTAATGAAACAGAAGACATCATTGTTACCCTCTCTCTTTCTACGAATCAAAGCTTCGAGTGGGTAGAGGTCAATGAAGACGGCATCTGGGAGCCAGAGGCTGGTGAGAATGTTGTGGATATGGGTATTCGCGGTTTGATCGCTACCGCGGAATAATTACTCCAATACTTCGCCCGTTTCCTCATCGTATTGAGGAAGCGAATCTGAATAGTCTACCGCAGTTCCAGGGGTGCGAACTGATTCGTCAATGGGTTGTAATCCGCGTTCACGCACTGTGCGCATTCCAGGATCTTCTTCAGCCAATGGGAAAACATCTACAATCTTCGTGTAGGTAATTGAAGGGATGACGTAGCCAGAGATACTTGTCTTGAGGAAGTCAGACGTTTTATCGTACGCGTCACGCACGTCACCTGCAGAGATCAAGAAGTACTGGTTGCTTGATTTCTCTTCGCCTTTGCTTTCATCGAAAGAGACAAATGACACCTTCACACGGAACCACATGTCAGAATCATCAAAGCGAATAACTTCAGCGAAGTTTGACTTTGTGATTTGCTGAACTTCATAGGGCTTTCTGCCCATCTGCTCTAGCAAAAAAGTCATGCGCGTTTCCGCCTCAGTGTAGTTGTACGCATCAAGAAGGAACTGCTCGGTTACCTTCCCTTCATTTCCGTGTTGATCCTCTTTTACGTATCGAACCTTACAAGTAAACCAGTGCTTTGTCATTGCTGCGAATTAGGTAGAAGGCAAAGCTAGGCAAAGGAATATGGGGAATCCAAATTCCGCGCTAGCGAGTTATCGACGTCTTACTCACGTGCAAGGTTTATCTGACAACACATCAGTGGGAACTGACATTCGCTTCAACCTCAATCGTACAACAAAGCTGAAACTATGGAGAGACATTGCGGCAGTAAAGCAATTGACCATGAAAGCATTGAATCTATCCACAAACGCAGGAGACCTATCTGAGAACTTACCTCACAGCATGATCGTGAAGAATGAAGATCTCACGGTCTGGCAACTCGTAAAACTAGGACGTCTTTATTCTAAGTCGGCTCGTTATGATGAAGCATTGGGCTTCTTTGATCGTGCCATCGAGATGGAACCAAAAGAGTCAACGATCCATTATTACCGAGGTGTGGTGAACTTCCGCTTGAACAAGTTAGAGGCTGCGCTACGTGACTTCGAGCGTTCAATGAAGCGCAATCCATGGAATACCATTGATATTTTGAATTACACAGGGTGTATCCGTTTCCGATTGGGAGACATCAAAGGTGCACGCAAAGATATTTCTCGCGTACTGAATGCGAATCACGGATTACTGAACGATCTAGTGATGTCAGCAGATGAGTACCTAGAGTTGATGGCGATTTAATCAGAGTGCAATGCCCTCGAGCTTCTCGAGGATCTGATGCGCCACATCAAGAGCCCGGTATCCGTCGCTAACGGTAACTTCCGGTGTAGTGTCATTCTTGATTGATCTTGCAAGTGAAGCGAGCTCATCACGAATGGCATTGCTGTTTTCAGGAATTTGCGGCTTCTCAAAGAAGATCTCTTTGCTGCCTTTTCCTTCTCCTAGGTCAATAGTCACCGCGAATGGATCTGCTTCTCCTTCCACTGCCTTCATGCGAACGATCTCAGATTCACGCTTCAAGAAATCAACCGCGATGTAAGCGTCACGCTGGAAGAAACGACACTTACGCATGTTCTTCAGCGAAATACGACTAGCGGTTAGGTTTGCTACACACCCATTGTCAAATTCAAGACGGGCATTCGCAATGTCTGGAGTCTCAGAAACCACAGCAACGCCGCTTGCACTGATCTTCTTCACGTTCGCACCAGTAGCTGCAAGCACAACGTCGATATCGTGAATCATCAGGTCAAGAACCACTGAAACGTCTGTACCACGTGGGTTGAACTGAGCTAGGCGGTGCGACTCAATAAATTGAGGCTGTTGAATCTTATCCTTGATAGTTGTGTAGGCTGGGTTGAATCGTTCCACGTGTCCAACTTGCACTTTCACATTGGCCTCTTCACTCAAACGAATCAAGCTCTTGGCTTCATCCAGGGTATTGGTGATCGGCTTTTCAATGAAGACGTGTTTGCTTGCGCGAAGTGCGGTCTGAGCGCATTCGTAATGCGAAAGGGTAGGAGTAACGATATCTACAACGTCAACATCTGCAATGATGCCTTCAATGGTGTCGTAGGCTTTGAGTCCGAATTCCTCTGAAACACTCTGTTGCTTTTCAGGGTCTGGATCATAAAACCCAACGACCTCATAAATATCTTTCAACTCGCGCAGACACTTGATGTGGATCTTACCAAGATGCCCTGCACCCAAAACTCCGATCTTCAACATGGAATCGATTTTTTTTAGCGCCACAAAGATGCGGCTTTCTTCCGTCCAAATGTACTTTCTGTATTATCGACATCAGTTCGTGTAAATCATACTTATCAACATCGGCATTGGAATGGACAAAGCCATTAGATTTGAATGGTCATGGAACGTGTAGATACATATCGCCATAAAGGCTTGAGAAAGCGACTCATGGATGAGTTGCGTGAGTTGGGAATTCGTGATGAACGCGTGCTGGATGCATGTTTTAACGTTCCACGTCATTTCTTTTTGAGCTCTGCATTTTTGGAGTTCGCCTACGATAATAAGGCCTTCCAAATTGGAGCCGGTCAAACCATTTCGCAACCATTCACGGTAGCCAAGCAAACGGAGCTTCTGGAGATTAAGAAAGGAGACAAAATCTTGGAAATCGGAACAGGTTCGGGCTACCAAACATGTGTCCTTTGTGAAATGGGCGCGAAGGTTTGGTCTATTGAACGACAGAAACTGCTGGCTGATAATTCGAAGGTGTTGATTCGTTCTTTGGGCTACCGCCCGAATCTCTATTACGGAGATGGTTATAAAGGAAAACCTGCTTTCGCACCCTTCGATGGAATTATCGTGACATGCGGTGCACCGAGTATCCCAGAAGCCTTGCTCTCACAACTGAAGATTGGCGGAAAGCTGATTATTCCGGTAGGAGAAGGTAAAACCCAAGTCATGTTAGAAGTAACACGAAATTCTGCCACTGACTTTTCGAAGAGAGAACACGGCAACTTCGCCTTCGTTCCAATGCTTAACGACAGAGCCCGATGAAAAAACTCTTTTCCACTGACCAGATCCGAGATTGGGATCGCTACACCATTGAAAACGAACCGATCTCTTCCCTGCGTCTGATGGAAAGAGCATCCACAAAGGCCTTCGCCATCTTGATGGGCTTACTTGACGATGAAGATATTACGATCTTCTGCGGTACAGGAAATAACGGCGGCGATGGGCTCGTACTGGCACGCCTCTTGCGTATGGCCGAGTTTGAAGTTGACGTATTTGTTCTAGGCGATCCGGAGAAAGGTTCAGAAGATTTCAAGACCAATTTAGAGAAGGTTGGAGAGGTTCAAGTTCTCGCTAACGCGGAAACGGATTTGATGGAATACCTCGACGGGAAAGTAGTCATCGACGCGATTTTTGGAAGTGGATTGACACGTCCGTTGGAAGAATGGCGAAGTGACATTGTACGGTCGATTAACCTCTACGCAGGTCGAATCATTTCACTCGATTTGCCAAGCGGACTTCCTGGCGACGCGAGCTCTTGGGACCACGATAGCATTTGGGCTGATCTGACCATCAGCTTTCAGCAACCGAAGAAGAGCTTTTTCTACGAAGAAGGAGATCAAAGAAGTGGAGAGATCATCGTAGCCGACATCGGTCTCCATCCAGATTACGAAGAGGATGAGCCGTGCGCAGACTTCTTTGTAGATCCTGAATACTTGGGTGATTTGGTGGTTCAGCCTTTCCGCTTTATCCACAAGGGAAGCAAAGGTATGGCCCAAGTCGTTGGCGGACATCATCGCATGTTCGGAGCCATTGGATTGACGACCAACGCCGCTTTACGAAGTGGAGCAGGCTTGGTAGTTGCTCAAGTTCCAGCTCAAGCTGAGATGCTCATTCATCAATGGCACCCAGAAGCAATGGTGATTGCAGATCAAGGAACAGAATTCTTGACCCGTTTGGAGATTCATCCGAAGACAACCGCTCTCGGTATTGGTCCGGGGATGGGGCAAGACGCAGCCTCTTTACCAGTACTCCATTCCGCGCTAGCGTCAGAAATACCCTTAGTCATAGACGCAGACGCATTGAATTTAATCGCAGCTCACGGATTGCAGAAAGAATTGAAGCGCGTGTACCCAACAGTGATCACACCACATCCAACTGAATTCGATCGTTTATTCGGTGCGCATGAAGGTAAAAATGCCATTGTAGACCGCGAAGCGACGGCGCGTGCAAAAGCGCAAGAGTATCAATGCTTCATTGTCTTGAAAGGAGCCTTCAGCAGAATCTACACGCCAGAAGGAGAGTGCATCTATAATACTAGCGGATCACCAGCACTTGCAGTAGGCGGAAGTGGAGACGTCTTGACAGGGTTGCTCACGGGCATGCTCGCACAAGGATTCGCACCAGTGGATGCGACGATGTTGGCGGTCTACCTACATGGAAGTGCTGGAGAGCGATTCGAAGAGATGTACGGAACAAGAGGAATGACAGCGACTGACATCGTAGATCTATTGCCAGAAGTCTTCGCTCAATTCATCGATTAGAGCAGGCCTTCGATGGCTCCTATCCCAAGACGAACAAGTTCAGGTTGTCCTGAAGTACAATTGAATACTGTAGAAGCTTCAATGTTACCCATGCCTCCTGCTACGACCATATCTACGGTCTTTTCGTAGCGCTCGTGAATCAATTCTGGATCAGTGGTGTATTCGATGATTTCGTCGTCGTCATGCACCGAAGTAGCCACCAGCGGGTTGCCTAAAGCAGAAACCAACGCCAACGCAATTTCATTGTCAGGAACACGAATACCAATCTCTTTACGCTTCGTCTTGAAGATCTTTGGAACGTTCGTATTCGCATTCAAGATGAAGGTGTACGGACCAGGCAGTGCACGCTTCATCAACTTGTAGATATTGTTTTCAACCGGTTTGGTGTACTCTGAAAGGTGGCTCAAATCGCGACAAACCAATGAGAAATTCGACTCTTTCATTGACACCCCTTTAATCTTCGCCACACGCTCAACCGAACGTACCCGACTCAAATCACAACCGATAGCATACACTGAATCAGTAGGATAGATAATCACACCACCATCTAGGAGGCATTCCACAACTTGTCTAACCTTTCGCGGATCTGGGTTTTCTGGGTGAATTTGTACGAGCATGTGTTACGTAAAGTTTAATCTAATATAGAAGGGGGAAGTGGAGAATACAAGAGGCGGGGGTGGTTCGTGGTTCGTGGTTCGTGGTTCGTGGTTTTAGGGATGTTTTGATTTGAAAATGGAATGTGGAGTGAAGGGGATAGGATGCTTTTATAGAAGTACAGAGGTTATTGTAGTGCTTATAGAGCACGAAATAGTGGAGACAAAAAATGCCCCTGGTAGTGGGGCATTTTTTCCGGCGTCCGGCATCCGGCGTCCGTTAATATTATGGTAGCGGCATACAGCATACTGCCTACCGCCTACAATTACGCGTTTACCTTCGCGTGATCAGCCAAGAACTTCTCCAAACCACTATCAGTTAGTGGGTGCTTGAGAAGACCTAGGATCGCGCTCAATGGACCAGTCATAACGTCTGCTCCGATTTCAGCACACTCGATGACGTGCATTGTATGGCGTACAGAAGCTGCTAGGATTTCAGTGCGGAAATCGTAGTTATCATAGATCAAGCGAATCTGCTCGATCAACTGTAGACCATTTGTGCTGATATCATCCAAACGTCCGATGAATGGAGATACGTAAGTCGCACCTGCTTTCGCAGCTAGAAGTGCTTGTCCGGCAGAGAATACAAGGGTACAGTTGGTCTTGATTCCTTTATCTGAGAAGTAGCGAATCGCTTTCACTCCGTCTTTGATCATCGGAACTTTCACAACGATGTTTTCGTGAAGGTCAGCCAGTGCTTCCCCTTCCTTGATCATGCTTTCGTAATCTGTTGAGATTACCTCTGCACTTACATCACCGTCAACGATATCGCAGATCGCTTTGTAGTGGTTGATTACATTCTCGTCACCGCTGATTCCTTCTTTCGCCATCAATGATGGGTTGGTTGTTACACCGTCAAGAATTCCAAGGTCTTGCGCCTCACGGATCTGGTCAAGATTTGCTGTATCAATGAAGAATTTCATGGTCTAGGTATTTGGGCAAAAGTAAGGTTACTATACAAACATTTCTGCCTTCTGAGCAGCTACTTTTTCACTAGCTAGGTAATCATCGAAGCTCATCAACTTGTCGATGCATCCATTCGGAGTCAACTCAACGATTCGAGTAGCTACAGTCTGCGTGAAGTGGTGGTCATGCGATGTGAAGATCACCGTACCAGGGAAGTCAATCAGGGCATTGTTGAATGCAGTGATAGACTCTAGATCCAAGTGGTTCGTAGGCTCGTCGAGCATCATCAGGTTACCAGCACCGAGCATCACACGTGAGATCATGCAGCGTACTTTTTCACCTCCAGAGAGTACGTTTGATTTCTTGAATGTCTCCTCTCCAGAGAACAACATTTTACCAAGGAATCCGCGGATGTATACCTCGTCTTTTTCTGTTGAAAACTGACGAAGCCAATCGATCAAGTTGAGGTCTTCGTTAAAGAACTCAGCGTTTTCGTTTGGAAGATATCCTGTGCTGATGGTCTGTCCGAAGTGGAAGTCACCAGAGTCAGGTTCCATCAATCCGTTCAAGATCTCGTAAACGGCTGTTGTAGCTAGTCCGTTCTTGCTGATCAAGGCAATCTTGTCTCCTTTAGAAACATTGAGGTTGAAGTCTTTGAATAGCTGCACGCCATCAACTGACTTACTCAAGTTATTGATGTGTAGGATCTGATCTCCTGCTTCACGCTCAGGGTTGAAGATAATCGCTGGGTACTTACGTGTACTTGGCTCGATGTCTTCCACATTGATCTTATCTAGAAGCTTCTTACGGCTTGTTGCTTGCTTCGACTTCGAAGCATTCGCAGAGAAACGAGCGATGAATTCTTGAAGTTCTTTCTTCTTGTCTTCTGCTTTCTTGTTCGCTGCATTACGCTGACGAAGTGCCAACTGCGAGCTTTCGTACCAGAACGTGTAGTTTCCTGTGAAGAGTTTCACCTTCTTAAAGTCGATATCTACAATGTGTGTACATACCGTATCAAGGAAGTGACGGTCGTGCGAAACAACGATCACGGTGTTCTTGAAATTCAAGAGGAAGTCTTCCAACCACGTTACCGTTTGGATATCGAGGTCGTTTGTAGGCTCATCGAGGATGAGGATGTCTGGCTCACCGAAAAGCGCCTGCGCCAATAGGATTCGTACCTTCTGGTTACCACTCAGGTCTTTCATCAGTTTGTCGTGATCCGCTTCTTGAATCCCCAATCCGCTAAGTAGCATGGCTGCATCAGACTCGGCATTCCATCCGTTCATCTCTGCGAACTGTTCTTCCAACTCGCTAGCGCGGATACCGTCTGCGTCACTGAAATCAGGCTTCGCGTAGAGCGCGTCTTTTTCAGTCATGATGTCCCACAGAAGAGTGTGACCCATCATCACCGTGTCAAGAACACGACACTCATCGAATTCAAAGTGATCCTGCTTCAACACCGCCATACGTTTTCCTGGCTCTAGGTTCACGTTTCCACCGTTCGGATCAATCTGACCAGAAAGAATCTTTAGGAAGGTAGATTTACCAGCACCATTGGCACCGATAACACCGTAGCAGTTGTCGCCGGAGAACTTAATGTTCACCTCGTCAAACAAAACGCGCTTACCGAATTGAAGCGAAATATTATGAGCTGCAAGCATTTGACCCTGAATTTTTGAGGGTGCAAAGGTACATATTACTTCTTTTATTCCCCGCATTCTGCGTGGAATATGAGCCGTCAGAGGAATCGGTATAGCAGGGATGAAGCCGTAAAGTATTTCTATTCTGAGTTCATCCTAATCGAAAAAGGCTGTCAAGCCGTTCCGCCATTGGCGAAAAACAAGCCCAATAATTCATTAAGTTAGGAGCTGAAAGCCACGACAGATAGGCAATCAAACCCTAATTTGATGAAGAAGATCTTTCTATGGACGCTCTGCGTTCTCCCACTTATATCTTGGTCTCAATTGACCATTGTTGTTGATGCCATTCCATCGAATACGCCGGAAGGCAGTGACATTTACATTGCCGGTGATTTCCAGGGTTGGGACCCAAGTTCGCCTGATTATATGCTGAATGACAATGGGGATGGAACCTATTCGATTGAACTTTATATTGCCGCAGGAACTATCACCTTCAAATTCACCCGCGGTGGTTGGGACACCGTGGAAGGAAACGAAAACGGAGGTTTTCTCCCAGACAGAACTTTCTTGTACAGCGGTCTTGAAGAGACGCTAAATCTTCAAATTCTCAGTTGGGAAGACGTAGGCGGCACCAACTCCACAGCAGCAGAGAATGTACAGATCATGGATACGGATTTCTACATACCACAGCTTGATCGTTACCGTCGCATCTGGGTTTACACGCCTCCGAACTACGACGATACAGACGAGCATTACAAAGTGCTCTACATGCACGACGGACAAAACCTCTTCGACATAGCCAGCAGTTTTTCAGGAGAATGGGAAGTAGATGAAACCCTCAATGCATTGTTTGACCAAGGCGACGAAGGATGCATCGTGGTAGGGATCGATAACGGAGGTGTCCATCGCATCGATGAATATTCACCTTGGGTAAACGTTCAATACGGCGGTGGCGAAGGTGCTCTTTACATGGATTTTATCGTCAATACGCTCAAGCCATACATTGATGAAAACTACCGCACCCGTCCAGAACGTGAATGGACAGGCATCATGGGCAGTTCAATGGGCGGTTTGATCTCAGCCTACGGAGGGGTAGAACACAGTGACGTGTTCAGTCGAATTGGTGCTTTTTCACCGAGCTATTGGTTCAGTGATGAGACCTACGATCACATGCAAGAAAACGCGGTCACAGACGAGATGCGCATTTATACCATTGCCGGTGAACAAGAAGGGCCTGTCATGACTAATGGGGTCGCCAACATGAATAATATCATGAGCAACACCGGTTGGTACGACGAGAATGAGTTCATCACCCTCACCCACGAATACGGCACGCACAGCGAATCCTACTGGCGCAATGAATTCGAAGACGCTTATTTGTGGTTATGGGATAATGATACTTCAGTTAATAATTTCGCTAGCGCGGAATGGGTCATCTACCCAAACCCTAGCGAAGCCGTCATTCAACTGGAAATCGAAAACAGCTCCCAGGTAACCAAAATCGAACTCATCGATTCCACCGGGAAATTGGTCTACACTACTTCGCAATTCGAACGAACGATCGATGTGTCTCAATGGAACGGAGTACACGTGATCGCGATCTATTTCCAGGAAGGGCAGAAGCTCACAAAGCGCATCGTCCTTAGGTGAGTCGAGAGACGAGAGTCTAGAGTCTAGGGGGACTCAATCTATAACTTATAATCGATAAACTATAACGGTTGAAGCTAAGTCGCCGATTGAAATGACAACGAAAGACCAAGAACCAAAGACTAAAAACCAAAAGCAATAGTCTATAACGGTTACGGGTGTACCAATCAGTCCACCGTCCAGAAGAAAAGGCTATAGCCTATCGCCTAACGTAAGTGTCAAGAATCTCCTCCAAATTCGGTTTCGGAACCACACCAGCATAGCGCTCTACAAGTTGCCCTTTATCGAAAATGAGGAGGGAAGGGATGCTACGGATTTGGAATACTTGAGAGAGTCTTGGAGATACTTCGGTATTGACTTTTCCGATAATCACTTTCCCTTCATACTCGGCAGAAAGTTCGTCGATGATTGGTCCCATCACACGACATGGTGCACACCAAGATGCCCAAAAGTCAATGAGTACCGCATGATCATTCTGCGCTACGATTTCTTTGAAATTGGCTTCTGTGATCTCCATTGCCTTTGGCTTCGGAGCTCTATTCTTCTTTTTCCAAAACATAACCTTACAAAGGTAGGGTAGGGGTGTCACAGATTTGTGTCACTTCAGTCACATTACGGCTTTTACGGTGGACTGTGGACTGTGGACTGTGGACTGTGGACTGTGGACGGTAGACGGCAGACAGTAGACAGTTAGTTATCAGTTATAGATTATCGTTTATCGATTCTCGTTCAAATCGTTGATTTCGACGGCTAACCAATCACTTTCTCGCCTCTGACGATTTCGCCATCACGATAGATTTTCTCGGTGATTCTCCCTTCACGTGTATACCAGAGGTAGCGGCCATTCCACTTTCCGTTGACATAGGTGCCCTTCTTTTCTGGAGTTCCTGTATTGTAGTATGACTCCCAAGTTCCATGAGGTAGACCGTTTACATAGAACCCTTTTGACTCAATTTTTCCGTCTGAGTAATAGTAAATGTTTTGTCCTTCCCATTGGCCGTTAAGAATTGCTCCTTCAACTTTTACTTGACCATTTTCATAGTATTCTAGGTAAGGACCATCTTCAAGATTAGATGTGTCAATCTGCTGTTGTTTAATCTGAGCAGTAAGGCTTGCAGAAAGCACAAGCGATAGAATCAGTGATGCGATAAATTTCATAATGATGGTGATTTTGAAATATATACGTTCGTGACACTGGATTTGGATCACGGGGGGGGGACGGTTGATGGTTGATGGTCGATGGAATGTTATCACTTATAGGTTCTAGTCTTCAATCGTACCCCATTCTACGTTGGGCTATATTTTTGAGAATGATCAGCTCTATAGATTTTTCGATGGCAAGCCAAAATCCCGGCTCCGACTTCTATTATCTCCTCTCTTTCTGCCACGATCTCGGGACTATGGAATATGCAAGTTGTCCATTGTAGAGTTTATGAGCATTTGGTAGAATGACTTGTCTTTACGCGAGATTGAGTAATTGATTATTTTTTTTTTACTCCAAAGTTGTGTTACTCGAATAGTACGTAATTCAATAGGTCTGTTTTACTTATTACCTTTGCGCACACCCCTCTTTTATGAGCTTCAATCCAGGCACGACCCTCTCTACCCGACAAACTGGAATAGAGATCTTGGCTAATTTGAGTGGGAGCTCTTAGAACATATACACAATCTGAAATTAATCTTCGTCCCGATTTGACATAAAGCACCTTTCCTAGGTTTGTTCTTCCAACCCTGGTCATAACGATATCACCTTTCTCAGCATACATTCCCTCATGAAAGACTTTTTTGTCCAAACGAACACTATTGCCCTTATTCCCAGAGATATCTGAGGTATGAAGGAAAGGAGTATTCAAATTTACCAACATTCGTTTTGAATAGCTTCCTCTTCTGATTAATACGTTCAATTCTTTGAGGGACTTACCATTTGCTTTTGATTGCTCACTTATCCTCCAATCATGATAAGTGTAGTCCATCCGCTCGATTAACAATTCACATTGGACCTCATGTCGTTTTTCTATTGTTCCGTTGGAGTCAGCAATCTTCACTTGAACAGAAGTTCGATCTTTGTTTTTTCGTCCTTTGCGAACTATTAGAATGTACGTTTTAGCGTCGGTGTTTTTGAAAACTCTATCTGGGAGTTCAATTACAGAAGTAACATCATGGTTCTTCAACAAGTTTTTTCTAAATCCCTTGAATTCATGAGATGTAATTAACCCATTAGGAAGAATTATTGCTAGTTCTCCGCCATTTTTTAGGTAGGTCAAATTTCGAGCAAGAAAGATTAAGTCTGAGCTTAATTTTTTGTAATCGTTCAAAGAGCCTAGCTGTGCATTTTCTAGCACTCTGCCGTAATGTTCAGCCTTATCTATTTGTCGATAGGGAGGGTTGCAAATTGCTACATCTATTGTATTATGACCGAAAGATAATTCTGAATCAATTTTGAAGGATAATCCATTGAGTTCAAGGAATTCGACATTAGGGAACTCATACTGAAGTTGTTTGACATTATTTCTGTCGACATCAGCACCAAAAAATTCCGCCCTTTCCCAGCGACCCATAGCCTCCCTCATTAATGCTCCTTTCCCTACGCCAAGCTCAATAATCTTTTCTGGTTTTTTTTGTCGAACAGATGAGATCAACAACTTCGCTATATTCCCTTCAGTATAGTATTGCCCGTATTCTTTAATCATTTATATATCCTGTCAGATTATACAAATAACTTTTTCCAACGCCTTCAGTTCGAATTTTCTTTCCTAAGAAAGGGTAGTCATAGTGCAATTGAACGTCTGGATTGTCTATAGCGAACATACATGATCCGATGGAATGTGGTTTAGTTCCCAGTGGTGCAACGATTAGCTCATTGGAGCCAATATTGTCCATTATGCGTTGCAAGGAATTATAGATGCCAAACGGGTCATAAGCAGTAACTCTGTCGAGCTTCAAATAGGCCTTGGATTGCTCTAGGACCTCCTTGTTTTGTGAATATACATAATACTGCCAATTGGGTTGATATGAAGGCAGTCCAACGATTGCATATGTCGAATATGCCGAAGGGTTAACCTCTTCGTATGTTTTGCTGAATCTATTTCCTTCAAATCCCATTATTGCAACCAGTGTTTTATCATTGTCTTGTCTTGAAATCCTCAAGAATCCAGGAAGAGAGCTACGGTTACAGAATTTTTCAGTCAAATCAAATCTCCTAACGGTTACCGCCTCATCATTTTGTTTGTACTTATGCGGTTCAGTATATGTCACGAATAGTTGATCCAGGTTGAATTCTTCTTTAAAAACTTTGAGGGCGTAAAACAACATTGGATGTACCATTGAAGTAGACTCTATTAGCACTGAACAATTATCGATTTCTAATTTTTTCAATTCATCGATAAAGTTAGGGATCAAATCCGTTCCAATCTCGGATATTCCTTCCGTCCGATCGATAATCATGTCATCAGACCTAGTGAGGATGTACTTTTCAGTTTCGATGTCGTATTCGATAGTGATAATGCGTCCTGCTAATTTGTCTTTTAGACTGGTCGGTATTTTGCGGGTGCGTTCTTCTTTACATACTCCTACAAGAAGAAAGTCAATCTTTGAAAGTACTTCTTCTGGAATATCCTCAAAATCGTAATAGCGGCTACTGAGCATTAAAACAAGTCTTTTATATGTAGTTGTCCATTATCAAGAGTTTTGTCTTTATCTCCGATGATCTTGTTAGCCGCAACTTCAGCTTTTTCCAGATCTCCCGAAATTAGGGCTTCAAATAAATGATGTTTGATATGAAGTTTACGTTTCTTACGCGGAGAAATCTCAAAATATGGGGCATATATATGATTCAAATGATACTCAGAGGTATTAGAATCTATAGCGTCTGATTTGTCCTTAGTCTCATCTCTTTTCTGTAGAATTGAATACAAAACCGCATTTGATAAGAATGACCTAGCTGAGGATGATAGTCTTTCATAGTCTGTACTGAAATGGTTTTGCTCTGGCTCACTTAGCTTTTGATTCCTATGCAACTTTTCGAATATACCACCTAGAAGTTTGGTGAACTGCATTAATTCTCTACTGAAAGGTGCATAGGTTTCTACGTCATTGAGTTTATATCTACTTACATACTTTGCCGCATCAGATTGTTCTTTAGGAGAAATTGGTCTTGGATGATCGAACTCGAATCCGTTTCTACTTGCATTTCGAAAGGCTACTTCACATAACTCTATGAAATAACGAATTATTCCCGATGAAAGTGAAATGTAAGTGTTGTAACCGTAGTAGAACTTCTTTTTTCCTGTTTCTTTAAATAGTAAATAAAGAATTCCATGTTTGTTGTTGTGGATCCAGTCATCGAATTTAGACTTTTCTTTATTCTGGAATTTGTTGAATTCTGCAATCAGGTCTTTTAGGCTATTCCCCCTATCAATGAGAATTATTATTAGGCGCATTATTATTGGATCGCTTACTTTCGACAGTTCGCCTAATTCAGATTTCGTGTATTTAGAGGTTTTAGATTCGAAGTTGTGTCTTAGGTTAATATATTCCTTGGCTTTGTCGTTCTCAAATATTCTTTGTAATTCTTGACTCAGTGATTCTTCTCTCAAATAAAACTTGATGTTAAGTTCGGGAGAATCGTCTTTATAGTCTTTAAGTGCATCTATCCTTTGTAGACGCTTTCTACAGATCTCTGAGATTAGTTCCTCGAATTCTTCTTTCTTAAAATCTTCGATATTAAAATGACTGTAGTCGTGGGGTTGAGCGATAGATTCTCCTGCAGCTAGCGTACTAAAGGTTTTAACCCCTTCATTTCGTGTGCCAATATTGAATATTGTAGGACTTGGATGTTTTATTAACGTGTTAATGAGTACCTGTTGATACTCCAGTAAGTTTTCATACTCATCAACGAAAATGTGAATTGTCTTACCCTGGTATCCCTCCTGATTTATTATGCAATTTGCAATAATATTAAGTAGAAGACCATTCGATGTTAATACTGGTTGTTCAACTCTTCCAACGTTATTAACGTACCTAATTATTTTAATCTCTTCACTTTTAATAACCGAATGTAGCATCTCGAAACTGTTGAGGTCGTTTCGGTCAAAAAGTCCATTGGATTCGTTCGATATAGTAAAATCTATCGATGGATTGTTTTTAACCTGAGAATTTATGTCAAGGATAATTTCTAAGAGTTGTTTGGATAAAGAAAGATTCAGGAAATGCGCAAATATTCCCTGCCATTCTTTATCATCTAGACCTTTGTGCTGAAAGCCAGGAACGAAATTCGAATCACACCGAAAGTGAATTCCAATCAAATCATGACTAGAGATGAATTCATCAAATGTTTTGCCACAATTGAGCGCTTCGCTTTTCTGTGTTTTGTACGTATGATATAGGAAGAACATGGTCTTACCTGAGCCTCGACCGCCCTGGACCATCAATGATTTCCTCTTTAAGAGCCCGTCCAAATTTTTATGGTGAGCAAAGAATTTGAATAGCTCATCACCAAGTTGTTCCGCCCTGTCAATTGAAAACGGGTTATTAAATTTCGACATGCTCTTGAGTTCTCTTATTTCTTAAAAGGTAATTCCAATTTTCTTTCTTTTCATAAAATAACGGAAGAGATGCGTCAGGGATGCAGTGGTGAAAAGCAACTGCGTATTCTAATTGTCTATAACCCGTTAAGCCAAAGCCTTTATCCGATATTAGATTTTGAATAATTGCCTTGCATTCCTCTCTTTCTTCTTGATCAAAGTAAACAGAGTCATCCCCAAATATTTTGAATTTGGTTGGAAGCATTTCACAATAGCGGATTGTGAGGTTTTTCATGTGTTCTAATTCTTCATTATAGAATCTGTCATATCCTTCTTTAGTAACAACTAAGCAAAAGTATTGGATATCAATATTTGGGAACTTGTGAGGGAATTCGTACATCTTAATACTCTCTTCGTCGACTTTTGTATCGAAGAGGTTCCAGAATTCGATAATCTGATCGCCAGAGCCTACAAAATCGTCTATGATCAGAATTCTGTCAAAATTATTGAAGTAATCAGATTCTAAATTGCTCGGACTTAGCACATTTTGTTCTGGAAAGCCAATTTCATTACTTAATATTCTTGCAACTGCGTGTGAGCTTTCGGTAGGGTTGCCTTCACTTAAGGGTAGCAGGGCTGTTTTACGAATGAATTGGTTCTTAAGAGACTGAAGTTCATCATTCGTCAGAGAATAGCCGCTTTCATCTTCTGCTCTTAAATAGTCTCTTCTGAGGAAGAGTTCATTAAGTCCATGCTTTAATAGTTGTATAACGTCATCTTCCGAATAATAGACAAATCTATCGAGTAATTTAGCTGCACAGTAACGTTCATCAAGTGATCTGAAATTTTGCATCCAACTTTGAACCTTCGAAACATCAAATTTTGACCAAAATTGTGAATCAATAAAGAAATAGACCTTCTCAATGGCGTATTCAATGAACTCTTCTTTTTCAGAATCTGACATCATGTTTAATCCCATGTGATGTTGGATTTGTTCTTTAATATAAAAGATGTTGTAAATTTCGTTATTCTCAATCGTTCCGTAAATATATCTCTATTGGTCGGATGTAGGATGGTGAAAATACTTGGTAAATTACCATCAGTACTTTGAGTTATGCTTTGATTCTTATTACTAGGGGGGGCGTGATTGCTATTTGTTCAATACAAACTCATTCAGATATAAAACAATTGATGTTCTGGAGCCTCTGGCCAAATAGAGCATTATCTGAAACGCTGAAGTAGCCAAAGTCTATGACTAAGTAGAAAATGTACTTACTCGTCAAAACAAACTATTATTCAGTGAAGTAGTGTTTTGACACGAATTCGCTAAGGAATCTTGTGAAATTAGGAGGTAAATGTACGCTCAATGGCCATGTTTATAATAAATTTGAAGACCCTCACTCAATATTACGAAAGGTGTATTATTAAGCATATGTTGGTAGGCATTACATTTCCGAAGAAGAACAACCCTTTATCATTGGGTGACGAAGTATACCTGGGTTACAGCAGGGTTCATAAATCGGCTGAGTTCCAGAATTAGTAATTAGTAAAAGGTCCCATATTTGATTAATTAGCGAAGGACTAACCGCTGAACATAAGGTTGATCCGCCATCACCTCCACCATATATACTCCCTTTGGCAACTGGCTTAAATCGAGTACCGTGGTGCTTGAGTTTGACCCTATGTTGAGTTGCTTTGTGTATACTGCTTGTCCAATAGAATTAATGACACGCACTGATTGTGCGCGGGTGCCGTTGTCTAACAACTCGAGGTTGACGTAACCGCTGGATGGGTTTGGGAACAACTTGAATTCAAGGTTCTTAGTTGATTCGGATATGGAGTTGTCGATCTCTTCTATGAAGTTGGCGACGAAGATATCGTCTTCGCTCAACGACAACAATAACTGTTGATCTAGAGACTCACCCCCGAGTAAGTTGTTCTCGCTCCAGTGAGAAAAGGTGTAGCCCTCGTTCGCAATGGCTTCAACATTGACCGGACAACCATCAAAGTAAACCCCTTGCCATGGATAAGCGTCAGGGGTAATGGTACTGATCTTCACCTGGCCTGCGCCGGCAGGGAGGACATCTAGGACTATTTCAACTTGCTGGCCCAAGCCCAAATTACTTTGCAGGTGTTCACGTGCTGTTGGAATACGGTCTTCCATGTAGTTGACCATGAAGTCAATGCTAAACTCCCAACTTGTAACACTCTCAGGTGCCCCCCAACGATCAACGTGATCTGGCATTCCAGGCTGCATTTCTGCTTGCATTTCGTTCGCAATCTCGATGAACGATTCAGGTTGGAAGATTGTATTGATGAGGTCAGCATATCGATTGCTAAATCTGCACCTGAATTCATCGTTGGTGCACATTTTATCGAAGATTTGAGAATTCGGACTGGCAAATAATGGTGTTCGAGCGAATGCCAGGTAGTTGTCATTGATATTCTGACCGAAGTATCCCACGGCACCATCCACATCGTACATCATGTATCTCCACTTTCCGTCTTCAGTGTGAGGACGCCAAGCCTTGACATTGTTCAGACCCCAAGCGATGCCCATCCAATCTACGTTTTGAATGAGCGTTTGAACAGCAAAGTAGTCCATGTAATTGTCCATGTCGAAGTATGAATCGACTAGGGTATAGAATGACTCGCTGTCTGCATCTTCGGCCATAATGGCTAGATATGCCTCCGTGAATTGATCCGTAGTGCCAGCAAGCGCTTCTTCAGAATTGATGGAAGCCAGTCCAGCCGGATTCAACAGATCCAAGGCATCACTGCTTACTGAATGATTGCTCTCAAGATAATGCTCGTCCATTTTCTCTCTTACCTCGTACATCCCCCAATACTCGCCGTTCAGATAAACAATACAAGGTTCCCACGCCATGTTGTCGATGGCTGTATTGTCATTCACGATTCGACTCACCCATCCATCCTGCATCTTGTCAGACCAGACGTGCTGTCCTCCGTTTCTCAAATTCAGATTATTGAAGTCTTGAACGGAGGGTTTTTGACTGAATAGTGGGTATTCTAGCCGACCAGTGTATGCACTCTTGAAGTCAATACGAAAAGACTTTTGTGGTTCAGCTCTAGACCAACCGCCGTGAATCTCGAGATCGAAATGCTCTTGAGAAACAAGTTCTTTATCCTGGTTGAAGACCTCCATTCTACTGTACTTCGACCAGGGTTGCCAAAAATTGCTTCCGAAGAACGGATAGTCTTGGCTTGCATTCGGACCAGAAACGTAGATTCCTTCATTCCAGTCCCAAAGATTGTCGTGGTCAGTATGGATAGAAAAGACCAATAGGTTATGGTTGTCTTCATTGAAGATGTAGGTTCGATCTACAACTTGACTCGGTAATAAGTTACCATCTCCGAAAGCTCTGACCGTCAGTGTCGCATTCTCGTCAAATTCAAGGATACCATTATAAACCGGATCGTTTTCATTGGGTATATCACCATTGAGCGTGAATCGAACTGTGGCATTTGGTGCCGAAACTCCAGTAGACTGTGTTCCAGAATACCAACCAGATGGCAGGTCAACACTTGGCGGTGGTGTGATGGCGTCATAGCACCAGCTTGGTTCATTCCCTTCGTCGGGTGTCGGTTGATCAAAAAAGCACCAATCCCCCAGACCGTCAGGGTACCTGCCTTGACTAAGTCCAAAAGACAGTAAATCGCTCACTGGGTGTGCGTCCTCTTGCGTGTTGTTTGCGTGTGTAATGATCACGTCTTCACCAGGACTAAGCTTGAAATTAGTGTGATAGTACGCGTTGGTATTAGTAGATGTGCTAAACCACGAAGGTGCGTTTTCATAACCTCCTGCGGATCCTAAAAGTCCTACAGACAAATAAAAGTTAGCCGTCAAGTCAGAAGACCATGGAGTTGAATTGTGCACTTGAATGGCGATGGTATTTACGCCCTCGTTTAGAATGCTTTGAATGTAGTTCGCATCAAGTAAGAATTCTTCATGTTGCCCTCCTTGGTAAACTAGGGCTTCATGCTCTCCATCTGCGTAGGTGTCGAAAGCCGGAGGAGTACCTGATACATTTGAACGAGCAATTTCGACCCCATTCAAATAGGCGACGAACCCGTCGTCGTAGTCGGCATGAAAGGTGAACGCCAACATGTTCTCGAGTTCCACAGCATTAAAATCTCGACGCATGTATAGGGCAGTAGTCTCAGGAATCTCTGTATTGTCGTCTCCGTCGTTGTATCCCAATCCACCAACATTCGAATTCCAATCAGAGGTGTCGAAGCTTACATCAATCCAATTATCTGGAATATCTGCTGTGGCGATCTGCCAGTCCCAAATATTTTCAGCAACCACAAAAGACTCCCAAGTACCCACACTTTCATTCACATCCCATCCAGATGCGCAGATTGTAATGAGTTCACCAGCTCCCAATTCATATTCGGGCATTTGCCATTTGAGTGGGTTCTCCGTTTTATCAGACAAGAAGTAATCAGAGAGTTGGACCGGCTGTGCTCCAGTATTCATGATCTCAATCCAATCATGTTCTTCACCACCGTCTTCAAGTCCCTTATGGGCAGAGAATTCATTGATTCTCAGTTGAGCGTTCGCCGAATGGACGCAGCATAATATTGCGAGCAGAAAAATAAATCTCATAGAAGAGTCCCAAGGTTGCTATAAAGATACGGGTTCCGTTGCTACGCTGTGTAGTAGTAATGCCACAACTCTTGAAGGCTCCTTAGTTCCTCACTCAAACACCACCAACTTCCGCTCGAGCAAACTATACTCAAGAAACTGCCTTCCTGAAATCTTCAAACTGTCACCAATTTCCGCGCTAGCGTCTGGGCCGCAATTTCTAAAGAGGCTCCGTTTGAGCTGAATATCCGTTGTTGTAGAAGACGCTCGAGTGCTCAAACTTGAAGAAACCACATCACATGACGTGCTGATTCCATTGACTTGATATTGACGCTCTAAGTAGGGAAAGACCGTCATTTGTGGCATCCACCAATGGTTGTTGCTTTCTTTTGTCACCTTTAGATCACTGAACATATTAAAGGCACCTGCCGTTTTGAACCCGATGTAAGGACTGAGAGAATTGAGAATCAATAGTCCGATGATTATTCGCTGTGGCCACCGAACGAGTAGTTTTTTCGGATCAAGTTTGACCTTACGCCAGTCCCATATAATCGCCACCACCGAGAGGTAAAGAGATAGTTCCAACAGCGGCATGCGGAGCGTATAGTCAGATTGGGCGATTACGAATACCGTATTCGATAGTAGCCAGAACATCATGATTTTTATCCGGCTATCACTCAAATAATAGGACAGGAAAACCACACCTAATGCGCTGAAGCTAATCACACCCGGATCTCCAGTTAAAGCGAATAGAATGTGCATTATGAGCGCTGTTGCAATTCCCAAGTTCCGCGTTAGCGGGATGAGTAAAAAAATACCAGCACTCAATTCTAACAACACGGTTCCTGATGCCAAGAGAAGGTTAGGCAACTGTATATCCAAACCAAATCGTTGCACGATGGCACTCTCAAGTACATGCGCACTGTAGGCACTTTCGAAAAAGTCGGTATTGCACTTTTGCAGTGCGGCTAAAATGTAAAGAATGGGAAGTGCTATTCGGAAGTGACTCAAACGCAATCTTGGATTGAAATCATTCGTCAACAGCCTAAAGAAAGAAGTAATCAATATGACGACAACAATCAATCCTTCAAACAACAGGTGATTCGGGAGGTACGGACTTTGCCGCCATAACAGAGACAACCAAAGAATCAGTACTAGTCCTTGAAGAGGTCGTTTCACGATATCTGGAAAGCGATCTACAGGGATCACGAACAGCATCAATTGGAGAATCAAAATGGCGAAAACAGTCCACGGAGCTATCTGCCACCATTGAAGGGTCGCAATGTGAAAGACAATTAAACCAAAGTACAGCAAGTACTCTTGATCTTCAATGGGTTTCTTAAACAGAATCACGACTGGAAACTAGTAACTTTTCACGCAATTAGATCGTCTTGACATCAAGCTACGCCACATGAAACAACTTTTATCATCCCTCTTCGCCCTGATCTGTCTGACTACTTGGGCGCAACAAGACTACTTCCAACAAGAAGTTAATTACACCATCGAAGTGACGCTTGACGATGAGAACCACCAGTTGAACGGCTTCATTGAAATGGAGTACATCAACAATTCTCCTGACGCGCTTCCTTTCATTTGGATGCACCTCTGGCCGAACGCCTATGGTGATCGCAATTCCGCGTTAGCGAAACAGCAATACCGCAATGGAGATTTGTACATGTTCTACACCATACAAAAGAACTTGGGAGGGATTGATTCACTTGATTTTAAAGTTAATAACGCTAGCGCGGAATGGAGTTTCCATCCTGAGCACAGAGACATTGCGAAGTTGATGTTACCCACGCCACTGAAAAGCGGTGAGCGTGTGACAATCAGCACTCCCTTTAGAGTGAAAATTCCTAGCGGTGTGATTTCGCGATTAGGACACGTAGGGGAGAGCTACCAAATCACACAGTGGTACCCAAAACCTGCGGTGTACGATAAAGACGGTTGGCACGAAATGCCTTACCTCAATCAAGGAGAATTTTATTCTGAGTATGGTTCATTTGATGTTTCGATCACGCTACCGCGGAATTACGTCTTAGGCGCTACTGGAGATCGCTATGATTCAAAAGCTGAAGAAACGTTCATGGATTCATTAGCTACAGCAACGGCTAAAAGATCAGAATTCCCAAGTGACATGGAATTCCCTCCATCATCCTCAACAATGAAAACGGTCAAGTTCAAGCAAGATCGTGTCCATGATTTTGCTTGGTTTGCAGATAAGCGTTGGCATGTGTTGAAAGGTGAAATTGAGCTTCCGCACTCTGGAAGAAAAGTGACGACTTGGGCCATGTTCACTTCAAGAGAAGCTGATCTATGGCAACGTAGTATCGAGTACTTAAATGACGGTACATATTACTACTCGCTTTGGAATGGCGATTACCCATACAATCATGTAACAGCCGTTGACGGAACAATCTCCGCTGGAGGGGGAATGGAGTACCCAAATATCACAGTCATTGGTGGAAGTGGTTCTGATTTGAGCCTTGAAACGGTGATTGTTCACGAGGTAGGGCACAACTGGTTCTATGGAATCTTAGGAAGCAATGAACGCACCAACGCATGGATGGATGAGGGAATCAACTCGTTCAATGAAACGCGCTACTTCTACACGAAATACGACACTATGAAGTTGGGAAGTACTTGGTTGCCACAGGGAATACGAGAACGCGCAGGCTTTGCGGATGAACCCTATCGCAGACAAGATGAACTCACCTACTTGATCAGTGCGCGATTGCAGCAAGATCAGCCGATGCAGTGTCACAGTGATGAGCTTTCTCAGTTGAATTATGGAGCCATCGTTTACAAGAAGACGGCGGCCACTTTTGAATACCTCAAAAGCTACCTCGGAGAAGATCGCTTTGATCAAGCCATGCAAGCGTACTTCGATACATGGAAATTCAAGCACCCACAACCGGAAGACCTTCAGGCCATTTTGGAGAAAGAGACAGGGGAAGACCTCACTTGGTTCTTCGATGAACTTGTAAAAACCGACGGACTCATAGACTTCAAAGCTGGAAAAGTAAAAGAAGTAGGAGGTAAGCTCGAAGTCACTGTCAAGAACACAGGAGATATTTCCGGACCAGTAGAGGTCACTTCGTTCAAAGACGGAAGACGTGTAGAAACAACCTGGACCAGTTCCGCGCTAGCGAAAGGAGAGAAAGCTACGCTCTCATTAGCCAACACCAACGTAGACAAAGTCATCGTTGATGGAGGAAAAACAGCCCTCGATTACAACCGTAAGAACAACAACTCACGAACCAGCGGAATCTTGAGGAAAGTAGATCCGCCGAGCTTGAAGTTCTTTACGCGCTATGAAGATCCAGAGCGTACCCAGATCTTCTGGACACCAGCAGTTGCATGGAATAACATGAACAAATGGATGCTCGGACTGCATTTTCACAACACAAGTATTCTCCCGAAAGACTTTGAATTCGCACTCACACCCATGTACAGTATCAGCACAGGAACCCTCACTGGTTTCGGACGATTGAGCTACTACAAAGGTCCGTGGGAAATTGAGCTCAACACCAAGACCTTTCGTGAAAATGATGGGTTCTGGGGGTACAACTCTGATTACGTCCGTTCAAACTTCAACATCAACTACACATTCGACAAAGAAGTCAATTCAGGCTTGAGTTCGAAGCTAACGCTCGGCGTAGGCCATTACCGTGTATTCAGAGAGTATGACAACACGATTTTATTTGGCGACGATATCACTACTCCTGAATTGCTGTGGCCAGAATTCGAACGTTTTCTTCCTGAGTTGAACTACCACATTGATCTTGATCAGAAGCGTGTATCACATGACCTTGACGTCAACGTAAAAGCATTGTTCGAAGAGGAATTATCTAGCCCAATGGCCTCGTTGCGCTATGAGGGAGCCTTCAAATACAACCGCAAAGGCAAGAAGATTAAATGGATGGTATTCGCCGCCGCAAGAGATGCAGGTGTCAATGGTCTTTACCCACTCACCCTAGCTGGTGTTGGACCAGGACAAGACATCTTCGCTGATCACCTATTCCTTGACCGTGACCGTTTCAAATGGCCAGACAACGATAATTATTTCAAGACGCTCTTGTCTCGCCAAATCACAGATACCCAAGGAGGAATGTTCCTTCTACAAGAGTATGCCTTGAACGATTGGGCAGCCTCAGCAAGAGTAGAATACCAACTCCCAATCGGCTTCCCAGTTTCCATCTGGGCCGCGGGAGGAGCATACGATAACCTCTTCCTAGGAACGGAATACGCCTACAGCGCAGGAGTCTCACTCGAACTCATCCAAGATGTCTTCGAGATCCACGTACCCCTCGCAGGAAACCGCATGTACACGCTTCAAAACACAGGTCCTCTCGATTACCTAACCTTCGAGTTGAATCTTGCGGCGCTTTCACCACAAAAGCTACTAAGAAACCTGAATTTCTAGGAAAGAGTCTAGAGACTCTCAATCTATAAACGATAATCTATAATCAATAACGAATGTTCTCTGTATTTACCTGATAATCAGGGTCAAGAGCCAATGGCTCTCGATGCGGCATTAGCTATTGGACTACCTGAAACACCCCAAACAGTTATAGTTTATAGATTATCGTTTATCGATTCATCTACCATGAACTAAAGACTCGGGTATCATTAGTAGACCGTGGACTGTGGACCGTGGACAGAATGACTCAACTTAAACGTTATAGTTTATAGATTATCGTTTATCGATTCGTCCCTACTCTGTCAGGATGAGAATACCCTAAATGCGGTATGTCGTGAACCGCTATCGCTTCCGAACTTTGCCGCATGGCAAATCCGTCGTGTAAGACAGTTAGTGGCTCGTGTGCTTGCTTTGACTTTGATGAGGTACGCTCTTTCGACAAGAAGAAGAAGTGCTGTAAGAAGTATAAAAAGGCAAAGGGGAACCGCTGTAAGAAATGTCCAGGACGTATCTAGTCTGGACCGCCCAATGAAATGAACTTTATGAATGTCATCACCTAGGTCGATGGCATTTTCTATTTTCGCCTTCTGAACTGGCCTCGTAGTACAATGGATAGTACGTGGGTCTCCGGAACCCAAGATCCAGGTTCGATTCCCGGCGGGGCTACAGAAAAAAACAGGCGATGATTCATTTCATCGCCTGTGTTATTTTAATTGTGGTACGTCTTATTCACAAGTAGTACCTAACCTCGAAATGAAATCGAGAACGTCGATTGTATCTACGGAACCGTCAGAATTGAGGTCTGAGATATATTCTCCAGTTCTACCGTATTCTGATAAAAGGATAAGGAAGTCGCCATTATCTACGACGCCGTTTCCTCCCATATCTCCTAGACAAGGAGAAACTCCTGCAACAAGACCATCAGGATTATTTCCTGAGTAGATAATAGTCGTCGATTCACTTACGCTATTTCCTGCGCAATCCGTGGCAGTCCAAGTCCATGTTGCACTAGGTGAATCACAGCATAGATGCTCGAAAGCGAAGTCGCCACTTCCGTCTAGGTCTCCATTAAAGCCAGTAGATGAATCAATGAAAATTCCTTCATAGTCAAACCACCCGCCTGACCCGTAGTTCTCGTTTACGTTGTTGGCCGCAATACCTACTTGATACCCATAGTATCCGCCAGAAGGTGCATGGGATAGATTAAAGTACGATCCTTCAAAGTCTCCCCATCCTTCCATATATGAGGCGTCAGAGATGAGGTAGTAAATCCAATTCAAGTACTCATCACCGGCGAGGTTGAAGTCGTCTTTGTAATTGGTTGGGAAATCTTGGTTAGACCAGGCATCCCAGTCTAAACCGTTGTATAAATCTACGGTGGCGTTCCACCCACCATTCGGGTTGTCAACTGATACGAATGAAGCTTCAATGGATGCGGTGCCATCTCCATTGTCAATCCATGAGCCTGAAACCAAATGATAAAACTCATAACCTGGTGCAAAATCAGGAAGAATTAACGCCCAATCTTCATCGTAGTATTCGTTCAGAGGAAGAACGAGCGTGCATGCGTCGCCGTCTACTTCGTTAATTTCTTCAGAGAAGACCACTTCTACATTAGGGTCACATGAATCTATGACGTCGACCATTGGCGGCTCAGGAAGCGGGTCACCACAATTCAAGGTGATATTGTCAGGTACTCCAATGAGCTCAGGGGAAGTGTAGTCTTCTATCGTAATAGTGAAAGATGCGTTGGCTTCATTCCCACAATCATCTGTGGCTACAACGGTGTATTCGATGGTACCTGTTGAAGGACAATCACCAGGAATAAATACATCTTCAACGGTTAGGGATACACCAGAACAATTATCACTAGCTGAGATATTGAATTCAGGTAGAAGATCATCACATTCAATGGTCAAATCTTCAGGAAGCCCTTCAATGGTAGGTGCTTCATCGTCTGTGACTTGAATGGTGGTCTCACATGTGGACTCGTTTCCGCAAACGTCTGTTGCGGTCCAGGTGTAGATAAACGTAGTTGTACATCCTTCAGAAATTTCTTCTACGATTTCAATGACATCAAAAGAAGAATCGTCGGAGAAAACTGGAGCGCTAACACTCCATTCATCTGCACAGCTGTATTGAGCGTCTTCAGGACATTCTTCTACTACAGGCGGGATTTCATCGATACATCCTTCATCACAAAGTAAAAAGCCGTTGTTACCGTCTCCATCAACATTGCTTTCGTTGATGTCGGCAAGTGTAGATGAAATCTGAGATGCAGAGTAATTATCATTGCAACCTCCGAAAACGTCATTTGCGAGTGAAAGGAATTCACCGACAGTCCATCCTTCAAAATTACCCGAACCAATGATAGCGTCGGCTAAGAATGTATTACTTTCTCCAAAGTCAGGATCGTTATTGTCGAAACCGACACTTAGAGTCAATGCCACAATATGACCAGAAAAAACATTCCCAATACACCCGGGATCTTCATACGATTCGTCGAGTGGGGTGGGTTGACCTCCGCATGGTAGGTAGTCTTCGACCGCTTGCGCAGAAGTTAAGACGAGCTGATTTTCTTCGCATCCGACAGTTAGGCCCTCTGGAAATGCACTCTCAAAGTTTGCATCACGATAGACACCGGGGTTGTTTCCATTAGCTGGAGCGCCCCATCCACCGGGAGTTTGAGTACGCAGCTGACAGTCATCAGAAGCGAATGTGATTAGGGGTAATAATAGGATTCCTAATCCTACTAATTTGATAGGGTTGAGCATAGATGTTTAGCTAAAGGGTTCAGATTCAAAGATAAATATCGTGATTTTTTCGATATATTTGCATGAGCCCTTGGCATAGCTTGTTATCTAAACTTAACCGAAATTACTATGAGGTCACTACTCATGACGCTCGTGTGCGCATTCTTTTTTGCGGCATTTTCGAGCGAACTCTCTGCCCAATGTGAAGGACCATGCACGTCTATTCGTTGGGAACAAGGTGCATCATGGAATCCAGATGGAACCATTGATGACGCGCCTAACTCAGGTCCAATAAACGGTATTATTCGATGTGGTTCATCTGCTGAGACTCAGTCGCAAATTATGCCGACTGACACCTATGATCCAAATGACTTTGATGTTGATATTAGCGGTTTCGCGTGTGTGGAACCTAGCTCTGGAAACACCGTATTTCCAGCTAATCCAGCTTCCGGTCAACCGATTATATGGCTCAACTTCGATGTTCGAGCTTTAGCGGGAACTTTCCAAGTGCAGATTAATGACAACTCCGGTGACAACATCGCCTGGGCGCTTTATTACTCTAACGTTCGAACTACAGGAGTAACGGAGAATCCATCAACAGGTGAATTTCTAAGTGGAGACTTCAACGATTTGCAACTTGCAGCTTGTGGAGTCGAAAGTTCAAATACGTGGAATACGATCCCTGTTCCGAACTTCATTGAAGTAACAAACTACTACCTCGTAGTATGGGATCAAGATGCCGATGGTGACCTAGCCATCAATAACTTCAAGGCTCGCTTTGGTTGTGGTGACGCTGATGTACTGCTGTGTAATATCGATTACGAGGGCATTGATGTGAACTGTAACGGCGATGGAACATACACTGTGGATGTACATGTAGTGGGAATCAACGGCGAATACCGAGCGGTAGATTCGAATGCCATTGATAATCCGTCAGAATCGGTTTGTTTGACCAATAGCGGGGAAGCAAACCCAGTCACCGAAGCCACATTGAGTCTGACCTATAATGATGGCCAGATGTATAGCATCACGGTGGCTGAAGTTACACCGAGTTCAATTGCGGGTTGTGCAGAGCCCTTGAATACGGACGACTGCATGATTACTGGGATTTCTGGTCCATCACCTGTCTGCTGTGATCTAGTGATTGAATGTCCGAATGGAATGAACTCGCTTCAATGCGCAGCAAATATTCCAGTGGCAGACCCTTCAGATATAAACGTGATTAGTTCTTGTAACGCTCCTGTAATCACCATTTCAGAAATCGATAATGGTGGGACTGGCTGCGCAGGGGATAAGTATACTCTTACCCGAACCTACACCGTAGACGATGGAGTTTTCATAGAGGAGTGCATCGTAATATTCGAAGTAGAAGATACTGAAGCACCAATAATTTCATGCCCTAGTGGTGGGTCCTATGAGTGTTTGTCAGACATTCCTTTGGTTGATTTAAGCTCAATCATGGCGATTGATAACTGTTCAACTCCTGATATTACACTTGAATCCGAAAGTATTTCAGGAGATGATTGCTCAGGAGTTCTTACCAGAGTATTCCGTGCAACAGATGATTGTGGCAACTTCTCTGAATGCACCCAAGAACACTTCTATGGCGACACTACAGATCCTGTAGCTCAGTTCTCAGCACCAGATGTAACCATTGAGTGTGATGAAGACGAGCCAGTAGTTGATCCAATCTTTACGGACAACTGTGATGATGACCTGGAGATTACAGCGATCTCGGGAATCGTTCCACTAGCCTGTGGTTATGAAATCCAGCGTTCATGGACAGCAACAGATGATTGCGGCAATTCAACAACGGTATCGCAGACCATTACTGTTCTGGATACAACAGATCCTGTAGCTCAGTTCACAGCACCAGATGTAACCATTGAGTGTAATGAAGACGAACCAGTAGTTGATCCAGTCTTCTCAGACAACTGTGATAATGATCTTGAGATCACAGCGATCTCGGGTATCGTTCCGCTAGCCTGTGGTTATGAAATCCAGCGTTCATGGACAGCCACTGATGATTGCGGAAACTCAACAACGGTATCGCAGACCATTACTGTTCTAGATACAACAGATCCTGTAGCTCAATTCTCAGCACCAGATGTAACCATCGAGTGTGATGAAGATGAGCCAGCAGTTGATCCAGTCTTTACAGACAACTGTGATGATGATCTTGAGATCACAGCGATCTCGGGTATCGTTCCATTGGCATGTGGTTATGAAATCCAGCGTTCATGGACAGCAACAGATGATTGCGGGAACTCAACAACGGTGTCGCAGACCATTACTGTTCTGGATACAACAGATCCAGTAGCTCAGTTCTCAGCACCAGATGTAACCATTGAGTGTGATGAAGATGAGCCAGTTGTAGATCCAGTCTTTACAGACAACTGTGATGATGACCTGGAGATCACAGCTATCTCGGGTATCGTTCCGTTGGCATGTGGTTATGAAATCCAACGATCATGGACAGCGACAGATGACTGCGGCAATTCAACAACGGTATCGCAGACCATTACTGTTCTGGATACAACCGATCCTGTAGCTCAGTTCTCAGCACCAGACGTAACCATTGAGTGTGATGAAGATGAGCCAGTAGTTGATCCAATCTTTACGGACAACTGTGATGATGACCTGGAGATTACAGCGATCTCGGGTATCGTTCCATTGGCATGTGGTTATGAAATCCAACGATCATGGACAGCGACAGATGATTGCGGGAACTCAACAACGGTGTCGCAGACCATTACTGTTCTGGATACAACAGATCCAGTAGCTCAGTTCTCAGCACCAGATGTAACCATTGAGTGTGATGAAGACGAGCCAGTAGTTGATCCAATCTTTACGGACAACTGTGATGATGACCTGGAGATCACAGCTGTCTCGGGTATCGTTCCGCTAGCCTGTGGTTATGAAATCCAGCGTTCATGGACAGCCACTGATGACTGCGGCAATTCAACAACAGTATCGCAGACAATCACGGTGCTGGATACAACAGATCCAGTAGCTCAGTTCTCAGCACCAGATGTAACCATCGAGTGTGATGAAGATGAGCCAGCAGTTGATCCAGTCTTTACAGACAACTGTGATGATGATCTTGAGATCACAGCGATCTCGGGTATCGTTCCATTGGCATGTGGTTATGAAATCCAGCGTTCATGGACAGCAACAGATGATTGCGGGAACTCAACAACAGTGTCACAGACCATTACTGTTCTGGATACAACAGATCCAGTAGCTCAGTTCTCAGCACCAGATGTAACCATCGAGTGCGACGAAGACGAGCCGGTAGTTGATCCAGTCTTTACAGACAACTGTGATGATGATCTTGAGATCACAGCGATCTCGGGTATCGTTCCATTGGCATGTGGTTATGAAATCCAGCGTTCATGGACAGCGACAGATGATTGCGGGAACTCAACAACGGTGTCGCAGACCATTACTGTTCTGGATACAACAGATCCAGTAGCTCAGTTCTCAGCACCAGATGTAACCATTGAGTGTGATGAAGACGAGCCAGTAGTTGATCCAATCTTTACAGACAACTGTGATAATGACCTCGAGATCACAGCGATCTCGGGTATCGTTCCGCTAGCCTGTGGTTATGAAATCCAGCGTTCATGGACAGCAACCGATGACTGCGGAAATTCAACAACAGTGTCGCAAACGGTTACGGTGCTAGACACTACACCGCCATCAATTACATGTCCGAACAACGCTCACTACGACTGCTACGATGACATTCCTGATGCCGACATATTCTTGATATTCTCAACTGACAATTGTTCAACGCCATTGATTTCATGGTTGGGTGATCAACAAGTAGGAGATGATTGTTCTGGAACAATCTTCCGTACCTATCAGGCAGAAGATGATTGTGGAAACGCCTCTACATGCGTTCAAGAAATCACATACGGTGATGACGAAGCGCCAGTGTTGAGTGCTTATCCAGGAGACGATGAAGTGTCTTGTTTGGAGACTCCGGAACCAGCTATGATGCTCACAGCCACGGATAACTGTGATGATGATGTTGCCGTCATCTTCAATGAAGTTTACGATGACTCTGATTGTCCTCAACGCTACATTCGTACTTGGACAGCGACCGATGATTGCGGAAATGTAGAATCACACACACAAATCATTTACGTGATTGATACAACACCTCCTGTGATTGACCCATTCCCAATTTCTGTATTCGTAGAATGCGATGAGGTAGATGACCTGATGGTAACGGCTACAGATGATTGTAATGAAGTAACCATCACCTACGAAGATGTGCTCTTCTCGGGCGGTTGTCTAGGTGTACTTGCAAGAACTTGGATTGCGACTGACGCCTGCGGAAACGTGAGTACAGCTGAACAGTATATCACGGTGACTGATACAACAGCGCCAGAAATTATTGGAGTTGGTGAGGGTATGGACATTGACTGTTCAGAGCCAATTCCAGCAATCCCAATGGTAGAGGCTATCGATAATTGTGGTCAGGAGGTAGAACTTCTGTTCTACGAAGAAATCATTGATGGAGATTGTCCTTCTGATTATCAGATTCGTTGGACTTGGGTGGCCATTGACTACTGTGGTAATGAAAGTGTTGCCATCAAAACCATCTCAATTTCAGATACAACGGCACCAGTCTTCGAAGAAGCACCAGAAGACATCACCATCAATTGTAATGAAGACATTCCAGCTCAAGGCGAGGTGATCGTAAGTGATGATTGCAGTGATTTCGGTGTCACTTTCAATGAAACTTCAGCTGCTGGAGATTGCCCACAAGAATCAACGATTACACGTACATGGACAGCTACTGACGCATGTGGAAATAGTTCACAGCACGTTCAAGTGATTCACGTGGTAGATGAAGAAGCACCAGAATTCACATTTGTCCCTGCCGACCTAACAATCCAATGTGACGAAGCGCTTCCAACAGAGATACCAGAGGCCATGGATAATTGCGCAATGGTGACCATCTCAGAGGAGCAAGAGATCATCCCGACTGACTGTGATTCAGAGTACACATTGTTCCGCACTTTCACTGCCGAAGATGAGTGTGGTAATTCTAGCCAAGCTCAGCAAGTGGTAACTGTGGTTGATGAAAGTGCCCCAGTGTTAAGTGACCTACCAGCAGACCAAGTGATCGATTGCAACGACGAAGTACCTGCACCTCCTGTGCTCACTGCTTCTGATAATTGCGATGGAGAGGTTGAAGTAATCTTCACGGAAACACTCGTTGGAGATCTTCCTGCGGAAGGAAGTGTTGCCGACTGCTTGGCAATGACACCAGCAGCGTACGAGAATGGTGAAACATGTGCAGGAACAGAAACATGGAGTGTAGTGCTCTTTGATTTCAACGGCATGGGTACGCAGTACTACAGCACAATTGAAGCGAACTGGGTAGAGTACCCTGATGGTTCAGCTACCTTGTCTGGTTCAGTTTACTGCAATGACAACGAAGACGCTGGTTGGAATATCGATGTAGCATTCGATCCAGGAATGGATTGGGACGCATGGTCAAACCAAGACTTCCCAACAAGCTTCAAGGATGATTGCGATATCAGCAACGGCAACCATGTTGACTGGATGTACTACATCATGCAAGCAGGTGGAACACTAACCGGGTGGGGTGATTATGACGGAGCTCTACTTGAACTGACACACGCACCAGAGAACTACTACTACGGATACCAGGTAGGAGTGGCTGCAAACAATGTCAACGCGAACTACGGATCAGGAGGTTGGTTCACTTACGAAGGTGAAATCAACGGAAACGATGTCATGGGAGGTGGAGACTTCGCCTTTGATCATGATTGTTGTCCACGTTACGAAGTGGTTTGGACTTGGGAAGCGGAAGACTGTGTTGGAAACCTAGTGTCGCATACGTCGACGGTAAGTTTCGAAGGAGACGGTATTCCTGCTCCAGCAATCGGACCGAACACTTGTCCAGCTGACTTTAATAACGATGGATTCATCGGAGCGCCAGACTTGCTCATGTTCCTAGCAGATTACGGATGTGAAAATAACTGCGGATGCGACCTCAATGGTGATGGACGTGTCGACACCCAGGACATGCTTTATTTCCTTTCAGCGTTCAACACAAGCTGCAACTAATATTACTCTTTTATGCTGTAAAAGCCGGGCCAGAAATGGTCCGGCTTTTTTCATTTCCATCATTCCAAACAGGGCTGTAGGATACACAGCCTCAGAAGAAAGAAAGCTCGTTCCTCATACTTTTTCCGTATCTTTAGGGGAACCAATAATGCTTTTATGAGAGCCTTGACCATGAGCGCTCCAGCACCAAATTTGCTGCGAGCACGTCGGATCATTTTGACCGTTTCATTCTTCTTTGCTGCGATCTTCTTTACAATCACAGCGTTTTCTCAATCATTTACTGATGCTTCTGCAAACCTCCCTTCTAACTACAATAGTGGTGGAACTGTAGGTGTAACTGATATGAATAACGATGGTCTAGATGACATCGTAACACTCGATCAAGCAGATCACTTGAAGATTCTCTACCAAACAGCAGGTGGCTGGGTAGAAGAAGATTACGGTGTGGTTTCAGGTAACAACCAATGGGGTTTTGCGGTTGGAGATTTGAATAACGATGGTCACAATGACGTGATTAGCGGTGGAGCTTATGACGGAGTTCACTTCGTTTCAATTGACGCTCAAGGTATTTCGACAATGTCGAACCTAGCGAATGGTTCAATGTTTATGCAAGATTGTAACATGGCCGACATTGATAATGACGGTTACCTTGATTACTTCGCTTGTCACGATGACGCGGCATCGCGCATTTGGCACAATGATGGTGCTGGAGGGATGGTTCCAAATACAACGCTCATCGACTTTACAGATTACGATTACGGAGGCTACAACAATACTGACCACTCAGGTAACTATGGTTCAGTTTGGTCTGATTTTGATGATGATGGAGACCTTGATCTCTTCATTGCAAAGTGCCGCCAGTTTGTAAATGACCCGAACGATCCACGTCGTATAAACCAGCTTTGGGTGAACGACGGAAATGGAAACTTCACAGAGGAGGCTGCGGCTCGCGGTCTTGTACTGAACGAGCAGTCATGGACAGCAGACTTTGCTGACTATGATAATGACGGAGACATGGACTGTTTGATCACAAATCACAGCACGAATATGATGCTGCTTGAGAATGATGGAACAGGAAACTTCACAGATGTGACAGCTGCTGCTGGTGTATCCACAACAGGATTCTTCCTCCAAGCTAAAATGGCTGACCTTGACAACGACGGATACAACGATATCGTTTACGCTGGTGGAGTGCACCGTTACTACCACAACAATGGTGATGGTACATTCTCTTACATCGCGAACACATTCCCATACGGTGATACCATGCACAGCTTCGGAATCGGAGATTTGAATAACGATGGTTCACTTGACCTTTACTCGTCATACGGAAATGGATACGTTAACCCAGACAATAGCAACGACGACATTCTTTGGTTGAATGATGGTAACAGCAACAACTGGGTAGTATTTGACCTCGAAGGAATCATCTCTAACGCAAACGCTGTTGGAGCGAAGATCAAGATCTATGGAGACTGGGGAGTTCAGGTACGCGAAGTAAGAGCAGGAGAGAGCTACGGTATCGTCAACACTTTCCATGCGCACTTTGGTCTTGGATCTAGTACTTCTATTGATAGCGTAGTAATCGATTGGCCAAGCGGAACACAAACCGTAATCAATGATCCTGCAATCAATACTTACAACAATGTTCTTGAAGCAGAATGTCAGCTAGCAGGAATTACTGTTACTGCAAATGGTGGAACAGGGCTTTGTCCGGGTGAAACAGTTGAACTTACTGCCCCAGCAGGGTACGACGTGTACGACTGGAACAACGGAGAAAGCACTCAGTCAATCATCGTTTCTGCTGCAGGAAATTACAGCGTGAATGTATACGACACTGATGGATGTATCGGTATTTCTAATAGCGTACTCGTTGAAGAGATTACACCGGTGGTTCCAACTATCGCTGCAGATGGAGACTTGACTTTCTGTGAAGGAAGTTCAGTTACACTCACAGCTTCTGAAGGTACGAGCTACAACTGGTCAAACGGAGAAGACACACAATCAATCGTCGTAACTGCCGCTGGTAGCTATTCAGTGGGTGTTGTTGATGTATGTGCATCAGAAACGATGTCTGAAGCCATTGAGGTTTCTACCCTTAATACGCCTGATACGCCAGCTGTGATGGACGTCGATATCCCTGCCCCTGGAACAGCGGACGTTTCATGGATGGGAGACAATGTTCAATGGTATGATGACGAATTTGCAAATGCCCCAATCGCTACAGGAAATGACTTTACTACGCCGGTAGTAAACGATCAGTCAACTTTCTGGGTAGATGATTTCACGCTTCATGGAGGTGCCACTGGAAACGGTGGAAAGCCTGGAATTACAAATGGATCAGGACAGTACCACTTCAATTCGAGCTACTGGCTGGAATTTGATGCGGCTGAAGACATCATCATTGATAACGTAAGAGTATTTGCCAACGGTGCAGGAGACCGCGGTATTGAGGTAATCGATGATCAGGGAACGGTGATTGCTTCAGGAACATTCAACCTTCCTGACGGAGAGTCTGTAGTTACCCTTGATTTCTTCGTTCCTCAAGGAACAGGCTACGGACTGCGTAGCACCAATGCTGATCCACAGCTATGGCGTGATTCAAACACGAATGAGATTCAATATCCATATGATTTGAATGGATTGGCAACAATTACATCAAGCTCAATCGATGGGGCCAACGCATTGAACTTCTACTACTTCTTCTACGATTGGAACGTATCTACGCCAAGCACTGAGTGTACTACAGCTCGCACTAGCTTCACGGTAACGGTAGCTGGAGTTGAAGGTTGTACGAACCCTTCAGCTTGTAACTACGATCCTGAAGCAAATGAAGATGACGGTAGCTGTGAGTTCTTGAGCTGTCAAGGATGTACAGATGCGAATGCATGTAATTACGATGCTACTGCAACTGTAGATAATGGTTCATGTACTTACGCAGTAATGTACTACATGGATGGTGACATGGACGGTTTTGGTGCTGGAGCAGCAACACCATTCTGCGATGATCCAGGGAACGGATGGTCATTGAGTGATCAAGATTGTGATGACTCACTAGATACGGTTTACCCAGGAGCGCCAGGAACAGCAGAGGGAATCGACAACAACTGTAATGGTTCGATTGATCCAACAGAAGAGATTCCTGCAGATTGTCCAGGAGACTTCGATGGAGATGGATTGGTGACCGCAGCTGACCTTTTGGTGATGCTTGGAGACTATGGATGTCTTGCTGACTGTGTTGCAGATCTAGATGGTGACGGGGAAGTAAGTACTTCTGATATCCTAGCCTTCTTCTCAGCCTTTGGTACCATTTGTGACTAAAAACAATAGACCTGAAATTAAAAAGGCCCGCTTCATGCGGGCCTTTTCAATTATATACCGTCTCGTTCTTTTTGCTCTCGTCGTGCCGCTCTGTATTTGCGCATGGCTACTATCTCCATGATTTTGAAGACCAGCCAAACCACGACAGAGAATCCTGCAATTCCAATCAAAAGATTGATGCAGATAGGACAATTCCAGTCAGCCCATAGACTGAAGAGAACAAGGAGACCTAACAATCCTCCGACAACTCCAGCAACAATCAGTGTTTGTCGCTCTACTGTTTGCCTGCGGCGAATTTTACGTTGACTGCTGTTTCGCAGTGAACGCACTTTTTCTGCCAAAGGGTCACGACGACGTTTCCGTCGTTTCTTTTTTCGAGGGCGGTCAGACTTAGGCTCTTCGTTAGATGTCAGTTCGTTTTCGTCAGGCACAACGATGTATTGGTAACACCAAAGTAAGAACTTTCGAAAAATAGAGGTAGCGCTTAACCCAAAGTTTCGATGACCTGGAGGGCCTCGGCTACATGCTTTTCGGCTTGAGTTTGACTGTTGAAGATGTGAACGATCTTGCCGTGCTTGTCAATGATGTATGTGACTCGACCAGGGATCAGTCCTAGCAGATTAGTTGGGACTCCAATCGCTTTGCGAAGAGTGTTCCCTTTGTCAGAAAGCAGAGAAAAAGGCAATCGGTACTTTTCAATGAACTTTCGATGGCTCTTTGGAGAATCTCCGCTTACCCCGTAAACAGTGACTCCAGCATCTGTGAACGAAGCATATGAATCTCTGAACGAACAGGCTTCTTTTGTACATCCCGGAGTGTCATCTTTCGGGTAGAAGTACAATACCATTGGTCCGGTCATGTGTGATGGACCGAGCTTTACAACGGCGTCATTTTCATCTTTTACTTCTACGCTTGGTAGAGTATCGCCAACCTTTAGTGCCATGGGTCAATTTTAGGGTTAAACCATCAAAGTGCAAGATAGTTCTCATACCTCCTCAGATGAAGTCTACGGTTTGCATTCCTCTATCCCATCGAAAAACTGGGGGTTCCTTGGGAATCTTGACGTATATTCCAATGCCTAAATATGTAGACATGAGGAACTTGTTACTGTTTGCAGCCGCTTGCTGCCTGGGTTTTACTCTAAACGCCCAAAGTGATATTGAATATTATCAAGACATGTATGAAGTCCGATTGGATCAGCCACACAAAGACCGATTCAATCCGCAGCTTCAACAGAACTTGAGAGAAGCTGGAGCCTGGAAGGCCTTCAGCCAGAATAATGATGGCTGGTATGCCATTATGAGCCCTGAGCACCATCTACCACACCGCGCGTGGGGTACGCCAATGGAAATCCCAGGTTCAACTACACAAGACAAAGCAGAGTGGTTCATCGAGAACAAGCTTTCTGATTTTGGAATCAACCTCGATGAATTGTCATCTCCTGTGGCTATTGCTACAAAGAAGAACGATATCATTCGCTACAAGCAAGTAGTGAACGGAATGGAAGTATTAGGAAGTAACTTAATCTTCAAATTCAATAATGATCGCCTGATCATGTTCTCTCTTGATTACTTCGGAGAAGCGAATGAGGTAGAAGCAACTCCACTTTCGTTTGAAACTTTGGCTTCATTCGCTACCGCGGGAATCGCTCTGAACAACATCGAAGTATCGACTGATGGCGCATTTATCTACGCACTGAAAGCTGAGAACACAACAGACCTTCGTCTAGTTGAGCGAATTTGGGTGAGTGGATACGAAAGCACAGTACCGAAGAACTACCTCACATTGGTAGACGCAACAACAGGTGAAGTGCTCGTTCGTCAGAATATGGTGCAGCACATCGCTCCCGATTCCGGCGATAAGCCAAAGAAGAAGGAAAAGAAAATCTTGACGATGGGTATGCCTGTAGTCATCTCAGGTCAAGTTGAAGGAACTATTCTTCCTTTGAACGTTTTCGATGAAGAAATTGAAGCTCCATTACCGTACTTGACGTTCAACGTAGGTGGTGAGCAAGTTCAAGCAGATGTTGATGGAGGTTTCATCACATCAGTAACTGGACCAGCAGAAGCAGACTTCGATCTTTCAGGACCATTCTGTACCATCTTTACTGCTGGTGTTACTCCTGAATTTTCAGCAACATTGGATGATGGCTACACTGTAGTATCGTTTGACAATGCGGCGAATATCCGAGAGTTGAGTGCTTACCGTAGCACAAACCAAATCCACGATCACATGAAGGCTTGGTTGCCAGATTTCGATGGATTGGATTTCTCACTGACAACTAACATTGACGTTGCAGGTGAGTGTAACGCATTCTACGATGGAGCAAGTATCAACTTCTACCCGAACGGAGGAGGATGTAATTCAACAGCGCTCTTGGCTGACGTAGTTTACCACGAGTATGGTCACGGTATCAACAACGAATTCTACCAAGACAATGGTGGTTTCTACCAGAACGGAGCAATGAACGAAGGGTACGCAGATTGGTGGGGCCTAAGTTTAACAGAAAGTCCGCTACTGGCACAAGGATTCTACGATGACTCTGACGAGCCACTTCGTCGTTATGATATCGATCCTAAAGTATTTGGTATTGATGATGACATCCAAGTACACAGCGGAGGTGAAATCATCTGCGGTGCATGGTATGACTCTCATTTGTTGATGGGTGGAGACTGGGATGCTTCTATGGAGCTTTTCATTGCTACTTACTCAGGACTTCAAGCAGTAGAGACTGACAACGCCACTGCATTTACAGATGTACTTCTTGATGCACTTCAAGAAGATGACGATGACGGTGATTTGAATAATGGTACTCCGAACGGTTTGGCGATCCTTGAAGGATTCGATATCCACGGAATTTCATTGTTCTCATACACAGAGATTGAGCACGAACCAGTTGAGTTTGCTGATTCAGGTGCTGAAGTTGTTTTAGTCGCTGACGCGGAAATCGTTTTCCCATTCGGTCAATACTTTGAGAACATGACAGCCTTCTACCGCACTGAACTAAACGGTGAATGGCAATCTGCAGTAATGGATGAAGTGAACGACGAGTTCGAAGTGAACATCGGACAGGTTGAAGGACCAGAAATCATTGAGTACTACTTTGCTATCACAGATGTGCTCGGAGGTAATTCGGCTATTTCGCCTTCAGGTGCCAACAATGAAGTATATCCAAACCTCCCATTCATGACACTTGTTGGAGTAGAGCCTGCGCTGATTAATGACTCAGATGATTACTCTGAATTTGGTGACTGGGATCCAAGCATCAATGGTGATACAGCTACAACAGGACAATGGGAAGAAGATGAGCCAGTAGGTTCAACAAGTGCTGAAGGAACGCCAGTAGCTCCGTCAGAAGACCACACACCAGTAGACTTTGGATTCTGTTTCCTAACAGGAGTGAGCCCAGGCCCTAACGGTGGAGTAGGTGAGAACGACGTAGATGCTGGACACACCACACTACTTTCTCCTGTGGTTGACCTTACGGAATACCAAAACCCAATCTTCTCATACTGGCGCTGGTATGTAAACGCACCTCCAGGAGGGGCGAACCCAGGAACTGACTGGTGGCAAGTAGAAGTATCGGATGACGGAGGTGACTCTTGGACATACATTGAGAATAACTTGACTCAAGATGTTTCTTGGAGACGCAATGCTTTCTTCGTGAGTGACTACGTTGACATCACCAACGAATTCCAAATTCGATTCATTGCCTCAGACAGTACGACTATCGGTGAAAACCTTGATGGAGGTTCGTTGATTGAAGCTGCAGTTGATGACATCGTATTGTACGATGTAGCTACTGGAGACGGAGTACTAGAAGAATCATTGATTGATTTCGCGGTATGGCCCAACCCAACGAATGGAGAGCTGCGTGTGAACATCGAACGCGCTGGTGGTCAACTAGATATTATTGACCATAAAGGACGTTTGATCGAATCAATTCCTAATCAAGCACTAGGACAAGCAGTCATCGATTTGAGCGGGTATGCTCGAGGTCAATATTTTGTGAGGTACACGGTTGATGGTATGTCCGTCAGCAAACTCATACAGTTGATAGAGTAGATCAAAGAACATATTTAAAAGGAAGAGCTATCCGAAAGGATGGCTCTTTTTTTATTTCTATCCCTCTATAGGATTAGGGGTTAAGTGTCTGCTATACAGTATAATGGGTGGTTTTTAATGGGCGTGGTAACTTTAACTTGCGCTCGATTGCAAAGTACTCGGTGAGAACGACCAATTACTCATTCTGGAGACCATTGGTTGTTCAAATCGAGCACCTTCGCCAAGTCATCTGAAAAATGTAGTGAATAGGAGAGGGATTCTGTGCCCCAGGTAGGAAGAGTGCATGATTCAGAAAACCGAAAACTGTAACTGAATATCTCAACCATAACCAAAACAAATCCTATGAGACGGATCTATCTTTTTCTCTTGGCCTGTTGTTTGTCTTTTGTGACAATGGCTCAAGAAGCACCTTATGTTGACGGCGAGATCATTATTATCACTGACGGTTCACAACCAGAAGCGATTGTCAATGATTTCTCTTCTATTGATGGGGTGCAAACACAACTCTCAATTAAGCAAACCATCAGTAATGACTTGAATACATGGTTGCTCAAATTCGATTTCAATCAGATCAGCCACGAAGCGATGTTGGCGAAGATCAGAACTTCATCGAAGATTAAGGCAGCTCAGTTCAATCACTACATCGAAGACCGTGCGGTGCCAAATGACCCACAATTCGGTAGCCAATGGCACCATATTGATGGTTCAGATAATGACATTGACACAGACCTAGCATGGGACGTGACCACAGGAGGAACAACTCCCAATGGTGACAACATTGTTGTTTGTGTGATTGAAACGCAAGGTGCAAACTGGGCACACACTGATTTGATTGCCAATCACTGGACCAACAGTGGTGAAATCCCAAACAACGGCGTTGATGATGACGGCAACGGATACGTTGATGACTTCGACGGTTGGAACGTTACAAACAGCTCTGATAACATCAATCCAGGAGGACACGGAACAGCGGTTTCCGGTATGATCGGTGCACGTGGTAACAACGGCAACGGTGGAGCTGGTGTGAACTGGGACGTAGACATCATGCAAGTACAAATGGGTGGTATTACTGAATCCAACGTACTAGCTGCGTATGCTTACGCCTTCACAATGCGTAACCTTTACAACACATCAGGTGGAACACAAGGAGCTTTCGTAGTAGCTACAAACGCTTCTTGGGGTATCGACAATGGTAACCCAGCCAACTTCCCTGCCTGGTGTGCTTACTACAATACGTTGGGTGCAGCTGGTATCCTAAACTGTGGAGCAACAGCTAACAACAACGTGAACGTCGATGTAGTAGGAGATATGCCAACAGGATGTACTTCAGACTACATGATCGCTGTGACTGCAACCAATAGCAGTGACCAAAGAACATTTTCTGGATTCGGAGCTACTTCAATCGATCTCGCGGCACCAGGACAAGCAGTATTCTTGCCTTCTGGATCAAGCTCGTACTCGAACGCAACAGGAACGTCATTCGCGTCTCCTTGTGTTGCAGGTTCTATCGCACTGCTTTACAGCGCACCATGTACTAACCTAGCCAACCTTGCGATCAGCGATCCTCAAGGAACGGCTGATATCGTTCGAGGGTTGATCCTCGATAACGTAGACGCAGTTGCTGGTCTATCAGGTGAAGTAGCAACGGGAGGACGTCTGAACGTGAACAACTCAATTCAAGCATTACTTGGTGACTGCGCCATTCTTGGTGGAGGAGTACCAGGATGTATCGACGGTAACGCATGTAACTTTGATCCATCAGCTACAATTGATGATGGAACTTGCTGTTACAGCAACTGTCACTCAGTAGTTGCTGGTGGTGGAACCTTCGATTCTGAAATCAGCTGGAATATCATCAACTCAGGTGGAACAACAGTACAGTCAGGGGTTGCAGGTACGATTGGTGCTTGTCTTCCTGATGACTGCTATACCATCGAACTTGTAGATGGCTTCGGAGATGGTTGGAATGGAGCTACCATCGATATTACCAACGAGCTTGGTGAAGTTGTATTCACAGGAACACTTGCTGCCGGTTCTTCTGAAACCTTTGAGTTCGTGGTTGGAAACCCTTCGTGTGCTGGTTGTACAGATAGCGCAGCTTGTAACTATAACCCTATCGCAATTGTTGATACTGGTGATTGTTGTTTTAGTACTTGCTATACTGTAAACGTAGGTGGTGGTACTTTCGATAGCGAAATCGGTTGGACTATCCAGAGCTACGGCGGCGTGACTGAGTACGCTCAAGGAGTAGCTGGTGACGGAACACCACTTTGTTTGAGCGATGGATGTTACCAAATGGTTTTGACTGATTCATTCGGAGATGGATGGAATGGTGCAACCATTGATATCCTGCAGTTTGGTGATATCATCTTCAGTACGACACTGGAATCAGGTTCAATTGAAACAATTCCTTTCTCGCTAGGAGCAGGGTGTGAACTCGGTTGTACAGATGAAGGAGCATGTAACTACGATCCTGCAGCTGATATCAATGACAACTCTTGTACTTACCCAGGTTGTACAAACGTTGACGCGTGTAACTACGATCCAAACGCTGGATGTAGCGGTGGTCAGTGTGTATTCGATAACCAGTGTGACGACTGTCTAACGGCTGCGAATACAGGAGTAGGATTCTACGGACCGTACTCTCCATTCGCATGGACAACAGAAACAAATGGAGGTGATGGGTTCTCAGAAATCAGTACTGGTTTTGCCTTGGTGACAGGGAACAACGCAGGTGATTCGAATATCGAAACTCAAATCACAACAACAGTTGCTGTTTCCGGTGATTTCAGCTTCGATTGGAATTATGCAACAGATGATGGTCCTTCATTCGACATCGCATACTATATCAATGGTGTTCGTGTTGATCTGACAAGCAACTTCGGTGGACTTCAGCAGGATGGATCAGTGACCTTCTCTGCAAATGCCGGAGATGTCATTGGGTTCGGAATCGAATCTACAGACGGGTGCTGTGGACGCGGATGGGTATCGATCACCAACTTCACTTGGCCATCTGATGATAGCTGTGTAGGTGGATGTACAGACCCAACTGCTTGTAACTACGACGCAACTGCAGGATTTGATGACGGATCTTGTGAGGCTACAGGTTGTACAAGCGCATTTGCAATCAACTTTAACCCAACGGCTGGCTGTGATGATGGTTCTTGTCTCTTCATGAACCCTTGTAATCAAGTGGTAAATATCGGAGGCATTCCAACAGGGTTCTTTGGTGATTATATCGCTGGTAACTGGTCAATTGATCTCGGTGCTGGAAACGGTCAGATTAATATCAACTCCGCTAGTATGGATATCACTGGAAATGACAACGGCACAAGCGGTGTTCTTACTCAAGCGACTGTGACGGCTGCTGAAACTGGTAACTACTCCTTTAATTGGGATTATTTCTCTGAAGATAGCGGTGCACAATACGATATTGGTTACTACATCAACGGAGTACGCGTAGACCTGACCGATAATTTCGGTGGACTCGAACAAGACGGAGCCGTTTCGTTTGCTGCCAACGCAGGTGACGTAATCGGATTCGGAATCGAGTCAACAGACGGATGTTGTGGAGCAGGTCACTTGATTATTACTGACTTCCAACCAGCAAATGAAGAATTGTGTTTCCCTGGATGTACTTGTCCATGGGCGTGTAACTACGATGCCTTTGCAACCTACGATGACGGTTCATGTGATTTAACATCGTGTGTTGGCTGTACAGATCCTTCGGCGTGTAACTTCGATTCTGCTGCGTTGATAGACGACGGTTCATGTGCGCCAAGTGGATGTACTGACCCTGCAGCCTACAACTACAGCAGCCAAGCAACGTGTGACGGCGGAACTTGTCTTTACATCAACGGATGCGGAAATGTAGTGGACGGAAGCGGAAACGCAGCTGGATTCACGACAGACTACGTTTCGGATAACTGGACAATCGATATTGGAGCTGGAGACGGCTCTGTCAATATCAGTGATGACCAAATGGTGATTGAAGGAAATAACAACCAAGTAGTGGATGTCCTTACTCAAGCTTCAATCACTGTAATTGAATCGGGGAGTTTCTCATTCACTTGGGATTACGTAACAGACGATGGACCACTCTATGATATCGCGTACTACATTAACGGCGTTCGTTTTGATCTGACCAATGTAAACAACGGTGTACTTCAGGGAGACGTAGTAACGTTCATGGCGAATGCAGGAGACGTTATTGGATTCGGAATCGACGCCACAGATGGATGTTGTGGAACAGGGTGGTTGACCATCACAGATTTCACCTACCCAGGAGAATCTTGTGTCGCTGGATGTACCTATGCAGATGCAGACAACTACAACAACGCAGCCCAAGTAGACGACGGTTCATGTGTCTACACTGAGTCATGTGTTGGAGACTTTGATAACGATGGCTTCGTAAATGCCGGTGACTTGCTAGTGTTCCTAGCTGCCTTCGGTACGGTTTGCCCGTAATCTTAACTACAATGTGATAGAATACCGGACCCTGAATAGGGTTCGGTATTTTTTTTATTTCGATTAAGGCGCTGAAAATCAGTGGTTAAGGGTCTGTTTTAAGGGCTGGGTGAAAATTTTTTGAAACCTCTTTGAATACCCCCCGTAATAGATAGTAAGAAATTGATGTGCTAGAACACAACGCAATTTGGATAAGCATTTTTTTGGTTAAGGTTAAGGTTCTGAAAACGTTCGGAACCTTTTTCTTTTGTCTAAACTTTTGAATGTCAGATTTCTCCTACATTCATTTACCATCGAGTTCCTACACCCTAACAATTATCCCTGTTCTACTTTCGGTAATGAAAGCAATAGCTTTCTATCTATATCAAGCATGATGTCCGCACAGGACAAAGCGCAAAGGTTTAATAGTAGTTAAGTATTTAAGTTAATTTGGTTAAGTTAAAAGTCTCGATAACGATCGGGACTTTTGATTTTTATAGCCGATTCTTAGTTACTAGTTCTTAGTTCTTAGTTCTTAGTTTTTGGTTCTTAGTCATGTTCAGAGGTGATGAGTTCTTGATCATTGACAATTGATTTCAGATACCACACTAGACTCTTGTCCCTAGACACTCGTCAGTAGTTCTCAGTTCTCGATTCCTTGTCGTCGGTTATACTCAGAGGCGAGTTTTAGATTTCAGTTTCTAGATTATCGATTCGAATCCCCCCAATTAGCACATCTTAACAGTGTAATCCTTGTCCTACAGGCACTTGAGGAATCATTCTTACGTTAATATTAAGTAGGGTAAAATACATTTGAAGTGTACAAGTAGCAAAGAGCTTTTTCATAGTTGAGGCGTTCTAGCTTCAACGAAGGTTAAGTTTAGTAGTTAAGTTATTTAGTATTTTGGTTAAGGTTAAGGCAGGGTCCCGAAAACGTTCGGGACCTTTGCTTTTTATATACCTTCGATAGCGTTGTTCTTCACCCAACCTACTTGACCATTCGCAATGCGAATCTCAGTCCAAGCACCTTCTACCGTTTGGATCTTCACCTTTGTTCCTTCATGCAAGACAAAAGCATTCGAACCATTTTCGTTCGGACCATTTTTTACATCAACTTTTGGAGACATGATCACCGCTTCTGTATTGGCTTGAATCCGCGAGTAACTCACACGAGAGATCACGTAAGACGCCATGGCCAAGAAGATCATGACGGCACCAATCCAGAACAAAGCGCGCTTCAGCCCTCCTGAACGAGAGAATAGCCAGATCATCAATAGTCCAAATCCAATCACATTGCCTAGAAGGGCAATCCATGTCCACATACCCAATCGGTCAGTTGCGGTAATGGCACTCCAAATGTTTTCTACTCCTAAACCTTTCAACTCAGGAATGCGGTCGGCTACCTTTTCGTTGGCAATGGCCAAATTCACCAACAAGTCGTCAGCAGTGGGATTGATCTTTCGTGCGCGTTCGTAGTACAATATGCTTTCGCCCAACATACCTGCTTTGAATGCAGCGTTTCCTGCATTAAAGCATAGTTCAAAACTTCGGTAGTCTGTGGCAATAGAATCATAGGTTGCGTAGGCATCACTGTACAACTCTGCTTCAAAAGCTGCATTAGCTTCGAAGAACAAGCGTTCAGCCTCAATCTTATCCATTGAGAAGCTCGGAATCTGAATGAGCAGGAACAGAATGGCTAGGATACTTCTCATGACTGTGATTCAATTTTATCGATGAGCTGATTCGCTTCGTCAAGTAAGTCGTTCTTGCTCATTTGGCTTACGGGTGCAAAACGCGCTTGCTGACAAGTTTTCCAAACCTTCATAAATCGCTCAGCCGTTTCTTCGTCGGTAGCAGAACGAACGATGTCATTCATGCTGCGTTCATTTAATCGGCTGCGGTCAATGGTGAATTTGTCCATGACATATTGTTCCATTCCTCTCGCTAGCGCGGAATAGAATACGTTGCTATTGTCTCGACCTTTCGAAGCTTCGCTGAGCCACTTCTTAGCAGATCTCTTCGCTTTCTTGCGGCGCGTACCTTCAACATCACCAGCTTCGTTGATCTTTTTACGTCTGTATGCGATAGCACCAATGAAAATCAAGAATGGCGCTCCATAACTCAAGTAAAAGGGGAGTGATCCAAAGAAAATATTTGCCGGACGTGTCAACTTACCTGCATCTGAACGGATGTAGCGAATATCCTTATTCAAGATTTGCACGTCTGATTTGGCATTGAAACTATATGGAACATCACTTCCTGCTTCACTAGGTGAAACCTTTAAGGTAATGGCCTCTAAATTGATCTTCTCGTATTGCTTCTTGATGGTGTTGAAATAGCTAAAGTCCAAACCTGGGATCTCATAGTTACCCTCCGTTCGTGGAATGACCACGTAACTGTAGGTTCGTTTACCACTTACTCCAGATGCTGTTGTACTTATACGGTCCCGAACCTCTGGATCAAATACTTCCATATCCGAAGGCCAGTCGGTTTTGGGTTCCTGAATCAGTCGCAGCGCTCCTTTACCTGAAAACTCTACACCCATATCCAATGCTTGGTTAGCTTTCATGTCGAGCGCAGAATAGGTTCTACGAATCGATAGGGAAGGGAAGCTCCCCAAGAAGTTCGCTGGCTTTCCTTCAGGAAGAGGGAGAACCTCAATGTTCACCGACTGCGAGGTAGATTCCACACGCTGTCGGTTGAAGAAGCCGCCAACAACTCCTGACATGTTGAAGCCGAAGAGCGTAAAATCACCCGTGCGTTGCGGGAAGATCACATCAATCTTAATCGTTGCCACCGAATAGCGTTGGCCATTGATAATCAGGTTTTCCCAGCGTCCTTGGTGGTCACCTACATTCTCAACCCAGAATCCATCAAATTCAGGAAGGTCATAGCTCTCGATGTTGAACGAGTTGTATCGCTGATACACTTTGTATTTGATGACAACAGGTTCTCCCAAGTACACCTTCTTCTTCGAGGCCTCAATAACCGTCACGAAGTTCTGACTAATGGAAGAGTCTGAATTCTTGCTTACGCTCAGTGTGAAAGGACGTGTTTTCAAAACGCCTGCGCTGGTTCTTACAGGAATAGCCGGGATCTCCATCTTACCCTCCACATTCGCGCGGAAGGTATAGGTGTAGCTCGTTTCAGAAGTCTTGCGGCCGTTATCTATTCGCACGCTCTGTCCGGTACTTGGTCCGTACAACAACTGCAAACCATCCACAGCTGGAAGTTTGATTTGACCATCACTGTTCGTGATTGTGACCGTAAGCTTAAATGCCTCACGCGGAGCAACAGGGTTCTTACTAACGCTCGCAGAAACGCTCACGTCTTGTCCTTGAATTGCCCCAGAAATAAAGAAGGCAACCAAGAACAGGATCAGACTACCAGTCCTTCTCGATCTTCTTCTTTTTGCCATCTTTTTTCTTTTTCAAGTTTTGTTGTAGTTCTTTCTCTCGCTGGTTCAACGCCTCCAACAGCTTCTCAGCATCTTCTTTGCTTATGCGATCAGGACGTGTTCCTTCACCTGGCTCTTCTTTCTCTTCTTCACTTTTAGAGTCTCCATTTTGGTTCTGATCCTCGCTTTCATCCTCTTTCTCACCCTGGCGCTCATTCTCCTTCTCGCCATCTTCACCACCTTCGTCGTTCTCTTGCTGCTGTTGTTGCTGCTGCTGTTGCTGCTGCTGTTGCTGTTGTTGTTCTAGCTGTTGCATCGCCATTGCCAGATTATGGCGTGTATCGTTGTCGTTCGGGTTGGCCATCAAGGCATCTTTGTACGCATCAACGGCGCCTTCAAGATCTTGTTGGCGCATTAAAGAGTTTCCGAGGTTGTGATAAGCTTGTGCTTTGGCTTCTTCGGAATCAAAGCTTTCTGCTGCGTTGCGGAAGGCGTCTGCGGCTTCATCGAATTTCTCTTGACGATATAGGGCATCGCCACGGTTGAAATCGCCGATGGCGCGTTGTCCAACGTTGCCTTCTGACAGGTTGAACAGTTCACTGGCAGCGTCGAAATCCCCACGCTCATAAGCCTGTTGTCCTTTGTTCAGTTGCTTCTTAGCTGATTGCGCTTGAACGCTCACAGTGAAACCAAGAAGTGCTATGACTAAGATGAACCTCATGATACAGTGAATTTACGTTTCCATGCGCGTTCACTCAAGAGGGTTTCTGTAACCAACAAGAGTAAGGCTGCAATGGCAAATAGTCTAAAGCGGTGCTCGTAATCAACGAAGTTAGCCGTGCCTAAATCTCCGAGTTCGAGTTCTTTGAATGCGTCGAGAATAGGACGAACATCAACGATCTGTTCATTAGCCCTAACAAACGTACCATCACCGATTTTCACCAGCTCAACCAACATCTGCTCGTTTAGCTGTGTCACCACGGTCTTTCCATTAGCGTCTGTCTTGAACCCGCTACGACGACCATTTCGATCGAACTCAGGAATAGGCGCCCCTCCAGGAAGCCCAGCCCCAATGGCACAGATTTGAATCCCTCGACTTGCTGCCAATTCCGCGCTAGCGATAGCATCATCTTCATGATTCTCACCATCAGTGATTAACAGAATAGCCTTTCCGGCTTCACTATCTTGATCAAAGCTGCTCATACATAGGTCTAGAGCCGCACCAATAGCCGTACCCTGAGTAGGAACGCTATTCGTTTCAATGGCATCTAAGAAGATTTTTGCCGCCTTCGTATCGCTGGTAAGTGGAAGTTGAACGTAGGCGTCTCCAGCAAAAATGACGATACCAAGTCGGTTACTGCCCATGTCATTGATCACTTGCTGCACGGCGCGCTTCGCCAGCTTCAAACGATTGGGCTTGAGGTCTTCAGCTAGCATGCTGTTCGAGACATCAATGGCTACCATCAAGTCAATCCCTTGCGTTTCAACCTCTTCAATTTTACTTCCCACCTTCGGATCCAACAAGGCGATGACAATCATACCCAGTGCAAGTCGCCATATGATGAACTTGAAAATGGTACGGGCAGGCGACATTCGCGGCGCCATATTGCTCAAAAGATGACCGTCTGCCAAACGCCGCAATGCGCGGTTCTTCCAAGCCAGGTTGATCAGGAAAATGATCATGCTCATCGGCAAAAGCAGCAAGGTCCAAAGCCAAGGTCGGTTGTGTAGAACCAAACTTGGATCGAACTGACTGACGAGGTAATAAAGGCCAATCATGCCCGACCAAAAGAGGACTTCGATCGCCACAAAGAGCAACACCATCAGCGGCATCTTATATGTGTTCGACTTTCTCATATTGGTGTTCTGAATACCGTTACGCGTAAGGCCATTTCCAATAACATCAATACAATCGCGATCAATAAGAATGGAGTAAACTCTTCTGTTTTTCGGTTGTATTGAAGCACATTGAATCGCGTCTTTTCTAACTGATCAATCTCTTGGTAAATAGAGTTGAGCTTGTTCTTACTGGTTGCTCGGAAGTACTTGCCCCCGGTCTCCTCAGCGATGTCTTTCAGTGTTTCTTCATCAATCTCTACCTCAATCCAATCATAGACGTACTGTCCGTTTGACATGCCTACAGGACTCTTCGCTTTACCAATCGTTCCAACACCAATAGTGTATACACGGATGCCGTAGAGAGAGGCAAGCTGTGCCGCATCGGCTGGTTTGATTTCACCTGCATTATTGACACCATCGGTCAACAGGATCACCACTTTACTCTTGCCTTCGCTTTCTTTTAGTCGATTCACTGCTGTGGCCAATCCCATACCAATCGCGGTTCCACCAGTGAGTTGTCCAGTGTGCAATTGAGCAAGTCCGTTGGTTACAACGCGGTGGTCACTGGTGAGCGGAACCTGCGTAATGCTTTCGCCTTCGTAAACAACCACACCAATGCGGTCATCAGGACGTTCAGAAACAAAGTTGACTGCTACTTCTTTGGCACTTTCCAATCGGTTCGGCTCAAAGTCTTTCGAAAGCATCGAAGCAGATACGTCCATTGCAATGACGATGTTGATTCCCTCGCGAGTGAGGTCTTCAAAGCTATCGCTGGATTGAGGCCTTGCAATCACATAGATCAAGAAACTGATCGTCATGAGACGAATAGCGAAGAGGAGGTGTCGATTCAATTGTGGTAGAATCTTCTTCCAATCTTCTGGTAAGTAGCTCGTGTTGACACTTTCTCGTCGGTAGAATTGACGAAAGAAATAGATACCACTGAGTGCTGGAATCAACAAGTATAACCACAGCGCATTTGGGTAGGCAAGCTCGTATCTGTCGTGAAAGAAAAACACGATGCCTCCCACGATCACATTGATCACGAACAATGATATAGCGAGTATGAGCCTCTTCTTTGTCATTGTTGTATCACCTCCGCCGTTTGTTCTACAAATTGCTGAGCCGAACTCATGCTTTGACTGTTCTCAGCGTCAATTGGCTTGTATTTGGCAAACTTCACCATGTCGGCGAGTTCTAGAATACCCTTTACACGCTGTTGTTCATCAACGGGTAGACCAAGTGTGCGCAGTTGAAGGAGAATTTCGCGTGTTGTTTTCTCAGTGCAGGCAATCGCAAATCGACGTTCGAGGTAGTTTCGAATGATATCACTGAGAATAGTGTGGTGTTCCTTTACTTTTCCTTTGGTAATCAAATCCATCGCCCGCAATTCAGCTAGGGCTTCATTGGCTTCAATATGCGCTGGTAATGACGGCTTCTTTTTGATGACAGGAACGAATTCCTTGTCTTTGGTGCGCTTGCTTAGAATGTAAATCACCACGGCGATGACCAAGGCAAGAACGATCAAAAGCACAGCCAACCATTTCTCCATCAATACATCCCAAATGGTGTATTGAACTTCAACGATTTCTTTAATGTCTTTGAGTTCGGCATTTTGATCAAGTTGCATTCCTTCGACATAAAGAAGGGCAGCATTCGATTCAATCGATCCACTTTCTAAAGAAAATACGATTGGAGGGATAGCGATGTATCCCGTGTCAAAGGACGTCAAGATCACCTCTTGTGCTATGACATACTTTGCTTCTTGAAACGACGTATCAATGCTTCCTTTTGAAACAATGTCTAGCGCATGAATGGAGTCTCCTTGAATTGGCCACGGATTGATATTTGGAATCTCTCCTTCACCATAGAATCGAATCAGTGCCTTGACATGTCCTCCAAGTGGAATGTCTGTGGTGTCAAGCGTAATGTCTGCTCGTTGCCCCAGAGAAGCAAGACTGATCAAACTAATGATGGCCGAAAGTAGAAACCTTTTCATCGTGTGCGCTGTTTGAAAAGGTTCATAAGTGAACGCACGTATGGTCTGTTCGTGCGAATGGTAATATTATCGACGCCCGCGCGGGTGAATTGTTCCTTGATACGCTTATTTCGTTCAAGAAAGGCATGCTTCAATCGAAGTCTATTTCTTTTGAGATTACTATTCACCCAGGTCATTTCACCATTCTCGCTATCGCGGAATAGCAACCAACCTGCTTTCGGTAGTTCTTCTTCTCCTGGGTCTTCGATTTTCAGAGCAACCAAATCGTGCTTTCGGGAAGCGATCTTCAAGCTCTGCTCAAAGTTGTCGTCGATGAAGTCAGAGAGCACGAAACAGATCGATCGCTTCTTGATCACACGGTTCATGTAATCAAGGGCAAAGGCAATATCTGTTTTCGTTCCTTCGGGCTCGAAGTCAAGTAATTCCCGAATGATACGCAGGATGTGACTTCTTCCTTTTTTCGGAGGAATGAACTTTTCTATGCGATCAGAGAAGAGTATGACTCCAATCTTATCGTTGTTCTGAATCGCACTAAACGCCAACACAGCCGTGAGTTCGGTAATCAGTGTTTTCTTAAGCTGTGTGCGTGTTCCGAAATTCCCTGACGAAGAAACATCAACCAAGATCATGGCGGTAAGCTCACGTTCTTCTTCGAAAACTTTCACGTAGGGGTGTCCCATTCGGGCCGTTACGTTCCAGTCGATGGTTCGGATTTCATCCCCATGCTGGTACTCACGATTCTCACTGAAGGCCATCCCACGTCCTTTAAAGGCTGAGTGGTATTCACCAGAGAAGATCTGTTTCGACAATCCTCGGGTTCTCAGTTCAATGGCTCTGACCTTCTTTAAAAGTTCGGTCGTTTCCATAGAGCTGTATTAAGGGACGTCGATTTGATTCAGGATCTCAGTAATGATCTGTTCTTGAGTGATATTTTCGGCTTCCGCCTCGAAGGTAATTCCTACACGGTGGCGCATGATATCCATACACACAGCACGAACGTCTTCAGGAATGACAAAACCTCGACGGTTGATGAAGGCGTAGGCCTTGGCCGCAAGTGCCATGCTAATTGACGCACGTGGCGACCCTCCGAATTGAATCAACTGACTGAGGTGTCCTAGTCCGTGATCTTCAGGAGTACGTGTAGCGAATACTAGGTCGATGATGTATTGCTCGATCTTTTCATCCATGTACACTTCGCGAACTGCTTTGCGTGCTTCCAGAATTTCAGACGCTTGAATGACTTTCTTCGGCTTCGGCATTCCGTCTACAGAAATGTTGTTGCGGACAATCATCTTCTCTTCGGCCTTTGTTGGGTAGCCAATCACTACTTTCAGTAGGAATCGGTCAACCTGAGCTTCAGGAAGAGGGTAGGTACCTTCTTGCTCCACCGGGTTTTGAGTGGCAAGTACAAGGAATGGCTCAGGAAGTTTGAAAGTCTGAGGACCGATAGTCACTTGACGTTCTTGCATCGCTTCAAGGAGAGCAGATTGCACTTTTGCCGGTGCACGGTTGATCTCATCAGCCAAGACGAAGTTGGCAAAGACAGGTCCTTTCTTGACACTGAAATCTTCGCTCTTCTGATTGTATATCATTGTACCTACCAAATCGGCAGGGAGGAGGTCAGGAGTGAATTGGATCCTCGAAAAATCGACATCAATACAAGATGCCAATGATTTGATCGCAAGGGTTTTCGCTAGCCCAGGAACACCCTCTAGAAGAATGTGTCCGTTCGCCAACAATCCAATGAGGAGTTTGTCAACCATGTCTCGCTGGCCAATGATGACCTTTTCCATCTCAAGATTGAGGAGGTCAACAAACGCGCTGGCCTTTTCAATCTTCTCACTAAGCGCGACGATGTCTTCAGACTGCATCTGATTAGATCCGGAAATACCTTGTTCCATGTTCATATAATCGACTTCTAACTTGCGTGTACTTTAAAATTAGCGTGGCCTACAAATTTCCTATATCGTACGCCAGCCGTGAGAGTGCCGCTGTTAAAAGTTGTTAAGTATAGTAGCTTATTTAACGCGTTTTGGACGCGTCGGGCGGCGCAATTTAATGCATTCAACTTGATGGTTGATAAAAGTAGCAGCACGAGTGGAAAACTACGGCGCCAAATATGAGCTGTCTAGTCATCCTAAAAGTAACTTGCTCCTGATGGACCAGAAACAAACGAAACCTTTTGCGGAGATCGTAGACCACGTGCGTGAGTTTCATGATGCTTTCATGATTGGCAATGCATACGAACCTACCGCTGAAATCGGCGTTGACCAGGTAGCCCTTCGTCATCGTTTGATGCATGAAGAGAATGAAGAGTATCTAGAGGCAGCTCAGAATGGAGATCTTGTAGAGATTGCTGACGCCTTGGGTGATCAGCTCTATATTCTTTGTGGTACCATCTTAAAGCACGGGTTGCAGGACAAGATCGTAGAGGTGTTCGAAGAGATTCAACGCAGCAACATGTCGAAACTTGACGCCAACGGAAAACCGGTAATGCGTGAAGACGGCAAGATCTTGAAGAGTGACTTGTACTTCAAACCAGACATTGCATCTATTCTCCAAATGGAGAAGCAGATTCAGGAATAGACTTATCGCTCTTAATGACGCTGAGGCAGCGAGAGAGATAGTGTGGGGAACTCAGTTTTCTTCATCAGGACCATCTTGGGGGATGGTCCTTTTTTTATCTTAAGACCATGGAATTGAAAGCACTTTTTGAAAAAGCCAAAGCGGGCAAGCGGGGAAGATTTATTCTAGATCGAGTTTTGTGGAAAGGGATTCCATTTAACCATCCGCACCGCTTCAGTATCCAGGAGTTAACTGATGAGTCAGTTGTGGTGTTGATTCCATTCCGAAGAAAGAATTTGAATCACCTGAAAGGGCTGCATGCGTGTGCATTGGCTACTGGTGCTGAATATGCTTCGGGCTTGGTAATGCTTCAGCATTTTGATCCTTCTTCCTATCGATTGATCATGAAACGGATCGAAATCGATTATCACTACCAAGGAAAAACGAACGGACTCGTGAAGTATGAACTTCCCACGTCAGTGGTAGAGTCAGAAATCAAGAAAGCACTCGAAACAGAAGATGCCGCCCTCTTCCTCTGCAAGGTTCCTGTAGAAGATGAGAACGGCAACTTGTTATGCTCAGCCGTGGTAGAGTGGCAGATCAAACCATGGACGAAGGTCCGAACGAAATCATAGTTGGACGAAGCCGGTGATTTTCCATTGGCCATCGATCATTTTGACTTCCATTCCCTTAGGCAGACCTGCATCAGAAATGGTGAAGTAGGATGCCGCTAGGTAGCCTTGTAGTGATCCCAATTCAGGGTGGTGAAGTTCTACCGGTTTCCACTCGATTCCAGCTCCGTCTGTGAGACTCGCTTTATTCGAAGAAATATTCCCAGCGTAAATACCGTCTTGAAGGATGCAGATGGTAGCCGACTCTTTTGATGGAAGTTTCCGCAAGCGCAGTGCGTTCGCTTCTACTGTGAGTAGCTCTCCGTAGCGTAATTGATTGTGGATAGACACAAAGGTGCGGTCAACTTCACTTCCTGTGAATACAAATCCGCTCGCGAGTCCTTCCAGAATTTGTTCCGGTGAACCGAATTCGTCGAGGCATTCAAAGACTTCTGCGACAGTCAAGTAATCGACACTTCCGTCATCACGTTCCCAACGTACCGAATCGGTGAAGAAAGCGGTTGTCAATGAATTGTTCTTCTGTAAGTCAACTTCCTTGAAGAGTTGAATGAATGCTTCGAAAGAAGGACTGGTTGCCGGTTCTGAAGCGTAAGCGTTCCCGCCGAAGGCGAGTAAAATAACAAGCACTAAATTTTTCATGAGTTTTTTCTTTCACAACGGAACGAATTTCAAATTCAGTGTGGCGGTGTGCTCAGCTTTAAAACGAGCGTATGGAAATGGCGAGAATCCGTAGTTCAGAGTGTGTCTATCTTTAGGTAAAATCGTAACTTTGCAGCTTGCAAAAACACTGATATGATTAACATCACACTACCTGACGGTTCGGTCAGAGAAGTGGAACAAGGTACCACTGCCATGCAGGTGGCCCAGTCGATCAGCGAAGGACTCGCTAGAAAAGTACTGGCCGCTGAAGTGAATGGTGAGGTGTACGACCTCACTCGCCCAATCAATGACAACGCAACGTTGAAGCTATTGACCTGGGATGACGATGGAGCAAAGTCGACCTTGTGGCACTCTTCTGCGCACCTGATGGCAGAGGCGTTAGAGGAGTTCTATCCAGGAGTGAAGTTCTGGGTGGGTCCGCCGGTAGAAAACGGTTTCTACTATGATGTTGACTTCGGTGAAGAAACCTTTAGTGAGCACGATTTCCAGAAAGTAGAGAAGAAGATGCTTGAATTGGCATCGCAAAAGAACGAATACGTACGCAAGGAAATCAGCAAGGACGAGGCGATTGCATATTACAAAGAGAAAGGTGATGATTACAAGCTCGACCTCTTGGAGGGCTTGGAAGATGGAAGCATCACTTTCTACACACAAGGAAACTTTACTGACCTCTGTCGTGGTCCGCACATCCCAAACACTGGCCATATTAAGGCGGTGAAATTGATGAATGTAGCTGGAGCTTACTTCAAAGGTGACGAAAAGAATAAGCAGCTAACACGTATTTACGGAGTGGCATTCCCGAAACAGAAGATGCTCAATGAGCACCTGACGTTATTGGAAGAAGCGAAGAAACGTGATCACCGTAAGCTCGGTAAGGAACTTGACCTATTCCACTTCAGTGAAAATGTAGGACAAGGGTTGCCGTTGTGGTTGCCGAAAGGTGCTGAGCTGCGCGCGCGTCTTGAGAACTTCTTGAAAGAAGCGCAACGAAAAGCAGGTTACGAACCAGTGATCACTCCGCACATTGCGTCAAAAGATCTTTATGTGACTTCTGGTCACTTTGCGAAATACGGAGAAGACAGCTTCCAACCGATTGAAACTCCTGCTGAAGGAGAAGTATACCTGCTGAAACCGATGAACTGTCCACACCACTGTGAGATTTACAAGTCACGTCCACGTTCTTACCGTGACCTACCGATTCGCTATGCAGAATTCGGAACGGTTTATCGTTATGAGCAGTCTGGAGAGCTTCACGGTCTAACACGTGTTCGTGGATTTACGCAAGATGACGCGCACATTTTCTGTACTCAGGATCAAGTGAAAGAGGAGATTGGCAAGGTGATTGATCTTGTGTTGTACATCTTCCGAGTGCTTGATTTCAAAGATTATGTAGCACAGGTTTCGTTGCGCGATCCGCAGACACCAGAGAAGTACATCGGTTCTACTGACAACTGGGAACAAGCAGAGAAAGCAATCCAGGAAGTGGCTGATGAAAAAGGTCTCAAGACGGTTGTGGAATATGGCGAAGCGGCCTTCTACGGACCTAAGCTTGACTTCATGGTTCGCGATGCGATTGGACGCAAGTGGCAGCTGGGTACAGTTCAGCTAGACTACAACCTTCCAGAGCGCTTTGAACTTGAGTATACAGGTAGCGATAACGCACCTCACCGACCAGTAATGATCCACCGTGCGCCGTTTGGATCGATGGAACGATTTGTGGCAATTCTCATTGAGCACTGCGCAGGAAAGTTCCCAATCTGGCTAACGCCGGAACAAGTTAGGATCCTTCCAATCAGTGATCGCTTTATGGATTATGCTCAAGAACTTTCGAAAGTCCTTGAAAATTACGATATTCGCGCCCTCATTGACGAAAGGGGAGAAAAGGTCGGGAAGAAGATTCGCGACGCCGAACTAGATCGCATCCCATACATGCTAATCATTGGAGAAAGCGAAGTAGAGGAGCGAAAGGTGTCAGTGAGAAAGCAAGGTGAAGGAGACGTTGGGTCAATGTCACCAGAAGAGTTTGCAGAGGTAATCAATGGCGAGATTGCCACACTGTTAGAATTGAATTAGTAATTAAAAAGTACGAGCCATAGCAATACGAAGAAGACGTAAGAGAGGTCCTGCCAGAGTCATTAAAGAAGACAAACACAGGATTAACCGCCGTATCACCGCACCGGAAGTGCGCGTGGTGGGTGAAGACATTGAACAAGGAGTTTACCCAATCGCACAAGCTTTGCGCATGGCGCAAGAGCAGGAGTTGGATCTAGTTGAGATCTCTCCAAATGCGAAACCTCCTGTATGTCGAATCGTTGATTACAAGAAGTTCCTTTATTCACAGAAAAAGCGTGAGAAGGAGCTGAAAGCGAAACAACAGAAAGTTGTTGTGAAGGAAATCCGTTTCGGACCGAACACGGATGATCACGATTTCGAGTTCAAGTTGAAGCACGCGAAGAAGTTCCTTGAAGAAGGAGCGAAAGTGAAGGCTTACGTATTCTTTAAAGGGCGAACAATTGTATTCAAGGAGCGTGGAGAAATCTTGCTTCTGAAGTTTGCTCAAGAATTGGAAGAGTATGCAGCGGTAGAACAGATGCCTAAGCTTGAAGGAAAGCGGATGATCATGATGTTCAACCCGAAGAAGAAATAAATCAAAGTTCACGGTTATGCCGAAAATGAAGACCAAATCGAGCGCTAAAAAGCGTTTCAAGTTTACCGGCTCCGGGAAGATTAAGCGCAAGCACGCTTACAAAAGCCACATTCTGACGAAGAAGGCTAAGAAGCGTAAGCGTAATCTGACCGCGTTCACTACGGTAGACAAAGCGGATGAGAAGAGCATTAAGAAACAACTTCTCGCCTAAGAATTAACCAGGTATGTTTTAACCCGGTTTGCAGTATTAAGTGTCTATGACCGCTGTTGACCAAAAAACACGAACACTATGCCACGTTCAGTAAACTCAGTTGCATCAAGAGCGCGCCGAAAGAAAGTCATGAAAATGGCGCGCGGTTACTACGGAGCCAGAAAAAATGTATGGACAGTAGCCAAAAACGCAGTAGAGAAAGGGCTTCTCTACTCTTATGAAGGACGTAAACAACGCAAGCGTCAATTCCGTCGTCTATGGATCCAGCGTATCAACGCAGGAGCTCGTCAGCACGGAATGTCGTACTCAGCGTTGATGGGTAAACTCCATGCTCAAGGGATCGAGTTGAACCGTAAGGTACTTGCTGACCTAGCAATGAACCATCCTGAGGCCTTCAAAGCCGTAGTAGATAAAGTGAAATAAGTTTACTTCACAATATTGAGAAAGCCAGCTATATGCTGGCTTTTTTCATTTGGGCACTTGATTTGCTATATCTTCGTTGTACTTCAATAATCTTAACTACATGCGAGTTCTGCTTCTATTCTTATTCATCTTTGTTTCCGCAACTTCATACAGCCAAGTGCGCAAGGATTCACTCTATCGATTCCGCAAAGCGCAGGAGGGAGTGACCTTTCCGAGAGGATCTGAATGGCACAATGCGAAGCGTGCGTTCTCTGTTTTTGATATTGGCGAACGTATCATCGTTCTCCATATTTGGGACCCACGTTCTGTAGATGGGAAAGAATCAATCGAAGCAATCAACGGTTGGAAGCGAGAGTTTTCGCCATTCATTCCAGTGACAATCATTCCTGATTCCACATTACACTCGCTCAGCGATAAGGAAATTGACCAACTCATCGAACGATACGAAATAGAGCATCCGCTCCTATTCAATAAGAACCTCTCAAGCCTCAAGCTTCCAGAAGATTTTGAGGCACCAGGGGTTTTATTGATTCGTGAAGATGGAAGACCCGCGGGAGTGTTCTATGGAGAAGACTATCTCGATGAACTCGAATTGAAGCTCAGCGCTTTCGATAAAGAGACGAATACAAAGGTTGGTCTTTCCAATACGCGATTCATTGCCACGGAAGAGCGAATGAGCCTCTATACTCCGATGTCATACCCAACGGCAGTGGCTGCATCTTCAAGAGAGCAACGAAGCTATGTAGCGGATACGGAGAATAATCGAATCCTACTTGTAGACTTCGACGGACAAGTGAATGAGGTAATTGGAACAGGAGTTCGCGGTTTACGTGACGGACGTTACGGTGCTTGTCAATTTAATCGTCCTACAGGGTTAGCTCTAGATGAGGAAAACAGAATTCTCTACGTCGCTGATGCAGGGAACCATGTAATCAGACAAGTAGATCTCAAAACAAGAACTGTAACTAATATCCTTGGGACGGGGTATCGAGCGGCAGCACCGATATCTAAGGTAGACAGTACTAGCGGTCCATTGAATTATCCTATGGCACTTGAGTTTGGTGCAGGGAAGCTTACCATAGCTATGGCCGGAAGTAATCAGATCTGGCAATACGACGTGAAGAAAAAGCAAGCCATTGCCATGGCCGGAAATGGTGCTGCTCGTTCAATAGACGGAACAGGTGTCGCAAGCGCAATCAAAGAACCAATTGCTATTACCACAGATAAGAAAGGAACTTACTACGTGCTGGAACAAGGTGCAAAGAATGTACGCGTAATCGATCCACAATGGAATGTTTCCACCTTGGAGGTTATGAGTAAGGATGACTCATTGAATTATCCGCAGTCGATTGCGTTCAAAGATGATGAGCTTTACATCGCAGATACCTACAACAATCGTATTGTCAAGTACAACAAGAAGAAAACGGAGGTTATTGCAGGAACGGGCGTGCCTGGTTTCCAAGACTCTCGTAAGGACGGAGAGCTGTTCAATAAACCGATGGGGCTTAGTGTCAAGGGAGATGAGATTTGGGTTGCAGACTGTTTCAATCATAGCTTGCGTATCGTTGATTCCAAGAAGGGTAAGACGAAGACTCAACCGCTGACGAGAATCGACAAGTTATTCCGAAACATCGAAGCCTATAACGAAGGCGACCGCATATATTTGGAAGAGTTGGTTATCGGGCCAGGGGAGAACAACCTCTATATCGAGTTAGAGACCCCTGAAGGTTATGAATTGGTCCCAGATGGTCGCAATGAAGTCTTCATGGAAAGACCTGGGATGAATCAACTGCTCAACTCAAACCCTTCACGAGGATACATAGAAGTTGAGGTAGCTGGAAAAGAGATGAACCCTTACGCGGGTATGCAGATTTATGTGACAATGCGCCACAAAGAAACAGACCAGGTGATCTTCCGTCCGGTTTTATTGGTAGTGCCGTTCTTGCATGACTCGAGCGGGCCGACAAGTCACGACCTCAAATTCAATTTGCTTCAGAAACAGGAGGAGTGATTTATTCTCCTAGTACGCGTCCTTTGGCAAGGGCAGCTGGAGTATAGTCTGGCTGCATGCTGAGTGCACGGTTGTAATCTGCCAAGGCCTCTTCTTTGTTGCCTAGACTTTCATAGCACAATCCTCGGTTATAGTACGCTTGATAGTAGGCTGGATAGATATCTGCCGCTTGATCGAAGAAAGTAATGGCACTGTCGTAGTGCTGGAAGTATTCCAAGTGAATATATCCCTGGTTGTAGTATGCCGGGACAAATTCTGGATCAATTTCTAAGATTTCCCTGTACTGCTTGAATGCCTGTGTATAGCGGTTAGCATCACGATCACCGCTGGATTGCAGGTAGTACGCCAAGTTGTACTTAGCTTCAATACTCTGAGGCTTGATTTCGGTGGCCGTGCGGTAGTATTCAATGGCTAGGTCGCTTTTTGCCGATGCATACAAGAGCCCAATTTCGATGTAAGCGTCGTAGTATTCTGGGTCAACCTCAATGGCCGTTTGGTAACTAGATGCTGCAAGCGTTGTGTCTCCTGTTTCCTTGTAGATTCTTCCTTTCATATAGTATCCGAAGGGAAGGAATTCATTTACAGTTAAGGCTTTGTTGATTTCCTCTAGGGCTTTCGGGTAGTTCTGTAGGTGAATCTGCATCTCACCAAGTTTCAATAAACACTCCGTGTTTTCAGGAGAAAGGTCAACACAAGCTTGATAGTCAGCAACAGCTAATTCAAAATCGGTTCTTCCGTAGTGATATTCACCTCTGGCGAAGAAGATATCATCTCGTGTGCTGTCTGCATCGAGCGCGTTGGAGAAGTCTTCGAGCGTGCGGTTGACGTCTCCTTTTTCCGCATAAAGGTGGGCACGTTCAAGGTAGTTGTCAGCATTTCCCGGGTCAGCAATGATACGTTGGTTCAAGGAGTCTAGTCGGGCTTGCACTGTATCGATAGCGACGGTCTCTACCTCTTGGGCAGTTTGATCACTTGATTGATCCTCTGCAGGGTCGTTACAAGCAGAGAAGAACAGGGCCGAAGCCGAAAGAATAGCAGCTAACTGGAGTTTCATAGGTGCAAATTAAAAAAGCCCGCTCCAGAAGAGCAGGCTTTTCAATCAAAATTGTGGCTTATTTAGTCAGTTCAGCCTTGATCTTTTCCTCAAGCTCTTCCATAAGCTCAGGGTTATCGTTCAATAGTTGCTTCACTGCGTCGCGACCTTGACCGAGTTTTGTTTCTCCGTAAGAGAACCAAGAACCGCTCTTCTTGATCACGTTCATATCTACACCAAGGTCGATGATTTCTCCAGTTTTTGAGATTCCTGTTCCGTACATGATGTCGAATTCAGCACGTTGGAATGGAGGAGCCACCTTGTTCTTCACGATTTTCACTTTTGTACGGTTACCAATAACTCGGTCTCCGTCTTTGATTTGTGAAGAACGACGAATGTCAATACGTACAGAAGAGTAGAACTTCAGTGCGTTACCACCCGTTGTGGTTTCAGGGTTTCCGAACATCACTCCAATCTTCTCACGAAGCTGGTTGATGAAGATACAGCAGCATCCTGTCTTGCTAATCGTAGATGTCAGTTTACGAAGGGCTTTAGACATCAAGCGCGCCTGAAGACCCACTTGGCTATCAGCCATTTCTCCTTCGATCTCTGCGCGAGGTGTCAGTGCTGCAACAGAGTCAATCACCAAAAGATCAATTGCACCTGAACGGATCAAGTTATCTGCGATTTCCAGTGCTTGTTCTCCGTTGTCTGGCTGAGAGATCAAAAGGTTCTCAGTATCAACACCTAGGTTTTCAGCATAGAACTTATCAAATGCGTGCTCGGCATCGACGATAGCACAGATTCCTCCGTTGCGCTGCGATTCCGCGATAGCGTGAATAGCAAGAGTCGTCTTACCAGAAGATTCCGGACCGTAGATCTCAATGATTCGTCCTTGTGGGTATCCACCTATTCCTAGAGCAAGATCAAGGGTCAATGACCCTGAAGGAATGAAATCAAGTTGTTCGATGGCATCATCGCCCAGCTTCATTACCGTACCTTTTCCGTAGGTCTTCTCCAGCTTGTCTAGAGTCAGCTGAAGCGCCTTCATCTTTTCTTTATTCACTTCTGTTGCCATGCGCGTTAGATTTTGAGCTAATGTAGCCATTCAACAACGTAATGTATTTACGTTGCGCAATGATTTTGTCCACGTTGGACAATCCTTTGTGTGTGTAACCTTAGAGGCCGAATCCGTTCAAGATCTGATCGGTATGTTCCTTGGCTTTTACCTTCTTAATCACATCCACAATGGTTCCTTCTTCGTCGATCAAAAAAGTAGTGCGGTGCGTACCGTCAAACTCTTTACCCATGAACTTCTTAGGTCCCCATACACCAAAGGCTTGTAGTACTGAACGTTCCTCATCTGCGATTAGAGGAAATGGCAACTCGTGCTTGTCTATGAACTTCTGGTGCTTTTTCGCAGGGTCATCATTCACTCCAATGATCTCAATACCATGTCCTTTCAGCACGTCGAAGTTGTCGCGGATGTTACAGGCTTGAGTAGTACAAGTTGGAGTCATGTCTCTAGGGTAGAAATATACCACGAGTTTCTTCCCGCTGTAGTCTGATGATTTGATCTCGCTTCCGTCTTGGATGATTCCTGAAAAGTCAGGGGCTTTATCGCCTTTTTGTAGGGTTGTCATATCTAGATTCTAATTGCTCTTAGAGTGACAAATATGCCACGAATTTGTTCTTGTTATTCACGGTTTGGGATCGTGATTCATTTTGTTTTTAGTCGACGAACGAAAGATATCAACAGACGAATGAAAATATTTTGATGACCAAGCCTTCGGCTGTACATTCGATTTGGTGCAACTTGCATTAGAAGACAATTATTCTGATCTCAAAATTCAATTTCTCTATGAGACACACTACGCTTGTGGTAAACGGAAATACCCGAAACAACAGGGCTTACCGTTTCTCGCGTGTGTTTTTCGCAATGGTTCTGGCACTGGCATTCGCCGGGATCAATGCAAACGCACAAACTCCTGAACCCGGTACCGAGGCTTATGCTTCTGCAAAAGATGCAGGTCTGGTGGAGCAAATTTCACTTGCTCTAGACTATGACGGGGAATCTCCAAACGTTCAACACTACCTCGATGCAGCTGCTGCTCGCGGTGCTGGATGTTTTATTCCTCACGATCCAATGACATGGACAAACTTCCCAGGAAATGATGATGGTTCTGAAGGGCCAATCGCACTTCCTTTCTCGTTTGACCTATACGGTAGTGCATACAGCAGCATTTACCTCAATAACAACGGAAACCTGACCTTCGGCAATAGCCTTTCGTCATTTACACCAGATGGTTTCCCTATTTCAACGCCAATGATCGCTCCGTTCTGGGGAGACGTTGATACACGAAATGGAAGAGGTGAAGTTTGGTACTATGTGACTGACCATGCATTGTATGTGAACTGGGTAGAAGTAGGAGTGTTCTCAGCGAACAACCCTGACCTGGAAGATCTTCGCAATACTTTCCAAGTGATCATTACTGATGGTACAGACGCAGTTCTTGAACCAGGAAACAACATTGCCTTTCATTATGAAATCATGGATTGGACAACCGGAGACGCTTCTCTCGGTGAACTTGGTTTCGGTGGTGCACCTGCAACTGTTGGTGTAAACGCTGGAAACAATGTAGACTTCATTCAGATTGGACGTTTCGGAACAGATACCAATGACTATGACGGTCCTGACGGTGAAATTGACGGAGTAAACTGGCTAGAGTTCCAGTGTTTCCAGTTCAACGTTTCAAGTGGAGCGAACTTCCCTCCAATTGCACAGAACCTTCCAGTAGGAAACGAAATCAACATTTGTAATGATGAAAGTGCTACGCTTGACTTAGGTTTCATCGGGCCAGAAGGCGATCAAACGGTAACAGTTGCTGTTTCTTCTGGAGATCCTTACACCTTGAATTCGAACGATGCTGGAAACCCAGCAGAAGTTTCTGTGACATTCGAAGGGCTTGCACCAGGATCTTACTCATATGATTTCATCGCAACAGATAACGGAGATCCAGTAGGAGAAACAACCGTGACAATTACTGTCAACGTTGAAGATTGTACAGGAGGATGCGAACCGAACTTGATGATCGCTTGTCCTGAAGACATGACAGTGGAGTGTGGTAGTGACCTTGACCCAATGTCTCTCGGAATGCCAATGGTTGATACTGACGATTGTTACGCAGGCTCAATTGATGTCACTTACATGGACGATGTCATTTCTAACAACGGTTGCGAACAAATGATCGCCCGAACGTGGATGGCTTCAGCAGGTGATGAGACTGACATGTGTACTCAGATGATCACCGTGATTGATACAGAAGCACCGGTACTCAACATGCCTCCACTATACTACTCTCTTGAGTGGAGCGTATATGAAGGGAACTTCATCGAAGACTTCCTAAACGGACAAATCACACTCGAAGATCTTGAGACACTTAGTCCATTGTTCAACGAGCAACTTGAAGCCCAAGGGTACTTCTACCCAACAGCATCAGACGCATGTGATGATGACGTTACACCATACTACATCCAATCAGTACTCGGACCTGAAGAATTGGAGTGTCCGCTTGTAGCAGAAGTGATTTGGTCATTCTATGCTCAAGATGATTGTGGGAATGTAACTGGACCATTTGATGTTGTGTGCGAATTCTTCGACACGACTCCTCCAGAGTTCGTTGACTTCCCTGAAGATGTGCTCGTAGAGTGTATCGAAGATGTTCCAGCTCCAGAAGTAGTAGATGCAGAAGATGCATGTGCTGATGTGGTTTTAGTAGACATCTTCACAAGCGAAACAGGTTTCCCAACTGATTCATGTGTAGCATCAACGGCATTCGGACCTGGAGATGATTGGGCACTATGGCTACCAGTATTGGAGACAGAAGGTCTATCACCAACAGATGATTTCGTTCCAGTAGGAGACTTGACATTTGTTAAGTACAACGACGGAACAGCACGTTTGACTGGTTCAGTAGTAAACGATGAGAACCCAGCACAAGGATGGGACATTGACCTACACTTCGAGAACCAAGCAACATGGGCAGAGTGGGAAGCAATGGGCCGTTCTTACAAGGATGACCTAGGACTTGCAGCAGCAGGCGGTAACCTATGGACAACATGGGATTACTACGAGCTAGTAAACGGCTTCTCAACATTGACAGGTACAGGAGACTTCGCAGGCGACGTTCTTTACCTAGATCACATGCCATCAAGCTACTACTTCGGATTCCAGTGTGGAGAGGCAGCGAACAACCGCAACTCAAACTTCGGTATGAGCGGATGGTTCACTTACTCAGGATTCATCGGAGGTGAAGCAGTAGAAGGACACGGAGACGTAAACGTAGACAAGGAATGTGTTCCAACACAGGGTCAAGAGTGTGTGAACGATGATGAGTTCACTTACTACTACCGTGCAGAGGATTCATGTGGAAACGTAGCGTTCGAATCATACACTGTAACAGTAAACGATACAACAGCACCAGAATTCACTGTCGTACCAGAAGACATCACAGTAGAATGTGACGAGGTACCAGTACCAGTATTCGAAGGAGTTGAAGCAATCGACAACTGTGAGTGTGGGGTAGAAAGCATCGTATACATCGGCGAGACCCTCGTAGATGGAGGTAACGATTGTCTTTACCAGCTACAGCGTGAGTGGGCAGCATTCGACTGCTGTGGAAACCGCGCAGACTACGTACAAACAATCACTGTAGAAGACACCACAGCACCAGAGGTTACTTACGTACCAGCTGACGTGACTTACGAATGTGACGAAGAAGTACTAGTAGAACTAGCAGAAGGAGTAGACAACTGTCAGGACGTAGAGGTTACTTACGAAGATTCAATCGAAGAAGGTGACTGTCCACAGGAATACACGATCACACGTACGTTCTACCTATCAGACGGATGTGATAACGTATCTACAGCAACACAAACAATCTCAGTAGTTGATACAACAGCTCCAGTATTCGGAGATTACGAAGTATCAGTATCAGTAGAGTGTACAGAAGTTGACGAAGTAGAAGGACCAGACGCAACAGACAACTGTGGTGAGGTAACGATCACTTACGAAGACCAACTCCAATCAGGAGGATGTCTAGGAGTAATCGTACGTACCTACACAGCCGTAGATGAGTGTGGTAACGAAGTAACAACAGAGCAGTACATCACGATCTTGGATACGACACCACCGGTGATCGAGAATCCAGCAGACATGACAGTAGAGTGTGACGAAGTACCAGCAGCTCCAGGAGCAGACGGTATCGAGATCTACGACAACTGTGGTGAAGAAGTAGAGGTAACATTCACAGAAGAGATCATCGACGGTCTATGTGAAGACAGCTACACAATCGTATGGACATGGACAGCAACTGACTACTGTGAGAACATGTCAGAGGCTTCAACAACAATCACAGTACAAGACACAACAAACCCAGTATTCGTAGAAGTACCGGAAGATGTGACTTACGAGTGTGACGAAGAAGTACCAGCATGTAGCTCAGACGACGTAGTAGCAGAAGATAACTGTGACAACGACGTAGTAGTAGAATGTGAAGATCAGATCATCGACGGAGACTGTCCACAAGAGTACACGATCCAGCGTATCTACCGCGCATTCGATAACTGTGGTAACCAAGCGATCTACGTACAGAACATCTCAGTAGTTGACACCACTGCACCAATGTTCCCAGAACTAGCAGAGTTGACTTACGAGTGTGACGAAGAGATTCCAGTGATCCTACCAGACGCAACAGATAACTGTGGTGTGGTAACGGTTACTTACGAAGACTCAACAGTAGACGGAGAGTGTCCACAGGAATACACTATCACACGTACTTACACAGCAGAAGACGAGTGTGGAAACACAAGCTCAGCTTCACAGACAATCAACGTGGTTGACACAACTGCACCGGTATTCGATGAGTACTCAGTAGAAGTAGAAGCACCATGTGATAACGTAGACGTGGCGATCCTAACAGCTACAGATAACTGTGGTGAGGTAACTGTGACATACGAAGACACACCAGTGTCAGGAGGATGTGCAGGAACAATCATCCGTGATTACGTAGCAGTAGACGAGTGTGGAAACGAAGCAACAGCACAGCAGATCATCTCACTAGTTGATGAAGTAGCTCCTGTATTCGTTGAAGTACCTGCAGACATGACTTACGAGTGTGACCAGGAAGTACCAGCATGTAGCTCAGACGACGTAGCAGTTGAAGACAACTGTACAGAGGTTGAGGTTAGCTGTGCAGACGTTACAATCGACGGAGACTGTCCACAGGAATATACAATCGAGCGTACATACACAGCAGAAGATAACTGTGGAAACATCTCAACATACACACAGACGATCACAGTAGTTGATACAACAGCTCCTGAGTTCACAGAAGTACCAGCAGACGCAATGTACGAGTGTGATGAAGAGATCCCAGCAATCAACGCTGAAGCAGAAGATAACTGTGGTGATGTAACAGTAACATGGGAAGATTCAATCGCCGATGGAGACTGTCCACAAGAGTACACGATCACACGTACATTCACAGCAATGGACGAGTGTGGAAACTCAAGCACAGAGACACAGACAATCACAGTAGTTGATACAACAGCTCCTGAATTCACAATGGTACCAGCTGACGCCACTTACGAGTGTGACGAAGAAGTACTAGTGATGATGGCTGAAGCATCTGATAACTGTGGTGAAGTAACAGTTACATACGAAGATTCAACAGTAGAAGGTGAGTGTCCTCAAGAGTACACAATCACACGTACGTTCACTGCAGAAGATGAGTGTGGTAACTCAAGCACTGCAACACAGACAATCAACGTGTTTGACACCACTGCACCGGTATTCGATGAGTACCCAGTAGAGGTAGAAGCACCATGTGATAACGTAGACGTGGCGATCCTAACAGCTACAGATAACTGTGGTGAGGTAACTGTAACCTACGAAGACACACCAGTGTCAGGAGGATGTGCAGGAACAATCATCCGTGATTACGTAGCAGTAGACGAGTGTGGCAACGAATCAACAGCACAGCAGATCATCTCACTAGTTGATGAAGTAGCTCCTGTATTCGTTGAAGTACCTGCAGACATGACTTACGAGTGTGACCAGGAAGTACCAGCATGTAGCTCAGACGACGTAGCAGTTGAAGACAACTGTACAGAGGTTGAGGTTAGCTGTGCAGACGTTACAATCGACGGAGACTGTCCACAGGAATACACTATCGAGCGTACATACACAGCAGAAGATAACTGTGGAAACATCTCAACATACACACAGACGATCACAGTAGTTGATACAACAGCCCCTGAGTTCACAGACGTACCAGCAGACGCAACGTACGAGTGTGATGAAGAGATCCCAGCAATCAACGCTGAAGCAGAAGATAACTGTGGTGATGTAACAGTAACATGGGAAGATTCAATCGCCGATGGTGACTGTCCACAAGAGTACACGATCACACGTACATTCACAGCAATGGACGATTGTGGAAACTCAAGCACAGAGACACAGACAATCACAGTAGTTGATACAACAGCTCCTGAATTCACGGCAGTAGGTGAAGATGTAACGATTGAGTGTGACGAAGAGCTTCCAGCTCCATTCGCTGAAGCAACAGACAACTGCGGTGAAGTAACGATTGAGGTGTCTCCGGAGATCATCGATGGCGACTGTCCACAGGAGTACACAATGATCCGCACATACACAGCAATGGATGACTGCGGTAATTCAACTACAGCAACTCAAACAATCACAGTAATTGACACTACGGCACCGGTATTCGATGAGTACCCAATCCAAGTAGACGTTCCTTGTGATGAAGTAGATGTCATGACGATCACGGCAACAGACAACTGTGGTGAGGTAACAATCACCTACACTGAGTTCATGATCTCAGGTGGATGTGCTGGAAGCATGATTCGCGATTACGTTGCAGTTGATGAATGTGGAAATGAAGCTTATGCTCAGCAAATCATCAGCCTTGTTGATGAAGTAGCTCCAGAAGCTGAAAACGTTCCGGCAGATGCTACATTCGAATGTGATGAAGAGATCATCCTTGGTGAGCCAACCTTCACTGATAACTGTGATGATGACTTGGAAATCACTTACAACGAAGTAACGGAAGACCTCGATTGTTTCTACCAGATCATTCGCACTTGGACTGCCATTGATCACTGTGATAATGAAACAACCGTTTCTCAAGTCATTACAGTAACAGATACAACAGCTCCTTCTATTGAAGCCGGAGATGACATGACCATCGAGTGTACAGCGATCATTCCTGATCCATCGTTCGAGGTGTCTGACAACTGTGATGAAGACGTAATGGTTGACATCACTTCTGAAATGTTCGATGGTGATTGTCCGCAAGAGTACACGATGGTTCGCACGTACACTGCAACAGATGATTGTGGTAACGTTTCTGTAGATACTCAGACAATCACAGTAGTTGATACAACTGCTCCTGTATTCATTGCAGTAGCGGAAGATGTTACTGTTGAGTGTGATGAAGAGCTTCCTGCTCCTTTCGCTAGCGCGGAAGACAACTGTGGTGAAGTGACAATTGAAGTATCGCCAGAGATTATCGACGGGGAATGCGGAAATGAATACACAATGGTTCGCACTTACACTGCAACTGATGAATGTGGAAACGCCAGCACTGCGACGCAAACAATCACAGTAGTTGATACAACTGCTCCTGAATTCACGAACGTACCATCGAGCATGACAGTTGAATGTCTAAGCGATGTACCGGACATGATGACATTGGCAGCTACTGATAACTGTGGAGATGCAGAAGTAGTGTGTAATGAAGTAAGTGACCTTGACGATTGTGGTAACGGTGTAATCATCCGCACTTGCACTGCAACTGACGCTTGTGGAAACACAACTCAGGTGAGCTACTCAATCACAATCAACGATACCACTGCTCCTACACTTAATGATCTTCCAGAAGAGAACCTAGTGATCGATTGTGAGGATGATGTTCCTGCACCAGCAGATGTAACAGCAACTGACAACTGTGACAATGATCTTGAAGTGATCTTCACTGAAGAGATCATCGGAGACCTTCCTGCAGAGGGAAGTTCAGCAGATTGTGTAGCAACTACGCCAGAAGCTTACTTCGAAGGTGAAACGTGTGGTGGAACTGATCCTTGGAGCTTGGTACTATTCAACTTCGGTGGAGAAGAAGCTGCATTGTATAGCACAATCGAAGCAAACTGGGTTGAATACCCTGATGGTACAGCAACACTCACAGGTTCTGTATTCTGTAATGACAATCCTGATGCAGGATGGGAGATTAACGTAGCCTTCGAAAATGGCATGCCATGGACAGAGTGGTCTACACAAGGCTTCCCAACTGGATACAAAGATGATTGTGACATTGCAGGAGATAACTTCCTTGATTGGATGTACTACATCATGTCTGAAGGAGCTACACTCACAGGATGGGGTGATTACGAAGGAGCAACGCTCAACTTGGATCACGCACCGAGCAACCTATACTACGGTTACCAAGTAGGTGTTGCGGCAAACAACGTGAACGACAACTACGGATCTGGAGGATGGTTCACTTACAGTGGAGAATTCAACGGAGAGGAAGTGTACGGTTCAGGTGATTTTGCCTTCGATCACGATTGTTGTCCTCAGTACTCAGTAGAGCGCACTTGGTGTGTAACTGATTGTTCTGGAAATGAAACTTGCTTCACGCAAATGATCTCATTCGATGACTTGAGTGATGACAACCCATTGGTTGATCTAGACTTCGAAGAGATGGCAGCTGAGCGTGGTGATTTCGAGATTGTTCGTCTTTCTCCGAACCCAGCAGAAAGCTACGCTCGAGTTGAAGTAATGGCTTACAAAGGAACTCCAGTTCGTATCGAGCTGGTTGACCTCAACGGTAAAGTGGTTGACGTGATCTTCGAAGGTGACCTTTCAAGAGGTCAGACGTTCAGAACGATTGTCAACACAAACAACCTATACAACGGCGTTTACACCGTGAGAGCATACTCTCAAATGCATGCTGATGTAACGAAGCTTGTCATCCAGAAATAAGGATGAATAACATATCTAAAAAGGCCTCGCAATTTGCGGGGCCTTTTTGTTTGCATCAATTGTGATGAGCTTTTATCCACACCTTGGGTAATGCATGAAATCTGGCGTAATTTCGAAGTTCGATTATGTCAGGACTCGCCACCTTCATCGATGTCGTAATTCCGATTGCGATCCCTAATCTTCTCACGTACCGCGTACCACGAGAACTAGAGGGGCACGTCCAATTCGGACAACGAGTGGTGGTCCAACTCGGTCGGTCAAAACTGTACACTGCAGTGGTTCATCGAGTACATGATCAACCCCCTCAAGCATATGAAGCAAAGTACATTGAGTCGCTGCTCGATGAAGTACCGATTGTGACCAAGAAGCAGATGCGTCTATGGGAATGGATGGCGGAATACTACATGTGCACCTTAGGCGAAGTACTTGGTTCAGCACTGCCTTCAAGCTTGAAGCTAGCGAGCGAAACCAAGATTGTAGCTCACCCAGATATCGAGGAGTTAGATGCCAGTTCACTGACTGATCGAGAGTTCTTATTGATGGAGGCCCTCGAGCTTCGAAAGGTGTTAGAAATCGCTGAGGTTGCTGAGATCTTGGAGATAAAGACGGTTCAGCCCATCATCAAATCATTGATCGAAAAAGGCTTTGCAACCACTGAAGAAGAATTAAAGCATCGCTACAAACCGAAGACAGAGGAACGCCTTTCCTTGCACCCAAGACTTGAGAACGAGGATTTGTTGAGTGAGGTGTTTGATCAGCTCGAAAAGCGCGCAAGAAAGCAGTCAGAGCTATTGCTTTGTTACCTCAGAGAACGAGAAACGCAAGGTGATTCCATTGGAAAGGTGGCCTTGCAGAAAATGGCTGGAGTTGATTCAACGGTAGCCAAGAAGCTTATTGAAAAGGAGGTTTTCGTCAGCGAGACTGTCGAAATCGATCGAATTGGTCCGTTCACAGGAGAACACCAACAGATTAAAGACCTTTCTGACGATCAGCAACGAGCTCTTCAAGAGATCAAAGATCACTACGAAGACAAGGATGTCGTCTTACTCCATGGTGTCACCGGTTCGGGTAAAACAGAGGTCTATGTCAAGCTCATTGAAGAATGCATAGCTCGAGGAGAACAGGTGCTCTATCTCTTACCTGAGATTGCATTGACAACGCAACTGATTCAACGACTGCAGAAATACTTCGGCGACCAGATTGGCGTCTTCCACTCAAAGTTCAATCAACAAGAAAGAGCAGAGACCTGGAAGAGAACAATGTCTGCAGAAGCGAACAGCTACTCCATCATCATGGGAGCGCGTTCTTCGGTGTTTTTGCCTTTTAGGAAATTGGGTTTGGTCATCGTTGATGAAGAACATGAAAGTAGTTTTAAGCAATACGATCCAGCACCGCGTTATAACGGACGAGATGCCGGGGTGGTGCTAGGGATGCTTCACAAAGCAAAAGTGCTGCTAGGAAGCGCCACACCCTCCATTGAAAGCTACTTCAATACTACAGAAGGTCGATATGGCTTGGTGGAGATGAAGCACAGATTCGGTGGTGTAGTCCTACCGGAGATCCTGACAGCGAATATTCGCAAAGAGCTTCAGCGTAAAACCATGAAGTCTCACTTCACTTCATTCCTCCTCGAAGAAATGAAGGAAGCATTAGAACGCGACGAACAGATTATCCTCTTCCAAAACCGACGAGGGTACTCACCGTTTTGGCAGTGTCATACTTGTGGTTGGGTACCAGAATGTGATCGATGTGATGTAAGCTTGACTTACCACAAACACGTCCATCACCTCAATTGCCATTACTGCGGTTATACCTCAAGTCCGCCCCTCAAATGCCAAGCATGCGGAAGTCACGACCTCCGAAGTGTCGGTTTTGGAACCGAGAAGATCGAGGAAGATCTAAAAGAGCTCTTTCCAGAGGCTCGCGTGGCTAGAATGGACTTAGATACCACTCGAAGTAAGAACGCTTATCAGAACATCCTCAGAAGCTTCGATCTGCATGAGATTGATATTCTTGTGGGGACACAGATGGTAACGAAGGGGCTTGACTTCGAGCGCGTTTCGTTAGTAGGTGTATTGAACGCTGATCAAATGCTTAAGTTCCCAGACTTCAGAGCTTATGAACGCGCCTTCCAGTTGATGACGCAGGTAGCAGGACGTGCCGGACGAAAGCACAAGCGCGGAAAGGTGATCATTCAAACCTATGATCCGGAACACTGGGTGATTCATCAAGTGATTGATAACGATTACGACGCCATGTATCGCAGGGAAGTGATCGAACGCAAGGAATACAAGTATCCTCCGCATACAAGGTTGATCAAGCTAAATATGCGCCATCGAAACGAGGGCTTTTTGCGCGCTTCGGCGCACGAGTTGGCGGCACAGCTCCGACAGCACCTCGGCGACCGAGTAGTTGGCCCAGAGGCTCCTTATGTGGCACGTATCAATAATCAGTACCATCAGAATATCTTACTGAAGGTGGAACGCACGGCGTCACCGGCTCAATTCAAGAAGGTCCTGCAAGACACCATTGATAACTTCCGTCAAGACAAAGAAAAAAGAGCGATCCGTTTCGTCCCGGATGTAGATCCGGCCTAGCTCTGTTTCTTGGTGAGATCCTTCACCACAATCCAATACAGAATAGAGAAGGCAGCTGCAATGACCAGGGCGTAGATCAGTCCCGTTGCATCTGTTTTCACTTCCATATCGTTTTCAGCGAGTTGCTGCGCTCGTAGACGAATTCGTCCTGTGATGTAGTATGATACCCCCACAACAATCGGGAGTAAGACCAGGTATATTTTGAGATAGCGATCGTTCACCCGTAATGACGTTGACCAAATATGCTAGAACCTACTCTGACCATCGTACTCCCTTCCGCGATAGCGATAGAGTAATCACCACTCATACCCATAGACAAGGTGTCAAATTGAGTCAAGCTCGCTAGACCTTTCGCTTGAACGGCATCGAACCGTACTTTCAAACTTTGGAATTCTTGAGCCACCTGAGACTCATCATCCGTGAATGTTGCCATCCCCATCAACCCTCGAACGCGCACGTTTTCGTAATTAGAAATCACTTCAAGGAGCTGATTCAGCTCATCATCGTTCATTCCGAACTTGGTAGACTCCTGAGCAATGTGCATTTGAAGAAGCACATCAATCACTCGGTCATTGGCCTTCGCGCGCTTGTTAATCTCAGCTAGAAGCTTCTCACTATCTACCGCGTGAATCATAGATACGAAAGGGGCGATGTACTTTACCTTATTCGTCTGCAGGTGTCCGATGAGATGCCATTGAATATCCTTCGCCATGGTCTCATATTTGGCCACCATGTCTTGAACCTTGTTCTCACCGAAAATGCGCTGGCCCGTGGCATAAGCCGCCTCAATCGCGTCAACGGGATGAGTCTTTGAAACCGCGACTAAGGTCACGTGCTCAGGCAAACTGTCTTTAATCTGAGCTAGGTTCGATTGAATATCCTTGGCTACTGCTGTCATGAATATTGGTCTGAGAAATCGTAAATAGTAAGTCCGCTGCGCAATTTTGGTTCGATCCAAGTACTTTTTGGAGGCATGCATTGGTTCAGATCTGACACCATCTTCAATTGATCAAACGGAACAGGGTGGAGGATGAATGCACAAGAGAATCTTCCATCATCAACCATTGATGCCAAGGTCTCTATCCCAGAAGTTTCCGGTTCGAAAGCGATTCTCGAATCACTGCGCAGGTCTCCAATGCCTAAAATTGGCTTTAAGATATGTGAGGTCAACCATGCGCTGTCAGGGGTTGACAGGTCTATCTGGTCTGAGAAATCAAGTCGGTACCAACGTTCATGAACGTACATGTCGATGGTTCCAACTTTCGGTAGTTGTTCTTTTTCTTGAAGTGGTGTGACTTTCGCTAGCGCGGAAATGGCACTTACGAATTCTTCAGGTTGTAGACCATTTAAATCTCGTACCAATCGATGGTATCCATGAATGACCAAAGCTGAAGCAGGAATCATGTAGCTCATGAAGTAATCACTTCCGAGTTCATCTTCTGTTGAAGCCTGAGCTCTTCGGCGTTCAGCCAAAAGAACAGAAGAAGCGCTGCGGTGATGCCCATCAGCAATGTAGAGCGAATCAATTCTAGAAAACGCCTCTGTTAAGAAAGCCACTTCTTTCGGATCATCAATCAACCAGAACTGATGTTCAACACGGTCAGTGGTCATGTAATCATACTCACAAGGTCGTTGCATCACCTCTTGATAGAAGGCATTGACCTCAGGAAGATCTTCATGACTCATCAAGGTCGGCTCAGCATTAAAGTTTGTAGCGTCCAAGTAATTCGCAAAGAGCTCTTCACGAGCGGAAAGTGTCTGTTCGTGAATCTTAATAGTACCGTTGCGGTAATCGTCAGCATGAACAACAGAGATCACCCCTATGCAATCTAAATTGTGTTTACTCTGGCGGTAGATGTAGTATGACGGTTGGTCATCTTGAACGAAAAACTCTTCATCAATAAACTCCTCATAACGCTGACGCACTTTCTGAAAACGTTCTTCAGAGGCCGGTTCAGATGGCTGTACTTCGTTATAATCTGGATTGATGATATGAATGAAAGTGAACGGATTATTCTCGAGCTTATCGCGAAGCTGCCATTCGGAATAGGTCACATAACTACGCGATGCTACAAGGTGCACTTTGTTCGGCGTAGGACGAAATGCTTTGAAAGGTCTAACTCTTGCCATAGTCATTGATGGAAAGGAATGCGAAGTACGGAAAAAGCACTGTCATTGCGACATGTCGTGAATAAAATCAACTGGTCGATTCTGCCTGAATCGCTGCTGGCTTTTGCTTGAAAAAGTACATGATCAATACCGGGAGTAACAACAAGTCAGCAAAGACCGCAAAGACAAGAGTCATACTCACCATAAGTCCGATATAGAATGTTCCAAGGAAGTCAGATAGAATCAACGTCATGAACCCACCACAAAGGATGATACTAGTGACGATGATCGCCTTACCAGTATCGAGGTAAGTGCGTTTCAATGCGTATACTACAGTTCGTCCTTTGGATAGCTCCAGCCTGAATTTCGACATGAAGTGTATGGTGTCGTCGACGGCGATACCGAAGGCGATGGTAAAGATGATTGAGGTAGAAACCTTCAAGTCAATCCCGTTAAAGCCCATAAATGCGGCAATGAGCAAGAGAGGGAGGAAGTTCGGGATCAAACAAATCAAGACCATCTTGACATTGCGGAACATCAAGCCCACAATCAACGCCACCACAAGGAAGGCGATGATCAGTCCGCCGGTCATATCCACAGCCAGTGTGCGGTTGTTCATGTCGATCAGCATCGGTGTTCCAGTAACGCGTAATTCGAACGGAGCATCAGGCATTTCAGAAGCTAAGAACTGTTCTAGTTCGGCATTGCGTGCCTCGAAGTGTTTCGCGCCTAAGTCACCTACCTTTCCGCTGATTCTAGCCACACCTACTTCTTGATTGACATACAATGACATCAGACTGTCTTTGTCATATCTACTTGCTAGCGTGACCAGACGATCAATTTGTCCTTGGTTATCAGGAATGACATTGAATCGCATATTTCCACCGTTCATTTGGCGGTAACCTAGCTTGATAAAACGAGCCGGCGAGAATACGGTTCCCACCCCATAGACCTCTTCAAGAAAGGTATCTACCTGGTCAAGCTGGTTCAGTACATCCTTATCAAAGATGTCTGTCGAGTCTTCCAACAAGATCGCCATTTCGAACGGACGAGCACCAGAGAAGTTTTCTTCGAAATAGGTGAATTCCTTCTTCAATTCATCACCTTCTCGCAGGTCTTCCAGAATGAAGTTGTTGACCTGAATACGACTCATTCCGAAGATGGAAATCGCAATCAACACCACCGATCCAATGATGATGGAACGCTTGTGCTTGATCGTCCAACGGAAACTCTTTCTGAGTTGACGTGTCCAGAAGATCTTATTCTCTTTCTGGTCGTTCAGCTTCGGAGCTTTCGATAGAATAAGAACTGCCGGTAGCAGCGTATAAGCTAGGATGTAGGCAAGGAATACACCAACAGCAGTGGTTTGACCAAACTGAGCAATCGGACGAATGCTCGAAGTCATCAAGGTCAGGAACCCTATAGCCGTAGTTAATGAAGTCAAGAAAGTAGCAATACCGATCTCACGGAATGACACTTTGATGGCTTCAATCTTCGGCTTGCCTCGGCGTAGCTCATCATAGTATTTCGTGAGTACGTGCACCACATCACTCATACCAACAACAAAGATGATGGTTGGTAGAACGATCAACATCAAGTCAATCGATTTACCAGTCAGCTTCATGAACCCGAGAATCCAGAGCACGCTTAGCATGACCACCGTCACTGGAACCCAAATTCCCCAAGCAGAGCGGAATGAGACCCAAAGGAAAATGATGATGAGAATGAGTCCGAGGGAAATGAAAATCACCACCTCCATCTGCATAACCCCTACATAGTAAGTCTGGCCAATAGCACGACCAACTACGTGAGCTTCGTCAAAAGAAGAGTTGTACACCAAGTCTTGCATGACGATAGAAAGGGTATCGCATGCTTCTTTGGAGAGGTACTGCGTATGCTTGATTTGAAAAGCGATCGACTTTCCGTCTTCGGCGAAGAGGGTGCCAATCATTTCACCACGATCCCAAATGCGCGTGCTATCGATTTGTAGCATCGCATTGTCATCAATCCGAAGTAGCGGTTTCTGGAAAACCGTTCCTATCAGTGGATCACGCAAAGCCTCAGTAAGGCGCGTAGGGGAGATGACGGTGTCAATGTGCGCTACTTTTTCAATCTCTCTCGCGAGGGAATCGGCGCGTTGTAAGAAGTCAGATTGGAAAACACCTTCGTCATTTTTGAGTCCAACGATCATGAAGTCGTTGTCGTTCTCAAAGTAGCTTCGGTATTCAAAGAAAAACTCTGTTTCAGGTTCTCCGTGCGGAAGGAAGTTTTCGAAATTATAATCGAATCCGAGTTGTGAACTCAGCCAAATACAGAGGACAGAGATAGCCATGATGGCTACTAATCCGATACGTGCGATCCGCTTCAACTTATGTTCTTCCCACATTTCAGGAGGCTAACATTTGCGGCGCAATTTAGTTCAGAACTTGCGGAGGGTTATATCAGAAACATCACAAAAAAAGGGAATACCGTGAAGTATTCCCTTTTGGTTCGAAAACCGTGGGTTTTCGCTTATTTCTTGAGAAGGTCGCGGATTTCTCCAAGAAGCACTTCTTCGTTTGAAGGTGCAGGAGGAGCTGCTGGAGCTTCTTCTTCTTTCTTTTGCATGTTGTTGTAGGCTTTCACTACCAAGAAGATAGCGAAGGCTACAATAATGAAGGTGATGATTGTATTAATGAACGTTCCGTAATTGATGAATACTTCGGTGATGGTTCCATCATCAGCGGTATTCTCTCCAATTCTCAGTTTGAGTTCATTAAAATCAACGCCTCCAATGGCTTGACCAATAGGCGGCATGAGGACGTCGTTTACAAACGACTTTACAATAGCTCCAAAGTACGTTGCCATGATCAGACCTACAGCCATATCAAGCACGTTTCCTTTGCTAATAAAACTCTTGAATTCTTTTAACATAACACTGGTGTTTCGATTAAGGTTATCTAACCCAAATTAAATGATTTTCACGCTTGTGACGTAAAAATCTCAAGAAGTTACATCTGTAGTTATTCACAAAGAAAAAGTCCCGCATAGAGCGGGACTTACTTCTTTTTATGTGGGCGACGATTACTTATCGTCGTTGACTTCTTCGAAATCGACGTCTGTTACTTCTTCGTCGCTTCCTCCGTCTGATGCTGGTTCTTCAGCTCCGCCTTGCGCTTGTCCTTGGTCTGCTTGCGCAGCGTTGTACATGTCTTGGCTAGCTGCTTGGAATGCAGTGTTGAGCTTTTCAGTCGCAGGCTTGATCTGATCTGGATCTTTCGTTTCGTAAGCTGTTTTCAGCTCTGCCAACGCATCCTCGATCGGCTGCTTCTTGTCTGCAGGGATCTTGTCACCATACTCTTTCAGCTGCTTCTCCGTTTGGAAAATCAAGCTGTCAGCCTGGTTGATGATATCTGCTTGCTCTTTTGCTTTGCGGTCAGACTCAGCATTTGCCTCTGCCTCATTCTTCATGCGTTCGATTTCATCATCAGTCAATCCTGAAGATGCCTCGATGCGAATGCTCTGCTCTTTGTTTGTCGCTTTGTCTTTCGCGCTTACGTTGATGATTCCGTTCGCATCAATATCGAAAGTCACTTCGATCTGAGGAATACCTCGTGGTGCTGGTGGAAGTCCATCCAAGTGGAATCGTCCGATAGTGCGGTTGTGCGCAGCCATTGAACGTTCTCCTTGAAGCACGTGAATCTCAACTGAAGGTTGGTTGTCAGAAGCAGTAGAGAAGGTCTCTGACTTCTTCGTTGGGATGGTTGTGTTTGCGTCGATCAACTTCGTGAATACTCCACCCATTGTTTCGATACCCAATGAAAGTGGCGTTACGTCAAGAAGAAGAACGTCTTTCACTTCACCAGTCAATACACCCCCTTGGATTGCAGCTCCTACAGCTACTACCTCATCTGGGTTAACTCCTTTTGAAGGCTCTTTTCCGAAGTACTTCTGTACTGCTTCTTGAACCGAAGGAATACGTGTAGAACCACCAACCAAGATCACTTCGTCGATATCTGACTTGCTCAATCCAGCGTTTTTCAATGCTGTTTCACAAGGCTCGATAGTACGCTTGATCAATGAATCAGCCAACTGCTCGAACTTTGCACGAGACATTGAACGAACCAAGTGCTTAGGCACACCGTCAACTGGCATGATGTAAGGAAGGTTGATCTCAGTTGAAGAAGTGCTCGACAACTCGATCTTCGCTTTCTCAGCTGCTTCTTTTAGACGCTGAAGGGCCATCGGATCTTTAGTTAGATCGAGGTTTCCGTTCTCGTCTTTGAACTCTTGTACCAACCAATCGATGATCACTTGGTCGAAGTCGTCACCTCCAAGGTGCGTGTCTCCGTCTGTAGAAAGTACTTCGAATACTCCGTCTCCTAGTTCAAGGATAGAAACATCGTGTGTACCTCCACCAAGGTCAAATACAACGATCTTCTGATCTACTGTCTTCTTGTCAAGACCGTAAGCCAAAGCTGCTGCTGTAGGCTCGTTGATAATACGTTTTACTTTCAATCCAGCAATCTCACCAGCTTCTACTGTCGCTTGGCGCTGTGCATCGTTGAAGTATGCAGGAACGGTAATAACCGCCTCAGATACGTCAGTACCTAGGTAGTCTTCCGCTGTCTTTTTCATTTTCTGTAGAACGATCGCAGAAATCTCCTGTGGAGTGTACATGCGGTCGTCAATCTTTACACGAGGTGTGTTGTTGTCTCCCTTCACTACTTCGTAAGGAACTCGTCCTGACTCTGTCGTAGTCTCATCGAAAGACTGCCCCATGAAACGCTTAATCGAGAAGATTGTTTTCGTTGGGTTCGTGATCGCCTGACGCTTCGCCGGGTCACCTACTTTACGCTCTCCTCCATCAACGAAGGCTACCATAGAAGGGGTAGTGCGTTTTCCTTCGCTATTTGCAATGACCACTGGCTCATTACCTTCCATCACTGCTACACAGGAGTTGGTTGTTCCGAGGTCGATTCCAATAATTTTACTCATTGTTATTGCGTTTGTTCCGAATTTTCGTTGTTCGATCTCTCTTACTCAATCCGTATGCCATTAGCTTCCAGCGCTGAAATGGTGAAAATTTGGCAGAAATAGTCTGACATGTCCTGTCATATGTCATTCAGCAACTGACAAGGTGACCAAACAACTTACTGCCACAGATGTTACCTTAGGCACATGACCGGATTACTTTCATACAAAGCCCAAGGAATCTATTGCGAAGCAGGTGATTTCTTTATTGATCCTTGGAGACCGGTCAACAAAGCACTGATTACCCACGCCCATGCAGATCATTCTCGCTGGGGTATGAAACAGTACCTCGCTCATCATCGAAGCATTCCTGTTATGCGTCATCGCCTTGGCGAAATCAATGTGAGCGGAGTGGAATATGAAGAAGAAGTCAACATCAACGGTGTCAAGGTTTCTTTTCATCCTGCCGGACATATCATAGGCTCCTCTCAAATCAGGGTGGAGTACAAAGGAGAAGTGTGGGTAGTTTCAGGAGATTATCGCACCGGTGAAAGCGATCATACCTGTGCTCCTTTTGAACCGGTCAAGTGCCATGCGTTTATTACAGAAAGCACCTTCGGGTTGCCCATCTTTCGTTGGCAGACCAATGAATCGCTCTTCGCTGACATTAATGCCTGGTGGTCTTCGCTAGCGCGGAATAAGAAGAACGCTGTATTGTTTGCCTATAGTTTAGGCAAGGCTCAACGTGTTCTCGCTGGAGTAGATCCAAGCATTGGTCCAATATATACACATGGTGCCGTGGAGAATACCAATGAAGTGCTCCGCGCTGATGGGATGATTCTTCCCGAAACCACACGAATTACGCAAGACCATAAATCAGGCGACATCAAGGGTGCCCTGATCATTGCACCACCTTCAGCGATGGGAACACCATGGATGAAACGACTTCAACCTTATGAAACCGCCATTGCCAGTGGATGGATGCAAGTGCGGGGAATGCGTAGAAGAAGGAATGCCGATAAGGGATTTGTACTGAGCGATCATGCTGATTGGGAAGGTTTGAATCACGCTATCGCGGAAACGGGAGCAGAACGTATCTATGTTACACATGGCTACAGTGATATCTACAGCAAATACCTTTCAGAACAAGGGTACGACGCACGCGTGGTAGAAACGGAATACGGCGAGGAACAAGAAGAAAAAGAGGCAAACGCATGAAAAGATTTGCCGAACTGATCTCTGAACTCGACAGCACGACCAAGACAACCAAACGCTTGGCTGCACTCAAACGCTACTTCGCCGAAGTTCCAGATGAGGATAAACTCTGGTGCATCGCGTTGATGACGCATCGTCGTCCGAAGCGTCCCGTGAAGACAACCCTTCTCCGAGAATGGGCTGCGGAAGAAGCAGGAATAGCCACTTGGCTCTTTGAAGATACCTACCATATCGTAGGTGATTTGGCAGAAACCATTGCGCTCGTCCTGCCAAATGCTACAGATCAGTCTTCAAAGAGTCTAACGCAAACCATTCAAGACCTCATCGCCATCACCGGCGCGGCAGAAGAAGAGAAAGAGCGTTTTGTCAAAGCATCATGGGCCCAGTTAGACAAGAACGGACGTTTCGTTTTCAATAAACTCATCACCGGAGGATTCAGAATCGGTGTCAGCAGTAAGAACCTTACCAAGGCCTTAGCAGATTACACCGGGCAAGATGTCAATGTACTCGCCCATCGCTTGATGGGGAATTGGACCCCTGACACGACTACTTTCGAGGAACTCATCCTTCAAGAAGATCCTGACGGAGATGCCAGTAGACCTTACCCGTTCTACTTGGCATACGCCGTAGATGATGAGGTCAGTGAATTAGGGGCAATTGATGACTGGATTGTTGAAGATAAGTGGGACGGCATCCGAGGACAGGTCATCCGAAGAAAGGGCGAAATATTTGTCTGGAGCAGGGGAGAAGAACTGGTGACCGATAAGTATCCCGAGTTTCAGAGCTTCATGGATTCAGTTCCAGATGGCACGGTCATCGATGGTGAAATCATTTGTCATGACGGCGACAAGCCCATGTCGTTCGGTGTCCTCCAAACTCGCATTGGTCGGAAAGCGGTTTCCAAGAAAACCTTGAAGGAGGCTCCTGTTAAGCTCATCGCCTACGATATCCTCGAACACGAAGGGAAGGATGTGCGCGAGCTACCGCAAGCTGAGCGCCGAAAGTTGCTGGAATCAGTAGTTGAAGAAGCAGCGGATCCTACACTGTTAATCTCAGCAGTCATCCAGATGCAGAGTTGGGAAGAACTTGCTTCGTTCCGAGCGCTAGCGAGAGAAAGACACAGCGAAGGACTCATGCTCAAAAGAGCCAATGCACCCTATAAAATCGGACGAAAACGAGGAGATTGGTGGAAGTGGAAGTTAGACCCGCTAACCATAGACGCCGTGCTCATCTACGCCATGCGCGGACACGGACGAAGAGCCAACCTCTATACAGACTACACCTTCGCCGTATGGAATGGAGAGCAATTAGTGCCTTTTACCAAGGCGTACAGCGGATTGACTGACAAAGAATTCGCGCGGGTAGACGCCTTTGTCAAGAAGAATACCCTCGAGCGTTTTGGACCGGTGAGAAGCGTACAACCTGAATTGGTATTCGAAATAGCCTTTGAAGGCATTCGAGCTTCCACCAGACATAAAAGCGGGATTGCACTCCGATTCCCGCGTATGGCTCGATGGCGAGAGGATAAAAAGGCTGACGAAGCGAATACCTTAGATGACCTCAAGGAAATGTTGGATCTATATGGTTAACCTTGCAGATAGATGCAGTTCACTGATCACATAGGACATGCCTTTGAGTTACCGAAGACGCCCACTCGAATCGTTTCACTCGTCCCGAGCCAGACAGAATTACTCTTTTCACTTGGGTTGGACGATGAGGTAGTAGGGCTCACCAAATTCTGCATCCATCCAGAAGAGAAATGGAGAAGCGTCACTCGTGTTGGCGGGACTAAGAATGTCAACCATCAGCGCATTGCCGAGTTAGCACCTGATTTGATCATTGCGAACAAGGAAGAGAATACGAGGGAAGACATTCTGCAGCTTCAAGATCAATATCCAGTATGGACGAGCGATATCGAGACCTTGGAAGATGCCTTCCGCATGATTCGGGATGTTGGAGTATTAGTTGGTAAAGCCCAGGAAGCTTCAAACATGGTAGAAGACATTGCCGCTTCACTTCAATCTGTTAAAGGAAGATGCCAAGGCAAGGTCGCGTACTTGATCTGGGAAAACCCCAAGATGCTCGCGGGTCCAAAAACATTCATTCATGAAATGCTCAACTATTGTGGCTGGGAAAACGCTGTAGACCAAGAGCGGTACCCAGAACTAACGGTACAGCAGCTGCAAGATATACAGCCTGACCTGATTATGTTGAGCAGCGAACCCTATCCGTTTAAGAAGAAGCATTTGGATGAATTCATGCAACTATTCCCCAACTCTACGGTCTCTTTGGTGGATGGTGAAATGTTCAGCTGGTACGGTTCACGAATGATGCTCACAGCCGACTATATCCGAAAGGAATTCTTGGTTGATTGATCGTTCACACCGCTTTTTTGACAATTCAGCACAAATAATGTGGTACTTAGGGCTAGAGAATAGCACCTTTGTATTAACTGGAAACCGCTCTAATGCGCACAATAGCTCATAGCTTTCTCACAGCTCTGCTTCTTTTGACCTGCCATATTGGCTATGGTCAACGCGTGGGTATTGTGCTAAGTGGTGGAGGGGCGAAGGCCGCGGCTCACGTAGGTTTTCTGAAGGCATTAGAAGAAAATGGTGTCCCAGTTGATTACATTGCTGGAGCCAGTATGGGGTCTATCGTAGGCGCGATGTACGCCTCAGGTTATACCATCCAAGAAATTGATTCTATTCTCCGATCTGATGAATACCTGCGGATGGCGCGAGGTGAGGTGGATCGAGAACTGAAGTACTACTACAAAGAGTACGATGACGATGCAGGCATGGGAACGCTCAAGTTCTCCAAGGGAAACCTGATCAACCCAACGCTTCCTACGAACTTAGTGAATACCGCTTTGCTGGATTTCAATTTCATGGAAGGCTTTGCCCAAGCCTCTGCCGCTGCGCACTATGACTTTGACAGTCTGATGATTCCCTTCCGATGCGTGGCATCAGATGTGGTAAACAAGGAGCAAGTAGTCTTTCGAAATGGAAACTTAAGCACGGCCGTTCGGGCTTCTATGACTTACCCCTTTTATGTTTCCCCAATTCGTGTAGATGGTCAACTCTTGTTCGACGGAGGATTGTACAACAACTTCCCGTCGAATGTGATTTATGAAGACTTCTTGCCCGATGTGATTATTGGAAGCAATGTGAGTTCAAATGAAGAGCCGCCGGTGGAAGATGATCCGTTCTCGCAACTACGGAGCATGGTGATTTATGACACCAATTTTGAAACGCTCTGTGAGCAAATGATTATTGTCGAGCCTAAGATGGATGTCGGCACTTTTGACTTCGATGACATTGATCTCGCTATCGCGGAAGGCTACAGAGCAGCCATGGAACAAATGGATAGCATCCTTATCATGGTAGGTGATCGTGCATCAAAAGAGGAACTCACAAAGAAGCGTCAAGCTTTCCGCTCCAAGTGGAAACCCCTTGTCTTTGATGAGATCACGATTAGCGGAATGGAACGCTCTGAGCGTGGTTATGTCCGCCGTTTCATCAACCGAAAGAAAGGTTCCGTAGGCATTAAGGAGCTGGAGAAAACCTACTTCCGTGTATATGCCGACGAGAAGATAAAAGCGATTCGTCCAACAGCAACTTTCAACGAACAAACAGGCTACTACCGCTTGAACATGGACGTTCAAAAGGAGAAAGACATTTTCTTATCTGTGGGAGGGAACTTCTCATCCCGTCCGCTGAATATGGGGTACGTGAATGTACGGTATAATCTGTTCGGACGAGTTAGCACCACCATTAATGGTAACAGCTACTTCGGAAAGTTCTATGGTTCGGCTCACTTGAGTTCACGTTTTGATTTCCCGACACGTATTCCGTTTTCAATCGAGCCTTACATTACTTTGAATCGTTGGGATTACTTCCGAAGCTTTGCCACATTCTTTGAAGAAGTTCGTCCGTCATTCATCGTCATCAATGAGCGTTACGCTGGCTTACGTTTTAGAATCCCAGTTGGGAATAAAGGACGAATTGACCTCTTGGCAAATGCCGCTGAAGTCAGCGACGATTATTACCAAACAACGAGCTTTCTAGCTACAGATACAGCAGATCGTACACGCATGTACGCTGGTATTTACGACTTGATGTACGAGCGTTCGACCTTGAATCGCAAGCAATTCGCTAACAGTGGAACTTTCCTCAAATTTCAATTGAAGTACACGAATGGGGAAGAACAAACCATTCCTGGTTCGACCAGTGCGAATCGCGACACGATCAAGACACGGAGAGAGTGGTTCATGTTTAAAGCCAAGTACACCAATTACTTCACTCACGTTGGGCCGGTAAAGATTGGGATGACCTTGGAGGGAGTGGCAAGCTCTCAACCTTTATTCCAGAACACGACGGCTTCACAAATTGCGGCACAGCGCTTCCAGCCGATACCTGAAAGCACGGCTTTCTTTATGCCCCAGTTCCGTGCCCACAACTATGCAGCTGGAGGCTTGATGTTCGTGACTCAATTCACGCCATCACTAGACCTGCGTTTGGAAGGATATAGCTTCGTGGCATCCGGTAGAATTATGTCAGATGTCGATGGTACACCGATGTACAATCGAGAGGTTCAGCCATTCTATATCGGATCCGCAAGTTTTGTATACCATAGTCCGGTTGGACCACTCAGTCTATCAGCGAATTACTATGATCAGAAAGAGGTTCCATGGAGCTTTGTCTTCAACTTCGGATACCTGATCTTCAATCGCTCGGTAAGACATAACTAAGTGCCAGTCTGAAACCTTACCTTTGCCCAAATTTCCTCCATGACTAAAATTCGATTCGGTGTAATTGGTGCCGGCCACATTGGAAAGCGCCACGCAGAAATGGTTCTTCGTCACGACGGTGCAGAGCTCGTTGCTATGTGCGATAGACGAGGTAAAGAAGAGTGCTGTGTATCTTGGGAAGGCCCATTTTACGCAACTCCTCAAGAGATGCTTGATGCACATCCTGAGATCGATGTAGTGAACGTGTGTACACCAAATGGTTTACACGCTGAGCACGCCATCGTTGCACTTGACAATTCGAAGCACGTAGTCATCGAGAAGCCAATGGCCTTAAGTAAGGCTGATTGTGAGAAGATCATTTACTCAGCACTGAATAAGTCTCGCCAGGTTTTCGGAGTCATGCAGAACCGATACTCACCACCTTCAGAGTGGATCAAAGGAGTAGTTGATTCAGGTGTCTTGGGAGAAATTTACATGGTTCAGATCAACTGTTTCTGGAACCGTGACGACAATTACTACGGTAAAATTCCTTGGAAAGGAGATCTAGAACTTGACGGTGGAACGCTGTTCACACAGTTCTCACACTTCATCGACATCATGTACTGGTTGTTCGGTGATATCGATAACATCCAATCGCGCTTCCGTGATTTCCGCCACCAGCACAACACTGATTTCGAAGATTCAGGTTTTGTGAGCTTTGATTTCGTGAACGGTGGACTTGGTTCAATCAGCTTCTCAACAGCTGTAGATCGCAAGAACTACGAATCGTCGATGACGATTGTTGCAGAGAAAGGAACAGTGAAGATTGGCGGGCAGTACATGAATGAAGTAGAGTACTGCGACATTCGCGATTACGAAATGCCAGAGCTTCCTGAAGCGAACCCAGCTAATGACTATGGTGCATACAAAGGTTCTGCTGCGAATCACGGTTACGTGATTGAGAACGTAGTTGACACCATCAATGGTCATAAGCAGATTACCACCAATGCCCTTGAAGGTTTGAAAGTGGTAGAGATTATTGAACGTATTTACGCTAGCGCGGAACGCATTGTGAAAGAGAGAGAAAGCGATTCTCACTCTACGGTTTCATAAGCTTTGTCTCAGCTCAAAACATCCGAATTCGTTAAGAATGTATTGACCTTGCTTACCGGCACTGCGCTCGGTCAGGTCATTGCGCTCGTCCTTTCGGTGATCGTCACTAGGATCTACGATCCAGAGATGTTCGCTTCATTGGAGCACTTCGCGATGTTCATCGGAATACTTGGTGTCATCGCCGGTGGTAAATACGAAGCTGCTATCATGCTCCCGAAGACGGAAGAAGAAGCGAAGCACCTGCTCGCCCTCACTATTCGGATTGGTTTGTTCTCAGGCATCGGTTTAACGGCTGTTTTCTTCTTTTTCAGGGATGGAATCGGAAACTTGATAGGGAACGATGACATCAAGCCATACTTATGGTTGGTAGGACCTACGGTTTTCTTCTTTGTCGTGCGCACTGCCATGGGGTATTGGTTCAGTCGTCAGAAGAACTACAAACCAGCATCAGCAGCGAAGGTGTTTTTCTCCGCGGTATCGGAGCCACTTAAGATTGGAACAGGTGCCGCCGGAATCAGACCAGGTGGATTGATTTATGGAGTCGTTGGTGGTCATCTTGTCGCGGCGACATTCCTTTGGTGGCGATTTAAACAGCAGGTAGCTGACGGATTTAAAGGGGTGACAAAAGCCCAACGCTTCGAACAGGGAAAGGTATTCTCTGATTACCCACAATACAGCATTCTAGGGAGTTTATTGAATCGATTAGCTCAGTGGCTGCACATTGCGTTGTTTGGATTGCTCTTCGGTGAAGCTGGTTTGATCGCCGTTGGGTTTATGGGCTTATCTCGGCGAATTGTACTCGCCCCTATGAATATGTTGGCGACGAGCTTCTCGCAAGTATACTTCCAACGTTTGACTGAAATTCCTGATGGATCCCAATTACGATCTTTCTACTTGACGAGCCTCAAACGTTTCTCAGTATTTGCCCTTTTCGTCATAGCCGTGATCTGGGTCCTTCCAGACCAAACTACCACTTGGATCTTCGGCGAGGAATGGGATGGAGTGATGCGATACCTGCGAATCCTGGTATTTTGGTTTGCCTGCAATTTTGCAGTGGCTTCCTTGGGCTTTATCCTGCACCGTATCCGAAAGCAGAAGCAAATGCTCGGACTTGACGCCTTCCATTTTTTCATCGTATTAAGTGCGCTTTTGATCGCGTACTATTCTGGTTTGGATGCATTTGGTGCCTTGACCTACTTTGTAATTGCCAAGGTGATCTATTTCATTGTAAATGTTATCGTAACCTTGCAACTTCTTAAAAAGGAAGCATGAGTAAACTTCGTGTAGCGAATATTGTACTGAACAATTTCACCAACGATAATCGGGTGTATAAAACCTCGCGCAGTTTGCGTGATGCAGGCTTTGACGTTCAGATCGTTGGGCTCAAGAAAGGAGACGTGAAAGAGCGCGATGAAGCGGATGGAATTCCTGTCCATCGCGTTGCAATTTCTACCATGAAACTTCCTGAGGGCTTGATTTGGGGGGCGATCAAATACCTTGAGATTATTTGGCGTATCGTCTGGGGTTACCGCAAAGCAGATATCTGGCATTGCAACGACTTCGAGATCTTTTTCATGGGAGTGCTCGCCAAGATGACGCGTCCAAAACTCAAGTTGATTTACGATAGCCACGAGTACCAAAGTGAACGTTACGGAAAGGGAGGCTTCGAAAAGGCCTTTATTTCACGAATGGAGAAACTATTCATTCATCGTGCTGAACACTTCATTACCGTATCAGCCGGTATCGCAGAAGAGTACAAGCGTCGGTTCGGAGTGAAGGACCCAACGGTAATCTATAACTCTCCTCACTTCACCCCGGTAGATCGTAGCAATGTGCTGAGAGAAGAACTAGGCATTCCAGAAGACGTCAAGATCTTCCTCTACCAAGGAGGTTTGGCCGTTAGTCGAGGAATTGAACTCTTGCTCGAGACTTTTGGTGCCATGAACGACCCTAAGATTCACTTGGTATTGATGGGGAGTGGCACACACCGTGCTATGTGTGAAGAAGCGGCGGCGAAATTTGATTCCATTCACTACCGTGAGCCGGTTCCTTACCATGACTTGATCAGGTATACTGCGAGCGCAGACGTTGGCGTGATATCGACACAGAATCTTTGCCTGAATAATTGGTTCTGCATGCCAAACAAGTTGTTCGAATACATTCAAGCAGGCGTACCTGTCCTTTGTAACAACCTTCACGACTGTAAAGACGTGATTGAATCGCGAGGTATCGGAGAGATCATCCCAGAGTACACGAAAGATTCATTGGAAGAAACCGTTAGAATGATGGCATCGAAAGACCTGTCTACCTATCAAGCTGGTTTGAAGAAGGCCGCTGATGAATTCCAATGGGACAAAGAAGAGATCAAGTTGAAGAAGATTTACGCTGATCTTGTAGAGCGCATGTAAGATGGCTGAAATGACCATCCGTCAATATAACCCCGATAGTGATGAATTGGATTTTCTCCAGTCGAATGGGGGTGTTTTCTTTCAGAAGTCGCTAGCGCGGAATGATGGAAAACTCATGCGATTGGTGCTCCTCGATGAAGATGATCGACTTTTCGGAGGCTTGCTTCTAGAGAAACTCACATTGAAAGGAATACCGTGTTTGGCCGCTCCAGAGTTACATCCACATTGTTCTTTGTTCACCCTCCCTATGGAAGGAGGGACCTACTCGGTACAAAGCCGAAGGAAGCGTGTCATGAGAGCTCTAGCTATGTTCTTAAAAGGACGACCAGAGCGTATTCATTCTATTCCATTTCCTTTCTCTTGGATTGATTTACAGCCGTTGATTTGGGAGAACTACAAGTGCACGGTTCGCTACACCTTCAGACTTGACCTTTCCGCCGAAGGCGAAGCGAGTAGTCAATTCAATCCTAAGCTTCGCAACTCAATTAAGAAAGCGAAGAACGACGGGATGACCATGCGCGAAGGGGATATGGAAGATTTGATTTACTGCGCCAGACATACAGCGGAAGCACAAGGATATGAGCTGCCAGAAGAGCGTATGCGAATGATGGGTAGCGTGCTTCACCCGCTGAATGGAAAAGTACAACTCGCCGTGAAAGATGGTGAACCTGTAGCCGCAGCCCTTTTTGTATACGACCGTGAAACGGTGTACTACTTGATTGGAGGTACCAGACGAGACCTAAAAGTCCGCGGGGGACTGGATTTCTTGTTGGGAGAGATGATTGCTGAATCAAAAGCCAATGGAATGAAAACCTTCGATTTCGAAGGCACCATGTTAGAATCCGTTGAACCAGTCTTTAGATCGTTCGGGGGAGTGATGACCCCATATTATTTGGCTTCGAAAGCACCGAAATTGCTTGTCCCTCTATTTCGCTTACGCGGAAGAAATGAGTTCTAAGTTCGGATACCCATTACCAGTATATCATCAATTTGCTCCGTAGGTCCTTTCCAGTCTTGGAAGGCACTTTTGATCACCATTTCCTGATCGTACATATTCTCGCTATCGACACTCTTCAGCAATTCAATGAATCGTCTGCGAGTGAACTTCTTGTCTTTCAATCCTCCAAACTGATCTACAAAACCGTCAGATGACATATAGAAACAATCTCCTTCTTTGAAAGGCATTGTATGTACGGTGAATGATTTGTCAGCATGCTTAAATGTACCTCCGAGTGAGCGACGGTCTCCTGCATAAGAACGCAGTCCGTTCTCATCTTTAGCATAGAGAATCTGGTAGGCTCCAGAGAACGAAAGTTCCATCTTCCTGTAATCGAACTTACATAGGGAGATGTCCATACCAGTGCTGATAATGGTACTAGCGTCGTGTTGCTTCAACTCTTTGACTACGTACTCATTCAGGTTGCTCAATACCTGGCCAGGATCTGAAATGTCGTTTTCAATCACCGCTTGGTTCAGCATCTTAGAGCTAATCATACTCATGAAAGCCCCAGGAACACCGTGTCCGGTGCAGTCAACACAAGCCACCCAGCGCACATCACCTTCTTCATGGTACCAATAGAAGTCACCACTAACGATGTCTTTTGGTCGCATGTACACAAAGGCATCTGCGAAGCCATTGGCGATTTGACTATGACTCGGGAGTAAGAGCTGTTGAATTCGTTTCGCAGCGATAATACTTTCGGTCATAGCGATGTAGTTATCGCGCATGACACGAGTAATCTTTTCACGCTCTTCAGCGTCGATTCGAAGCTTTTCGTTCAGTTGAGAAAGCTCCAACATGCGCTCTGCCACGGTATCTTCTAGACGCTCGGTCATTTTGATGGTACGCTTCTCCGCTTCAACAGTATCTGTCATGTCCACAAAACTTACTGTAAAGAAACTCGGACGATGTGGATCGTATACAACCTTCGTCTTCACAAAGCGTTTGTGCCCTTTCCAAGTTCGAACAGGAATGAGTTGTTCCACTGCAGTTGAACCGGTGCTAAATCGCTGAATAGCCTGGAATAGAATTCGGATGGCCGAACGTTCAAATAATCGAGGAAACGAATCAACGAGTGCGTTGAAGTCAGGAGCGTCGAAGAGTTTAACTGCGGCTTTATTTCCGGCAGTTACAACCAAGGTGTCAAGGAGATTCTTGATAGTATTCTTCATCACCTTGTTCTCTAGTTTCCCTTTGAGAAGCGGTTTGATTTCTACTGCGCTCGAGCATTCGATGAGCGCAACACCTGCGTGATCGAAGATGGATTTGAATCGCTCCTCGCTCGCTTGTAGCTGTTCCGCGATAGCGCGTTTAGCAATCTCAGAAGCTTTACGTTGAATCGCTTTTTGAATCGCGACATCTAGCCGAAGAAGTGATGATTTAATGATGTAATCATCGATTCCTTCTTTGATACATTCAATCGCGGTTTCTTCAGGGAGATCTCCCGTGACGATGATAAAAGGAATTTCAAGTCCTAGTTCTTTGACCTGGAGGAAAGCTTCCATCCCGGTAAACTGAGGCATTGAATAATCACTGAGTACGATGTCTGGATGACGATCTTCCAGGTAGTCTACGAATGCTTCCTTGGTTTTGACGTGATCTACACGCCAATCTGGATGCGTCTTACGGATGTGGCGTTTGACTAGCTCTGCATCCAGCGCGTAATCTTCAAGAAGAAGAATACTTAGATCGTCGTTATGTTGAAGTCCCTGTGTGGTCACTTTCGTTCGGTGTTTTATGGCTTTACAAATCTATTGTAGAACCACAGGGAGCTTTGAAGTCCACAAGCCGACAAGCTTGTAGGAAAGGAGGGAAGTTACCCTCCGCGTAGGATTACGCAGAAGGTAACAGGTTGTGCAATAGGATATACTTGATGATATCGGAGTTGTTGTCCATATTCATCTTTGTCAAGATACGTGAGCGGTAGGTTGAGATCGTCTTTGCGCTCAACATCAACTGGCTCGCAATCTGATTATTCGCTTTTCCTTCACCAATCGCTAGGAATACCTCGTATTCGCGATCTGAAAGTTGTTTGTGCGGTAGGTCCTGGTTCTTGTTGTTCATCTCGCGGTAGAGCAACTTCGTAATTGCAGGACTTAGATATTCGCCACCTTCCTGTACCGTACGGATCGCATCGATCAATACTTCTGGAGCGGAGTCTTTGTGAAGGTAACCAGACGCACCTGCCTTCAGCATGCGGATGGCAAACTGATCTTCAGGGTACATACTTAGCACAAGCACTTTGATCTCTGGATAGAAGATCTTCACTTGCTTAAGTACTTCAAGACCACTTCGTCCAGGAAGTGAGACATCTAATACAATTACGTCAGGTTGTTCTTTGCGCAGACGTTGAAGAAGTTCTTCACCGCTAGCGATATCATCCGAAAGGATCTTGATATCAGGGAAATTTGAAATGATCTTACTTAGACCTTCTCTGACGATCTTGTGATCATCACAAATAACAACATCAATCATGGCAAACAATTTTTGGTTGATTTCTTGACCAAATGTATTGGCATCAAACTGTCAGCCGTATAGGATGCAATCTTTACAGCGTGTAGGACGTTTCTGACATTGAAAAATGTTGCAGTATTTCGTCTGACACTGCTGTCAGTCTAGCTCTGTGATAAATCGTGTAACATGATGTACTTGACAAGGTCTGAATTGTTGTCAAGGTGCATCTTTTCCAGAATGCGTGTTCGGTAGGTTGAGATGGTCTTTACACTAAGCGAAAGTTGATTGGCAATCTCTGAGATTGATTTTCCTTCTCCTATATATAGAAGTACTTCATACTCACGATCACTCAATGCCTGGTGAGGAAGTTCATTCCCCTCGTTATTCATTTCGCGAAAGAGGAGTTGCGTAATCTTTGGGCTCAAATATTCCCCACCTCGAGAGATCTTAGTTAGGGCGTCAAGCAAGATCCCTGGTTCTGAATCTTTGTGCAGATAACCTGAAGCTCCGGCCTTCAGCATGCGAATGGCAAATTGATCTTCCGGATACATGCTTAGGACAAGAACCTTAATGTCAGGGTTCATGATCTTAAGTTGCTTCAATACTTCCAAACCGCTTCTTCCTGGAAGAGAGACATCAAGAATGATAATATCAGGAGTGTGGTTACGAAGTACCTGGAAAAGCGCTTCTCCGCTTTCCACATCGGCGACGACTTCGAAGTCGTTAAATACGGAGATGATCTGCTTTAGTCCTTCACGGACTATTTTATGATCATCGCAGATTGCAACTTTATTCATAGTAGAGAGAGTTGTATTTCAGATGTTTCAGCATTACAAATTAGCCAGCAATTCAGAGGCTACAAAAAAATTGCTCCAGAATTCGACAGATGTTCCATATCGAACTGTAAACGTATCGTAGTGCCCTTTCCTTTTTCAGATTCAAGATCGAATTGCCCATTCCAGGCCTTAATTCGTTCTCTCATTCCGAAGAGTCCAAGACTTTTTGATTTCAAGGCTTTGTCGATTTCCAGACCTTTACCATTGTCACGAATCTCCAACACAAGCTCATCGCCAGCGATGAGGAAGTCAACCCAAGACTGTGAAGCTTCTGAATGTCGGTTGATATTCGTGAGTCCTTCTTGCATGATCCTATATATAGCAGTCGAGAACTCTTTCTCGAACGTTGCATCGTTAACGTCGATATGAAGACGGCATTGGATTGAATGGTGTTTGTTGTAATTGTCAACGTGCCACTCCATCGCCGCTACCAGTCCCATGTTGTCTAGTACCACAGGACGAAGCTCATGCGCAATTCGGCGCACTGTTTGAATGGTAGTGGTTGTCAAGTCAACGAGGTAGTCAACTTTCTCAATTGCCGCGGTCTTGTCTTCTGCTTGTAATTCTTCTTTTTCAAGTATTTGCTTGATCCAGAAAAGTCCGAGTTTATTCCCTGTTAGTTCCTGTCCGAGCTGATCGTGAATCTCCATGGCAATCTTCTCCTTCTCTTCATCACGGATATTCTCCAAGTGTTGAGTCAAGGCTTGAAGCTTCTCATTCAACTCCTTCATCTCGCGCTCGGCCTGGACACGAGCAGTGATGTTGGATGGGATGAATACCGCAGAATCTATTTGGCCGTCAGCTACTACGGGGGCCAGACGACATAAATACCACTGTGATTCAGGGTCATTCGGATTCCCTTCGATATCGATAGCAGCGATTTGGCCGTCATCAAAAACGTCTTTCATGGCATCTTCGAGACGTTTCTTATTCGGTTCGCTCATGAAGTCATAGATCGACTTCCCGATAACTTGGTCACGTTCTACCCCGTCAACAGATCGACTCACGTAGTGAATGGTTCCATTGCGATCAAGCTTATAAATATTATCAGGCGCATTTTCCGCTAGCGCGCGGAAGTTGGCTTCGCTGCTTTCCAGGTTGGAAATAGCACGCTCCTTCTCGACGAGGTTCGTCTTAGCTTGGATAGCGTTTTCAACGGCACTGCTCAAACGTCCCATGGAATCTTTCAAGACATAGTCATCTGCACCTGCCTTGATACATGCTACAGCTGTCTCTTCGTTTACCGAACCGGTACAAATAATGAAAGGGATGTATGGATTGCGTTCACGTACGAAGAGCAGGGCTTCCATTCCAGTGAATTGCGGAAGGGCATAATCAGAGAGGATCATTTGCGGCTTGTACTCGTCAAAGGCCTTGATAAAGTCTTCTTTGTTGGTGACGTGCAGAATCTCTTTTTCCTGGTTCACTTTGCGCAGCTGTAGTTGAAGCAATTGCGCATCGGTCTCCAAGTCTTCTAGAATGAGAATTCTGATTTTGGTGTCTTCGCTTCCCGCATATATAAAGTCTTGATCCACCTGATCAAGCTTGAGGATCGTAGTTTCCATAGTTACCGACATGAGCGATTGATTGTAGTCCAGTATTTCGTGGCTTCAGAAATATCCTTGCCGTGTTGAGCGTAATCAATAGGCTTCACCATGTAGCTATTCGCTCCAAGTTTGTACGCCTGTTCTACATCGGATTCAATTCCAGATGAGGTCAAAATAACCACAGGAATCCCGATGAATTCTCCGCTAGTTTTGATCCGTTCGAGCACCTCAAATCCACTTCGTTTAGGAAGCTTGAGGTCGAGGTAAATCAATTTAAGTGCTGAGAATTCATCGTCGCGAGTATGTCCGGATTCGAGCAAATACTCGATGGCCTCGGCTCCATCACGCATGACTTTGACCCCGAGGTCAAGTCCTGCTTTCTTTAGAGCCATCAAGGTCAATTCGGCGTCGTTGGCGTTATCTTCAACCAAGACGATGTTTACTGGACTTTCATTCATAGCTAACCGTTGTAATCTAAAATTAGACAATGGAAAGCATGAAAAAAGGGGGACATGCCCCCTTTATTAACTAAATATGTTGGATAGCGTTTACCCTACGATTGTGCGGTAAACCACGCTAAATTCTTTGTCGTCGGCAAAGTACTCCTGTGTCATTTCGAGCCATTCTTTTGCTTGTCCGCGTTCACCGAGTTCGTCAAGCATCTCCGCATTGCGAATCACAGTTTGCTTCAACAACTCGAGCTGCTCTTCAGCTAAGTGATCGACACCTTGCTCATTCAGAATCTTCTTTGCTTCGTCCCAAGCAAGCCCAGCATCCTTACGTGACTTCATCATGTAGAATGAATGTGCAAGTGCCATCCAAGCTCCAGGATCATTTTCGTCAATTTGAGTGAGGTATTTGTAGAGTCCTTTAGAACGTGTAAACTTCTCTTGTTCCACTTCGCGCTCAGCCTCAATCATAGTTTCTAGGCGAACCTCGCTAATGAATTCTTGGTGCTCAGCAAAGAACTCATTTTGCTTGTCCTTTTTGCGGTGCTTCACCAAGTACTTCAAAGAGTTCTTGAAAGCCTTTGGAAAACGCTCTTCAAGCTTCGGATCATCTGATTGGTGAATTCTATAGTATGACATACTCGCGTAGAGGTATGGCATCGGATCTTTCTTAGTGTCTTCTCCATCGATGTATTTGAAACACTTTTGGAGGCAACGCTCATATTTTTCATCCACTACTAATTCAAGTAGATCATCGTAGTTACGCTGTGCAGTTAGTTGAGCGGTAGAAAGTACTAGCAATACTAAGGGTAGTAAATACTTCATAAGGTCTTTTTCAAATTCACTTTGCTGTTATACAAAGTTGATGCCTAAAATTACTTTGATTCTTTTTTTCAGCAAAAGAATCGCCCAAACTTATTGCCTGTAGAGTTGTTGATTCTCTTAATTTTAGTTCGTGAATGAGGTGGTCGCTAGCGCGGAAAAATGGTTCGATTCTAGAGGTTGGAAAGCTTTTCCTTTTCAGAAAGAAGCTTGGGAAGCTTACGTAGACGGGAAAGACGGCATCGTAAATGCCCCTACAGGAAGCGGAAAGACCTACTCACTCCTTGTACCGATTGTAGCGCAAGGAATGCGAGACACGAAGAAGAAAGGACTTCGCGCCATCTGGATTACCCCGATTCGGGCACTTTCAAAAGAAATAGAGATTTCGGCAAATCGTCTGATTGAAGGACTAAACGCTGATTGGTCAGTGGGCATTCGTACCGGTGACACCCCTACAAACGTCAGGCAGAAGCAGATGAGGAGAATGCCTGAAATCCTCATTACCACACCGGAAAGCCTGCACCTCTTATTGGCTTCGAAAGATCATCCTAGAATATTTAAACACCTAGAGGCTGTTGTGGTCGATGAATGGCATGACCTCATCGGTTCGAAACGAGGTGTGCAAGTGGAGTTGGGATTGTCGCGACTGAAAGCTTTCGTACCAAACGTCCGCATTTGGGGAATCTCCGCGACGATTGGAAACATGGATGAAGCCAAAGAAGTTCTACTCGGAACGGATCGAACGGAAACAGGTGTGTTCATTCGCTCAGGAATTAAGAAAGACTTGCGCATGACCAGTCTCATGCCAGAAGAAGTGGAGAAGATGCCTTGGGCAGGACATATCGGCTTGAAGCTGTTGGATAAGGTGGCGAAGATTATCGAAGAGAACGGTTCAACACTCATTTTTACCAACACCAGAGGTCAATGTGAGATTTGGTATCAGGCCATCTTGGATCAGAAACCGGAACTCGCTGGAATCATCGCGATGCACCACAGCGCCATTTCTAAAGAGCTGAGGTACTGGGTTGAAGACGCTCTTTATGACGGAAGACTGAAAGCCGTAGTATGTACGTCAACACTAGACCTTGGAGTTGACTTTCGACCAGTGGACGCCATCGTTCAGATTGGTGGACCAAAAGGTGTTGCACGCTTCATGCAGCGTGCGGGTAGATCAGGACACCAACCAGGAGCTACAAGTAAGATCTATTTCTTGCCAACGCATTCACTCGAACTCATTGAAGCAGCAGCTCTCAGAGAAGCCATCAACCTAGAGTTTCTGGAAAATCGTTCACCTCATTACCGATCTTTTGATGTGCTTATCCAATACCTCACCACGCTTGCGGTGGGAGGTGGGTTTACTCCAGACGAGATAGAGCAAGAAGTACTCAAGACATTTTGCTTCAATTCCATGAGCAAAGAAGAGTGGCAATGGTGTTTGAGCTTCATTACCACCGGCGGTCATTCGCTTCAAGCCTATCCAGAGTACCGAAAGATTGTCATTGAGGAGGGTACCTTTAAAGTGGCCAATCAGCGTGTAGCTCGACGTCACCGTATGTCGATTGGGACGATCGTGGGTGACACCATGATGAAAGTAAAGTACTCTAGAGGTGGTCTAATAGGACATGTAGAAGAATACTTCGCTGCAAGTATGCGTCCAGGGGATGCTTTTTGGTTCGCTGGAAGAAGTCTCGAAGTGGTAAAGATTCGAGAACTCGTGCTTGAGGTCGTCAATTCAAAGAAGAAATCCGGACGCATCGCCAGTTGGCAAGGAGGGAGGCTACCTCTAACTTCCAAAATGTCTGAGATGCTTCGTCAGAAAATTGATGATTACGCCTCGGGTAAACTGAAAGATCCAGAGATGATCAAGGTGAAGCCCTTGCTTGATCTGCAGTCAAGACGATCGCATACACCTCGTTCTAATGAGTTGCTCATCGAACAGATCAAGACTCGGGAAGGGTACCATGTTTTCATATATCCGTTTGAGGGAAGACTAGTTCATGAAGGCTTGGCTTCCCTTGTGGCTTACCGCATTTCTCTCCTAAAACCGATGTCGTTCTCTTTAGCCTTCAATGACTATGGCTTCGAAATGCTGAGTGATCAACCGATTCCATTGGATGAAGCATTCGACAACGAAATCTTCTCAACTGATCACTTGATGGATGATCTCGAGGCTTCCATCAATTCGGCTGAAATGGCTCGAAAGAAGTTCAATGATATCGCCATTATTTCAGGTTTAGTTTTCCAAGGTTATCCAGGAGAAGGGGTGAAGGAAAGGCACCTCAAAGCTTCTTCATCATTGGTCTTCGATGTATTCTCCGATTACGATTCGAGCAACTTGTTACTCCGTCAAGCATTTAACGAAATGATTGATCATCAGCTTGAAATAGAGCGCTTTCGGATGATGCTCAAGCGCATCAATTCGCAGAAACTTGTGATCACTCATCCAAGTAAACCGACACCCTTGTCGTTCCCAATTATGGTAGACCGACTACGTGAGAAATTGACCTCGGAGAAGATCAGTGACCGCATCCAAAAGATGAAACGAGCGTACGACGAAGACTAATTGTCTTCGTAGAAATGTGATCAAAGGTCATTATTGGTTGCCAAGGGACGATCGTTAGAGAAATGAAAATGGTACTTTTGGGCTTCTGTAAACCAAGCATACGTGGAACGATTTCTAAAAGGACTGCTCTTTGTACTCTGCATGACCATCGCAGGAAGTGCATTTTCTCAGGGTATTATTAAAGGGTTTGTGAAAGACGGAAGTACAGGTGAGCCTGCACTTTTCGTAACAGTTGTGTTGGAAGGCACAAGCTTCGGAGTGACTACCGATGTGACGGGTTACTACTCTCTCACGAAGATCCCAGCAGGTACCTACACCATCTTGATTAACTCGATCGAATACGAGGAAATCCGAAAAGAAATCGTCATCGAAGACGGAAAGGTTTACAGCCGAAACTTCCAGTTGGAGCCAAAGGTGATCCAGCTAGGCGGTGCTGAGATCTCAGCTGATTCCGAAGAACAGAAGAACCAAGTGCGTATGTCAGTCGAGACGATTCGTCCGAACGACATCAAACGTGTACCTACCTTCGGTGGACAAGCAGACATCGTTCAAGTATTGACAACCCTCCCTGGATTCGTTTCTACGGGTGACCAAGGGGGACAGATTTACATTCGTGGTGGATCACCTGTACAGAACAAAGTAATGCTCGATGGTATGATCGTATACAACGCATTCCACTCGATTGGTTTGTTCTCTGTATTCGATACAGACATCATCTCAAACGCAGACATCTACACTGGTGGTTTCTCAGGTGAGTTCGGTGGACGTGTATCGTCAATCATGGATATCACTACTCGCGATGGAAACAAGAAGCATGTTTCAGGTAAAATCGGCGCGAGCCCATTCGGAGCGAAAATCCTTGTAGAAGGACCACTCAAGAAGCTAGGAGAGAACGGTTCTGGAATCAGCTACGTATTCTCAGCAAAACGCTCATATCTCGAGGAGAGCTCGAAACTTTTCTACTCATACATCGATGAGGATGGACTTCCGTTCAACTTCACAGACATCTACGGAAAACTATCATTCGGTGGAGCAAATGGATCGAAGTTCAACATCTTCGGATTCAGCTTCAACGATGACGTTCGTTACCAAGCTCTTTCGGACCTGAACTGGTCAAACAATGGAGGTGGAGGTAACTTCGTGGTTGTACCCCCAGGATCAGCGGTACTGATCAAGGGTAACTTCGCTTACTCTGAGTACAACATCAACCTTCGTGAAGAAGGCCTTCCAGATCGTAGTAGTACCATTGGTGGTTTCAACTTTGGACTTGACTTTAAATATGTCTTGAATGACGACGACGTACGTTGGGGTATTCAAGTAGTGGGTGTGAACACTGACTACGAAACCTTCAACTCACTCGGAGTTCAAGTGGAGCAACAAGAAAGCACGAACGAATTGGCAGGATATGTAGACATCAAGAAGTCGGCAGGTAAATTCCTATTCCAGCCAAGTCTTCGTCTACAGTACTACAGTTCGCTGTCACAGCTTTCACCTGAACCTCGTCTTGGTATCAAGTACAAGGTGAATGAAGTGTTCCGTCTGAAGGCAGCTGCTGGAATCTATACACAGAACTTGATTCAGGCGAATAGTGACCGTGACGTAGTAAATCTCTTCTATGGTTTCATTACCGCGCCAACAGATATTCAAGACGAACTGGTACTACCTGATGGAGAAGTTCGCGACATCAATGATGATCCATTGCAGCGTGCTCGTCACTTGATTGCTGGATTCGAGTACGATATCACAGAGCGTTGGAACTTGAATGTTGAAGGGTACATTAAAGACTTCAACCAAGTAACAAATGTGAATCGTAACAAGCTATTCCCGACGAATACTGCTGATGTTCCTGACGTTCTTCGCTTGGATTACATCATTGAGACAGGGATCGCACGAGGTGTAGACGTTGTATTGAAGTACGAAGACAAACGTCGTTCAGTATGGTTCGTGTACTCATTGGCCGATGTAGATCGCTGGGATGGATTCACATGGTACGATCCAGTGTTTGACCGTCGTCACAACATCAACTTCGTAGCATCGCACGCGTTCGGGGAAGATGATTCATGGAACGCAAGTCTTCGTTGGAACCTAGGTACTGGACTTCCTTTCACTCAAACACAAGGGTACTACCAAGCGCCGAATATTACGGATGGTATTGGTAGCGATCCGGTGGTGTTGAACTCTGATGAGCTTGGAATCTTCTACGCTGAATTGAATGGCGGACGTCTTTCAGATTACCACCGTCTAGACCTTTCTGTGAGCAAGTCATGGAAGTTCGGAGATCGCATCGGTTTGGATATGAATGCAAGTGTGACGAACATCTACAGCCGCGAGAACGTATTTTACGTGAACCGTGTGACTGGGGAGACGGTTTACCAGCTTCCATTCCTTCCAAGTATCGGATTCGACTTGACATTCTAATTACCCTCGTTGGATTCAACGATTTGTAGGTAATGTGCTCGAACCTCACGCAGTTATTTGTGTTAAAGCAGCATGCGTCAGGTACTCTCTCTTATTGTATTAATCTGCTTCTTACAAGTTGCAGCCTTTAGTCAGGAAGACCGTTTCTGGTATTTCGGCCAAAATGGAGTTGGTATCGATTGGGCTGGATGTGAACCCACACTAGTTCAAGGTGATATCCAAGGGTTTGAAGGTGCTGTCACCGTTTCAGATCCTGACGGGAATCTATTGTTCTACAGTAATTCCGATTTCGTTTGGAACGCCAATGACCAACTCATGGAAGGAGGCGAAATTAGCGGCGCGTTCTTCGACGATATCTTCGGATTCGGATTTCTCTTCACGCTCTCTCAAATTGGCGTAGCACAACATCCCACGCAACCCAACTTGTATTACCTGTTCACAGGCGATGTGCAGTTCGGAGGATTCAATGCATTCAAATGCGTAGTCATTGATATGAACGAAGACGGTGGGCTGGGAGCTGTGATTGACCAGTTCGATCTTCCGGTTGATAATCCCACGGAACGTGTGTGTACCGTGAAGAAAGATGATGGCTCGGGATTCTGGGTGATAACACACGAATACCTCAATAATCGATTCCATGCTTTTGAGGTAGATGAGAATGGGGTGAATACGAATTCAGTGATTTCTGATGTAGGAAGCGTTCACGACATTCAACCCAACAACATCAATACTCGAGGAGAGGTGAAGATGAACCTCCAAGGGAATCGTTTGGCCATTGTACAAGATGAAATGAACGGTGAAGTTGAAGTCTTCGATTTCGACCAAGAGACCGGAGTGATCTCCAATCCTATTTTGATTGATCAGATCGATCATGGCTTTGGACTGGCGTTCTCGCCAAACTCAGACCTGTTATATGTTTCAACGTGGGTGAATTTTGATCCAGTGGACAACTTCCTGTATCAATACGATATTTCAAGTGGCGATCCTGCTATCATTCCGAACACGCAAGTAGAGCTATTTGATGAATCGATTTTCAATCCTTGGGGTTCCATTAAGCTAGCGCCGAATGGGAAGATGTACGTCGCACGTACAGGGCAATTCCTGGGAGAAATAGCGAATCCGAATGTCTACGGAATCGGATGTGACTACACACACAACGGACTTGATCTTGGTGACTTCAACGCCATCTACGGCTTAAATAACATTTGGGAAATTACTCCTGCTCCGGCGGATGAGTTGACCTATGATTTGGGAGAAGATGTTCAATCCTGCGAGGCAGTCTCCATTGGTGTTGAATTACCTGATGAAGCGGACGTAGTTTGGTCAACAGGGGAGACGACTGATTTAATTAGCGTCAATGAAAGTGGCACCTATTCAGTAGATGTGAGTTTCAACGGCTGTCAATTCAGTGATGAGATAGAAGTAGAAGTGGGAGTCTTCCAAGTGGATTTAGGAGAGGATATTCAAGCCTGTGAGGGTGATTTGATTGTCTTATCTATGGATCCAGAGGTGAACTTAGATTGGAATACAGGAGAAGAGGCAACATCAATTCAAGTCAGTTCAGACGGCGAGTACATCGCCAGTATTTCAGAGGGAGAATGTAGCTCAGCAGATACGGTAATGGTGACATTCATTCAGCTTCCGGAGCTGGCGTTAGGAACAGATACCGTCATTTGTGCTGGGGAAGAGTTATCCATTGGAGTAGAAGGACTTGAACTGGACTGGTCTACGGGTGAAGCGGCTTCATTCATTTCCGTCAGTGAACCTGGAACATACACAGCTACCTTGACCGAAGGAAGTTGTGAAACCTCAGATAGCATAGAGATAAGTCAAGACGCCGCTCCGGTAACTACCATAGCCTCTCCGCTTGTTATATGTGATGACGAAGTGCTGGTCACAGTGGATGAGTCATGGGAGGAGTTCAGTATCGATGGTCAAGTAATCGAGGGGAATCAAGTGGTGTTGAACGCTGGAAATTACAGCGTTGATTTATCGCATCCTTGTCGCACAGTAAATGAGCCATTGTTGATTGAGCAAGAGCTATGTGATTGCATTGTCTATGCGCCGAATGCTTTCACCCCAGATCAAAATGGTACGAATGAGCAGTTCTTTCCTGTCCTTTCTTGTGAAACGGAGTATTCACTGATGATTTTTAGCCGGTGGGGGGAGAAAATCTTTGACTCTTCAGAACAGGGCACCGACTTCTGGACTGGGAATGTCAATGGCGGAAGTTATTACGCTTCTCCTGGAATCTACACCTACGTTGTGACCTACGACAAGATCGATGAGGATGTTGTTACCCAAGAGAAAGTATTCGGAAGTGTATTGCTTATCCGCTAATGAAATGAGCGCGCAGCTTGCGGGCTTGCTCTCTTGCTGCTTCTGTTACCTCTGTACCTGAAAGCATTGAGGCCAGCTCGTCTTCTCTTTCTGCTTCATTGAGCATCTTGATCTCGGAGAATGTTTCTTCTCCTTGTACCACCTTGAAGACTTTAAAGTGTTGATTCGCTGCGGCCGTTACCTGCGGTAGGTGACTAATATTGATGACTTGCATGTGCGAAGCCATCTTGCTCATCTCCTGAGCCATCTTTGCAGCTACTTCACCTGAAACCCCAGTGTCAATCTCGTCCAAGACAAGCGTAGGTAACGACAGCGAATCGGAAACTGAAGATTTGATCGCGAGCATCACACGCGAAAGCTCTCCACCACTTGCCACCTTCTCTAGGTCCTGGAATTGACCGCCCTTGTTAGCTTTAAATAACAATGAGAGTTTCGTGGTTCCAAAGGCATTGAGCTCACCGGTTTCTTGAAGTTCAAAGCGCAGCTCGGCATGCTCCATTTTCAATTCGCTGAGAATTCCTTTGACTCGATCAACAAGCAAAACCGCAGCTTTCTCTCTTTTCGTATTCAACTTGTGGGCCTCAGCAATTAGCTTTTGACGCGCCGATTCAATATCGTTCCAAAGGTCTTCAATGCGAGATTCTAAACTGCTGGCATTTTGAATCTTCTCATCCAATTCATCGCGCAATACGCGCAGCGACTCAAGGTCTGATACACGGTGTTTATTTTGCAAGGCATACAAGCCGTCAAGTTGGTCTTGCAATTCTTGCAACACTTGCGGATCCATCGCGATATCTTCGCTTTTCGATTCAGCTTCCGATGAGATATCATTGATTTCTATCAATGTGCTTTGCAAACGCTCCAACAGTTGCTCAGCAGGGGAGTACACTCCGCTGATACGTTCGATAGCTGAAATTGCATTGCGCAGTTGATCGGTAACACCGCCTTCGGAACCATCCAATATGCCATGAACTTCACTCATCGAGCGAATGATATCCTCTGCATTGCGCTGAGCATTCACCTCATTCTCCAATTGCTCCTGATCAATATTGTCAAGATCTAATGCCGTCAGCTCATTGAACTGGAACTGCATGTAATCAAGGTCTCTCGCCGCTTGTGCTTCAGCCTCTTTGAGTTCTAGGAGCTCTTGTTCCTTTTTTCGAAAGCTTAGAAGTTGCTCTTTCCATGCTTTGAAAGAATCTAGTTGTCCGGCAGTGGCATCAAGCAACTGGTAGCGAAAAGAAGGCTCTTTGAGTCGTGAAGTCTCCATTTGTGAATGGACATCAATCAAACGCTGACCGATGGCTTTAAGCGACTTGAGATGCACAGGTGTGTCGTTCACAAATGCGCGTGACTTACCACTAGGTGTGATTTCACGTCGAAAGATGCTTTCCGATTCAAAGTCGAGGTCTGCTTCTTGAAATAGAGACTTCAGTCGTTCGTCAAGACGGAAGATAGCCTCCACAATGCACTTACTCTCCGGTGAACGGAGTGCTTGCATGTCAGCTCGCTCACCGAGCACTAAACCAAGTGCGCCAAGTAAGATAGATTTACCACTACCGGTTTCTCCAGTGATGGCTGTCATGCCTTGCTCGAAATTCAGGTCAACCTGATCGATCAATGCATAATTACGAACGTGAAGTTTAAGAAGCATGGTTATCCAAGGGCCTGCTCGTAACGTGAAATGTTACCTGGGTCAAGCTCTTTCAGTACAGGAAGTATGCGCTGAATTTCCGGATCTGGAGCTACCTCAAAAAGCTTCACGAGCTCAACGTTCTTTGCTGCGAAGAACAGCTGAACGTTATAGCTACTTGGCTTGATGCGGTGGATGTTACGCATATCAATGATCGCATCAGAAATCGCTTTACGTCCTCCGTCAGGATCGCTGTAAAGCTTGTCAAATCCATCGCGGTGGTACTTGTAAAGACAAGCACGCAACGGACGGAAAGTCTGCGATAGGATGTTCTCTACCAACCAGTAACGGTTACGCTGACCTTCACTGGCTTTCCATCCAGCGTCACCAGCGTTTTGTGCATTAGCCACGATAGTCTGTGCCTTTAGGAAGTGCTCTGTACCCCCCTCAGGAGAGAAGGTATCGTAGTCCATTCCAATGATCATGTACGCGTAGTAGGCCAGGGTAGACGACAGGTTGTCGCGGTGCTGGTCAATACTGAACTGGATCAATGCATTGTCAAGGAAAGTGAAAGCGAAGTCACCGTCATTCACAGTGAAGACCGGTGCTTTGTAATCAGAGTTGTATACAGGACGACTGCTCTGAATTTGAATGGAACCACTGAAGCTATTCTGGTTCGCCGCGCTATTGATCGTAATGAGAATATTGCACTCAATACGCTCCTCGAGTTCGAAGTAGTCATTGGTCCATTTACGTGAGTTCATGAAATCACGAACAGACTCTTCCAAAGTCTGGAAACGACTTGGGTCTACGTTGTTTACCTGTGGTGCTTGTACTTGGACTTGACAGTTCAACTCCTGTGCTTGAACTCCACCAATAAATGCTGCCAACAGCAGGCTAAGCGCGACTAATCTTTTCATCCAATTAATTCAGTAATCCGGGCTACGATGTCTTTGGCAACATCTGCCTTCGATTTCAACTCAAAGCTAGCTATTTTATTGCGTTTGTCGATCAGCGTGACCTTGTTCGTATCATGTCCGAATCCTGCTCCGGGATCCTTCAATGAGTTCAATACTATAAGGTCGAGATTCTTTCGCTCTAGCTTGCCTTGGGCATTTTCTAGTTCGTTATCTGTTTCCAAGGCGAAACCAACCAATAACTGTTCGGGTCTCTTTTGGCTACCCAATGTTTTCAAGACATCCGTCGTTGGTTCGAGTTCGATCTTGAGCTCGTTTTCCGACTTCTTCATTTTGTGATTCACCACTGTTTTAGGTCGGTAATCAGCTACAGCAGCTGACATGACAGTGATATCAGAAGAAGCGAAGCGTTCCGCGCTAGCGGCTAAAAGATCATCAGCAGACACAATGCGGACAACTTCCACGGCAGGATTGTCATATGGGACATTCGTCGGCCCCAAAATCAAGGTAACGTCAGCGCCTTTAGCAGCTAGTTCGTTAGCAACGGCCATTCCCATTTTACCTGAGCTGTGATTTCCGATGAAGCGTACTGCATCAATGGATTCGTAGGTTGGTCCGGCGGTTACCATGGCTTTCCTACCCGCGAGTGGGGCACGATCGCCAAAGAACTTTTCGAGTGCCGTAACAATAGCTTCAGGCTCTTCCATTCTTCCTTTGCCTTCGAGGCCGCTCGCTAACTCACCAGTACCCGGTTCAATCACGGTCACCTCTCGCTCGCGAAGCATCTTCAAGTTGTGCTGGGTAGCCTCGTGCGTGAACATGTCAAGGTCCATGGCTGGGGCAACCATTACTGGACAACGCGCGCTTAAGAGCACAGCCATGAGCAGATTGTCACATTCACCACTGACCATTTTTGCCAATGTATTCGCAGTAGCAGGAGCAATGAGCATCACATCAGCCCACAAACCGAGTTCAACGTGATTCGTCCACTCCCCAGTGTGCTTGTCTTCTGTGAAGTCAGAATGCACGGGGTTTTTGGCCAAGGTGGCCAAGGTGAGTGGAGTAATGAACTCTTCAGAACCTGGCGACATCACCACTTTCACTTCTGCTCCAGCCTTGCGTAAAAGTCGAACCAAGAAGGCCGCCTTGTAAGCCGCAATGCTACCGGTAATGCCGAGCAGTATATTTTTGCCTCTGAGAATATGTGGAATCGAAGACATGAAGTAAAGGTCAGGCTTTCTGATCGAACCCCCTAATTTGGAGCTGGGAATAAACGTTTATTGAGAGCAGCAAAAAGCCCCGCAATTGCGAGGCTTTAATATTGTAATCGTCAGGTGAAGCTTATGCTCCAAGCTCTGGACGACGGAAGTACACTTTGTCTTCGAGCAATTCATCAATCGCTACGCTGTGCGGCTTAGGTAGACGCTCGTAGAACTTCGAGATCTCGATCTGCTCACGGTTTTCAAATACCTCTTCCAAGTTATCTTGAGTAGTGGCAAATTCTTCCAGCTTCGCAGTCAACTCTTCTTTGATGTCTTTCTGGATCTGGTTTGCACGCTTCGAGATCACTACCAATGCTTCGAATAGGTTTCCTTCTACCTTGGCATCAATGGCATTTGTGTTGCGCGTTACTGTTGTGCGCTCTGCTTTTGAGTTCTTAATGCTACTCATGGATTCGATACTTTTTTCAAACGCTCTATTTCCTTTTGGCTATCGTCAAAGTAGTTTTCTGCTTCGCGCAGGTACCCACTTTCCGGGAAATAGGCTACAAAGTTAAGATAATGATCGACGCAGTCAGCGAAACGATCCATTTTCTTCTCTTCGATACTTTGGTCTGCTAGCAAATAGCTTGATTTCACTAGCATGTACATCATTTCTTCGCGGTACTTCGTGTTCGGGTAGTCACGTAGTGCGTAGTCTAGTACGAGCACGGCACTCTTAAAGTTCTCCGTCTTTACGTAAAGCTTCGCCACCTCGAAATTCTTGCGCTCCAGTTTCGCGTTCAGCTGATCAATCATCGTAGTACAGCTGTCGCGCAAAGTTGAACCAGGATACTTGTCTAGGAAGAGCTGCATCTCATTGATAGCGAGCTTCGTATCCGTTTGGTCGAGGCTAAATTCTGGAGAGAGATTGTAGCTACACATCGCTGCTAAGAACTGACATTCTTCAGCGCGTTCTGAATAGCTAAAGGTCTTGGTGAAATTACTGAGGTAGTAGTTAGCGAGGTAGTAATCTTCCACGCAGTAGTGTGCTCTGGCGTGGTAGTAATAAACATCCTCAGCCTTTTGCGTACCTCGTGTCAAGCCGATTAACTCTTCGAAAATCGGAATAGACTGGTAGCAACGACCATCATCAAAATACTCAATGGCCTTCTCAAGTTTGTAGTCTACATCGGTGCTTTTGAGCACTTTGTTATACTCTCCACAAGAAGAAAGGACCAGAGCCAATACAGAAAATGCAAGCAGAATTCTCTTCATCAGGGGCGCAAAGATATCATATTGAACGGATCAGCATTGCTAGTAGTACGTTTGAGAAGCGCTTTTAACTACAATTTGGTTCTTAACGAAGTCAGATCAAGTGGACCTGGAGATTTGATCTCTTTCATAATGAAGAAGCTCTGCACGTTTCCAATGTTACCTAAGCCGGCTAATTTCGAGGCAATGAAATCGTGGTAGGCTTCCATATTCCGACAACGTACTTCAATCATGTAGTCGAACATCCCGGCGGTGTGATACGCTGCAACCACTTGAGGGAATTCTTTGATTTCATCTTCGAAGTTGCGCAAGAAGTCATGGGCGTGTTCCTTCAAACTCACATTACAAAAAGCGTGTAGCTGCAATCCACTGGTTTGAGGATCAATACGTGCGTTGTAGCTTTTGATGACACCATTGGCCTCTAGCTTCTTCATGCGCTCGTATACAGGGGTGCGTGACAAGCCACAGGCCTCGGCCAATTCTGAGACGGTCAACTTGGCGTTTTCCTGTAAGAGTTCGATCAATTTCAGATCGTAGTTGTCGAGTTTCATAGAATAGGTGTTCTGTTTTTTCGCTAGCGCGGAATGTCGAATAGTCAAATATACTACTTAGTTGTTGGTTGTTAGTTATTGGTTCTTAGTTATCGATTAGAAGCAGAATGGAGTGGTTGGTTCGTTAACTTTGTAAGTATGAAAGAACGAGATATCCGCAACATGCGTCCGGAGTCATTAATGATGTCTCACGGGTACAATCCAGAATGGTCTGAAGGGGCGATCAAGTGTCCGATTTTCCAAACTTCGACCTTTGTGTTTAAGACGGCAGAAGAAGGAAAGCGCTTCTTTGAAGTAGCCTACGGGTTACGAGACAAAGAACCAGAAGAGGAGATGGGTTTGATCTACAGTCGTCTGAATAATCCTGACCTCGAGATTCTCGAAAATCGTTTGTGTTTGTGGGATGGTGCAGAGGAAGCCTTGGTGTTCGAAAGCGGAATGTCTGCCATTTCTACGATGCTCTTAGCGCACTTGAATCCAGGAGATATTGTGCTTCACAGCGACCCGCTTTACGGAGGTACAGATCACTTCATGAATAACGTATTGACGCGATTCGGAATAAACTCTTTCGGTGTGGCTAGTTGGGATGATATGGATGCCGTTCGTGCAAAAATTGAAGAACACGGCGCAGACAAGCTCAAGATGATCTACATCGAGACTCCGGCGAACCCAACGAATCATCTATTTGACATTGAGGCCTACGCGGAACTCGCTAAAGAATATTCGACAACTGATAGAAAGGTGCTTGTCGCGGTAGACAACACTTACATGGGACCAATTTGGCAGCATCCATTAAAAGCTGGAGCTGACTTGGTGCTCTATTCAGCAACGAAATACATTGGCGGACACTCAGACTTGATTGCCGGAGCGTGTCTTGGCTCAACAGAGGTCATGACACCAATCCGCGGTATGCGCACCTTTATGGGAAGTATGGCTGGACCTTGGACAGGCTGGTTGCTCATGAGAAGTCTAGAAACTTTGAAGGTACGTATGGATCAACAAGCTCGTAATGCGGAGAAGGTCGCTGACTACCTTAGAGATCATCCAAAAGTAGACAAGGTGCACTACCTAGGTCACCTAACAGAGGCAGATGGGGAGCAGTACAAGATCTACAAGAAGCAATATACTTCTGGAGGAGCAATGCTCGCTTTCACAGTAAAGGGAGGAGAGCCTGAGGCATTCCGTTTCTTGAATGCGTTGAATTTAGTGCACCTAGCGGTGAGCCTTGGATCTACGGAAAGCTTGGCAGAGCACCCAGCAACTATGACTCACGCCGACGTTGATCCTGTACTCAAGGAGCGCATGGGCATCAATGGAAGCCTAGTGCGTTTATCTGTTGGAGTGGAGTATCATGAAGACCTTATCGCTGACCTTGCTCAAGCCCTAGAGAAAGTGTAAATTGTACACTTATTAGATAAGTCAAGCGCTAAATGTTGATATAAATCGCCCCCACAAAGCTGGGAAACAAGCGATTCAGATTAACTTCGCACCGTGGAGCTGTTGGTGGTTCTAGATAATACCACTAATTTTGCGCCCGTTTTAACCGGGTACGGTATGTTACCGCACCTCAAAAAAATACTACGATTTGGACATTTTTGAACGAATCAAAAACAACCGCGGGCCGCTAGGGCAGCACGCGAAAGAGTCTCATGGTTACTTCACTTTCCCTAAGTTGGAAGGGCCTATTTCTAACCGCATGCAGTTCCGTGGGAAGGATGTACTCGTATGGAGTATCAACAACTACCTCGGACTTGCAAACCACCCTGAAGTGCGTAAGGCAGATGCCGATGCAGCTGCTGAGTGGGGTATGGCGTACCCAATGGGTGCCCGTATGATGTCAGGTCAGACGAAGTACCACGAGCAACTAGAATCTCAGATCGCTGAGTTCATGCAAAAAGATGATGCATTCTTGTTGAACTACGGTTACCAAGGGTGTATGAGTGCTATCGAAGCGCTTGTAGATCGTCACGATGTTATCGTTTACGATTCAGAATCTCACGCATGTATGGTGGATGGAGTTCGCCTTCACCAAGGAAAGCGCTTTGTTTTCCAGCACAACGACATGGAGAGCTTTGTAAAGCAGCTTGATCGCGCTAAGAATCTAACTGAGCAAACTGGAGGTGGAATCCTCGTTGTTACTGAAGGTGTCTTCGGTATGGCAGGTGACCAAGGAAAGTTGGCTGAAATCGTTGCATTCAAACAAGAGTACGGATTCCGTCTCTTCGTTGATGATGCACACGGGTTCGGTACGATCGGTGAGAACGGACGCGGGGCAGGAGATGCTCAAGGTGTTCAGGATGAAATCGATGTGTACTTCGGAACATTTGCAAAGTCGATGGCAACAGTAGGTGCCTTCGTAGCAGGTGACGAGCATGTGATTGATTACCTACGCTACAACATGCGTTCTCAAACATTCGCGAAGTCATTGCCAATGCCAATCGTTATTGGTGCGATGAAGCGTTTGGAGATGATCACAACGCAGTCTCAATTCAAAGACAACCTTTGGAAAATCGCAAACGCGCTTCAAGGTGGTCTGAAAGAAGCAGGATTCAACATTGGTGAAACTAACTCTGCGGTGACTCCAGTATTCCTTTCAGGAGGACTAGGAGAAGCAACAAATTTGACACTAGACCTTCGTGAGAATCACGGAATCTTCTGTTCTATCGTTGTTTACCCAGTGGTACCAAAAGACACAATCATGCTTCGCTTGATCCCAACAGCAGTTCACACACTTGAAGACGTGGAATACACGATCGAGACTTTCAAGAAGGTTCAGACCAAATTGAAGGCAGGTGAGTACGTGAGCGAAGGGATCGCTAGCTGGACATAAAAAACTGACCTGCGAAAGCTATAACTTGCAGGCATGCGCTATTTCCTTAGACTCGCTTACCGCGGAACCAACTATGTTGGTTGGCAGATCCAACCCAACGGAGAAACCGTTCAAGGAACCATTGAGAAGGCGCTACAGACATACTTAAGAATGGAGGTAAAAACCATGGGCTGTGGCCGCACCGATACCGGTGTCCACGCTAGTGAGTTTTACCTCCATTTTGATTTTGAGCCCTTGGAAGACCCGGCACAGTTGGTTTACAAGCTCAATCATCTCCTCCCTGAAGACATCGCGATCTTCGATTGTATCCCAGTCGGTGACGATGACCATGCCCGATTCGGCGCTAGCCAACGAACCTACCATTACTTTTTACACCGTAGAAAAGACCCCTTCTTAAAAGGACAGTCTACCTATATCATATATGACCTTGATCTAGACCTCATGAATCAGGAGGCAGAGTGGTTAAAAAGTGTGAAGGATTTTGGTGCTTTTTGCAAGGCAGGAGGGAGTCAACACACCACGATTTGCGACCTCAAAGAATGCGTTTGGAAGCAAGAAAATCACCGCTATATTTTCACCGTTAGCGCCGATAGGTTCCTGAGAAACATGGTGCGTAGCATGGTAGGTACCTTCATCGATCTCGGACGTGGAAAGATCACTTCTGAAGAGTTCAGGGCGATCGTGAATTCCGGTGAAAGAAAGAATGCAGGAACATCTGTCTCACCTGATGGTTTATTTCTTGCACGGGTCAAGTACCCGTTTTTGTAATTTCGCCATTCGATAGCGAGCATTTTGAGTCAATCCTCTGCCCAAGGCAACATTTTCGACGCAGGCATTCTTCGTAGAATCCTGAAACAAGTAGGACCTTACCGCTTCTGGTTCCGCCTTACTGCATCGCTCGTAATTCTGCTCGCAGCCCTGGTTTGGATTCGTCCGGCCTTGATCGGATTTGCCATAGACGCCTTTGTGGCAAGCGTACCTGCAGAAGAATTGCAAGGCTTGAAGAGTTGGTTATACCATACTACCGACGGTTGGTTTAGTTCTAACGGTGAGGGATTGCTGTATACATTCCTGGTTGTCGTCGGACTGCTCATCCTTGAAGCGATTCTTCAATTCTATCAAACGTATTTGGCGAATTGGGTAGCGCAAAGTGTGACTCTTGATATGCGTTCGCGCCTCTACAAGCACATCCTTGGCTTCCGTTTGAAATACTTCGATAAGAATCCTGTTGGAACCTTCGTTACGCGTTTGGTCTCTGATATCGATGGGGTAGCGAATGTATTCTCTAACGGGATCTTGAGCGTGATCGGCGATTTGCTGAAGCTCTTTGTGGTGATTGCTTACATGCTCTACACCAACTGGTTGTTAACGCTCATTGTATTGGTGCCCATCCCGATTCTTTTGGTGGCAACCCGCATCTTCCAAAAGGCCATCAAGAAGGCCTTTATCAAGGTGCGTAACCAAGTAAACAAGATCAACGTCTTCGTGCAAGAGCACGTGACCGGGATGAACATCGTTCAAATTTTCCATCGAGAGAATAAGGAGAAAGAGCGATTCGAAAAGATCAATCGTGAGCACCGTGATGCGAACATCGCCTCCATTTGGGCCTTCAGTATTTTCTTCCCGATCGTTGAACTGCTTTCAGCGAGCAGTGTCGCTTTATTGCTGTGGTGGGGAATGCGTCGTGCTGTGGAAGGAACGGTTTCATTAGGTACACTCCTTGAGTTCATTCTTTATGTCTTCATGCTGTATCGTCCGATTCGCCAGTTGGCAGATCGTTTCAATGTGCTGCAAATGGGAATCGTGAACGCTGAGCGTGTGTTCAACCTTTTTGATTCCGAAGAGGCTATCGCCGAAACGCCAACGCCTTCTCCGGTAGATACGTTTAAAGGCCACATCAAATTCGAAGATGTGTGGTTCGCGTACAATGACGAAGATTGGGTGCTCAAAGGGGTTTCATTTGAAGTGAAGCCAGGAGAGACCTTAGCATTCGTAGGAGCAACAGGAGCTGGTAAATCATCTGTGATCAACTTGATTTCTCGATTCTACGAATTCCAGAAAGGGAAGATCACGATTGACGGAGTTGACATTCGCGAACTTCCATTGGCAACTATTCGCCGTACGGTAGCCGTAGTGCTTCAAGACGTCTTCTTGTTTAGCGATTCGATACGAAACAACGTCACACTTTACGATGCCCACATTAGTGAATCAGATATCGTAGAATCTGGTAAAGCAGTAGGAGCGCACGATTTCATTCAGCGCCTCCCTGGTAAATATGACTACGATGTCAAAGAAAGAGGGGGAATGTTGAGCGTTGGTCAACGTCAGTTATTGGCATTCATGCGAGCTTACGTGTACAAGCCAAGCATTCTCGTTCTTGACGAAGCCACATCGAGTATTGATACCGAAAGCGAAGAGCTTATCCAGAAAGCAACGGAGAAATTGACTGAAGGACGAACTTCTATCGTGATTGCTCACCGTCTTTCGACCATTCAAAATGCCGATAGAATTCTGGTAATGGAGAAAGGAAATGTGGTGCAACAAGGTACCCATGCTTCACTCTTGAAAGAGGAGGGGCCATACAAGCGACTCTTTGAAATGCAATTCGCTTAGAAAGAACTTCTTTCAACGGTTGCAACCATCTGGTATTATTCCGAGTTTTATAGGTGAAACAACTTGCTATCTCGTGGTAAACAGACTGATCATCTGTGTATTTCTACTGTTGGCCTTCGCTAGCGCGGAACGCCTAACGGCTCAAACAGGATGTCCGAGTATTGATGCTTTGACGCTTGATGGGCAAGATGCGCTTACCATCGATTGTGATCAACCCTGTGCCACCTTAGAGGCAGAGGTATTCGAGACAGGAAGCACTGACGAGTACGTTGTAGAGAGTATTCCTTTTGATCCCCCTTACCCATTCAATGACGGAACGTCACTTTTCATTGGTATTGATGATACTTGGAGTGGTGCCATTGACCTTCCCTTTGAGTTTTGCTTCTTTGGAATCAACTACGATCAGATTGTCGTAGGGTCAAATGGTGTCATCACTTTCGATGCAGGTGAGGCGAACGGATATTGCCCCTGGGCTTTCAATGAAACGGCTCCAGATCCTGGATTACCTACCAATGCGATTTTTGGAGTGTACTACGATATCAACCCGGCAACTTGTGGTGCGGTGCGCTACGAGATCCTGGGAGAAGAGCCGTGTAGAACCTTCGTGGTGAACTACGATGGTGTATGTCACTTCTCTTGTTCTTCGCTGCAAACCACAACGCAGATCGTATTCTACGAGACCACCAATACCATTGACATCTATATTGATGACAAACCAACCTGTTCAGGCTGGAATGGTGGAAGCTCATTGCTTGGAATTCAGAATAACACAGGAACCGTGGCCTACGTCCCTCCAGGCAGAAATACTGGGGCATGGACGGCGAACTCTGAAGCGTGGCGATTCACACCTTCAGGAGGAGCACCTTCATACACGGTGACTTGGTTCGAAGATGGAAATGAAATTGGGACTGGTGATACCATTGAGGTATGTCCGAGTGAGACAACAACTTACACCGCCACTGCGGTTTACGACGGTTGTGGAGGAAGCGATATTGAAGTAACTGATGATTTCACAATCACAGTTGATTATAACGTTGATGAGCTACCTGATCCAACCATTGCCAATCCGGTAACTGATCTATGTATTAGTGACGTCAATTACCAAGTCGAAGTATTAGAAGAAGGTGGAACTTTCAGTTCGAATTGCATAGGCTGCCTCGATGCTGATGGTATGTTTGATGTGGTTGGAGCTGGCACAGGAACCTATGACATCATTTACACTCAAGCGAGTGACTGTGGGGATATCACTGACCAGTTCACGGTGAACGTTATCATGGATGCTGATGCGAGTATTACTTCGGTCGATCCTTTATGTACTTCTGCCGCCGCTATCAATATGGTTGGGGCTAACCCAGGCGGAACTTGGACGACCGATGATTGCGTTGACTGTTTGACTGCAGACGGAACTTTTGATCCAGCCTTAGCTAACCCAGGAAACATTGATGTAACCTATACCATTGATGGTGTTTGTCCTGACAACGACCAATTCACAGTTGAAGTGGTTTCTCAGGATGACGCTACGGTCATTATGCCGGCATTCATTTGTGAGAATGGGGGAGAAACCTTGATCCCAGCGGTGCAAGCAGGCGGAGACTGGACGGCAGACTGTAATGACTGCATCGATCAGAATGGAAACTTTGATCCGCTCGTTTCCGGTCCAGGGATCTTTACCATTGAATACGATTTTGACACCTTCTGTCCAGATAACTCTGTGCAGACCTTAGAGGTGGTAGCCGTAACGGAACCAGACATTGATCCGGTAAATGATTTGTGTACCTCAAGTGATCCGGTTGTTCTTATCGCTAACGCGGAAGGTGGAGATTGGTCAGCAGATTGTGGGAACTGCATTAACGGACAAGGAAGCTTCGATCCTTCTACAGGGGCAGGAGACTTCACGGTGACGTATATGATCGACGGTTTATGTCCGGTTTCAACCACCGAATCCGTGACTGTACTCGATCAACAAGATGCGACCATCACAGCGGTAGATACCTTGTGTACAGCTGGGGCCGTAGAGTTTTTAAATGCCGTTGATCCCAACGGAACATGGACGGCCGACTGCGTGGGATGTGTTGATCCGGTTAGCGGAGCATTCGATCCTTCGTCTGTATTCCCTGGAGATTACACGGTAACCTACACCATCACTGGCCTTTGTGGAGACGCCTCTTCAGAGACCTTCAACGTAGACTTCTCTGATGATGCCACCATCATTCCTCCAACGGATTACTGTCTGGGTTGGGGAGATGTTCAAATTGATTCCAACCAAGATGGCGGACATTGGACGGCGACGTGTGGTGATTGTATTGATGCAGCTTCTGGTGTGTTCAATACAGAGGTAGCAGGCGTTGGAACGCACACCATTATTTACAACTTCAGTGGCCTATGTGGAGCACAAGATCAAACAGAGATCACGGTCACTCCAAACGACGATAGCACCATTCAAGAAGAGTTTGGATTTTGTATTGATGCGGGCGGACAGCAACTGGTGGCAGCTACTCCTGGTGGGTTCTGGACAGCAACTTGTGATAACTGTGTGACAGCTCAAGGGCTATTCTCTCCATCGATTGCTGGAATTGGAACGCATACAGTGACTTATTCTATTCCTGGTCCTTGTGGAACGGAGAGTAGTGAAGATATTGAGATTTTCCCGTTGCCTGTGCCGACCTTCTCAGCGCAGGAGACCTCAGGATGTGTTCCTTTTACTGCAGGGTTTGCTCAAGATTCAGTTCAGAACGTTACCTGTCAGTGGGACTTTGGTGACGGAACTTTTGGAACTGACTGTGGATTTACGGCGCACACTTATGACAATCCGGGTTGTTACGATGTAGGTCTCACCATGACCAGCTTCGAAGGATGCGTGAATAGTGTTCAATACAATAACATTGTATGTGGACTAGATCTTCCAGAAGCGGCGTATATCTACTCCCCAACCAATCCAACCACTGATGACCCAATTATTTCCTTAGAGGAAATGGCCATTGGTGAAATAGCCTATGAATGGACCATTGACGGAATGGTGCTGTCCAATGAAGATGACTTCGAGTATAATCTGTTAGACGCAGGGGCGAACATTGTTGATTTATGCTTGACAGCGATTGATGAGAATGGCTGTATCGATGTCTTTTGTAGGAACATCGAAATGATCGAGAAGCTTCGTGTATACGTACCGAATGCCTTTACACCAGATGGCGATGGCGTGAATGAAGTGTGGCTACCAAGCGTGATCGGGGCCGTGGAATATCAAGTGATTGTCTTTGACCGTTGGGGAGATATCGTCTTCCAAAGTAATACGGTAGGTGAACCTTGGCTAGGAAACCGTCAACAAGGAGAATACTTCGTGCCTGATGGCCTGTATCATTACTTCCTAACGGCTGTAGGACAAGACCTAGAGACAGTGGAGTATTCAGGTCATGTGATCATTATGCGTTGATCTCTTTCAACTTCTCGTAGAGCTGAGGAATGTTGATTGGCTTGGTGAGAAAAGAAGTTACGCCAGCCTTTAATAACGCATCTCTTGTTTCAGTGAATACATCTGCGGTTAGTCCTACGATGTGAATGTCTTTCTGCTTCACTTTTCCAGCGCGAATATGTGTAGCCGTCTCAATTCCATCCATTTCAGGCATATGCATATCTAAAAGCAAGACATCGTATTCGGCGTTAGCCATTTTTTCAAGAACAACCAGACCATTTTCAGCGATATCAGGTACCAGATTCCATTGAGAGAAAATCTGTTTCATCAGGTATTGGTTCATTTCAATATCCTCAGCAAGAAGTACCCTTAGGCCGCTAATGTCAGTTCCTGTTTCGATTACCTCACCGGAAGCATCAGTAATGGTCGTGCCTTGACCTATTTTGTATCCAAGCTCAAACCCAAAAGTGGAGCCTTTACCATAGGTGCTCTCTACCCAAATCTTTCCATCCTGGAGCTCAATGAGTTCTTTTGTTATGGCAAGACCAAGTCCAGTTCCTCCGAATTTTCGTTTGGTTGAGGATTCAGCTTGTTCAAATTTCTGGAAGATGGAGTCAACACGATCTTCAGGAATTCCCACCCCTGAGTCAGTCACCTCGATTTGAATTCGCACCGTATCCTCTGTTTTCTCGATGAGTTCAGCATCCATGCGAATCTTACCCACCTCCGTAAACTTCAGTGCATTTCCGATCAGATTGATCAGTACCTGATTGAGTTTGGTGGGATCTCCGATGAGGTGTTGTGGAATTTCGTCGTCAATGGTGAGCACGAACTTGAGTCCTTTCTCACTCGCTTGGTGGCGGAAAGTCTCCTTCAAACGACGACAGATATAAGGGAAGTCAAAGTTGACTTCTTCAAAGCTGATTTTTCCAGATTCAATGGCAGAGAAATCAAGGATGTCATTGATCAACGACATCAATGTATCTGCACTATGCTTGACGTTCTGAACGAGTTCAGCGCCTTTGTCTGGGAGCTCTTGCATGCGCAAGATTTCGGTAAGGCCGACAATCGCATTCAAAGGCGTGCGGATCTCATGACTCATGTTTGAGAGGAATTCTGATTTCGCTCTCGAAGAAGCTTCGGCAGCTTCCATGGCCTCTTCCAGTTCGTGCGTGCGTTCCTTGATCTTGACTTCTAAGGAGTCGTTCATTTCCTGAAGCTCTTGGTTCAGGGTAAACAACTCCCGAGATTTTTCTTCGATGATCAGCTCGGCATTCTTACGCGCCTGTCGTTCTCTTCGGATGATATTTTTTAGTGACTCGAGGTCGCTCATGAACGGTTGATAGTGAATCGAACGACCTTACCGCTCTCCTCGATATTCTCTTTATTAATGTCGTAAGTCTCATTGAAATGCGTTGCACATCCTTCAATAAGACCTTCGGCAAAGTCTGCCATACGTCGCTCTGAAGTGTAGATCATTTCCAAGGTATTGTCGTCAATACGCTTGGTTTCAAAACTAGGGAGCTCAGCATCTGGGTATAGTTTGCGCACCTCTACGTGGATGTAGCCCTCAATTTGTTCAAGGAACACGAAGCCATCGGTCACGCCAGTGAAGAATTGCCCATAACCAGCAGCGAAGCGAGTAAATAAGTGATTCCCATATGCATTTAGAAGTTGGGGTATGCTCAAACCGGATTCACCACTCAAGTTGGTAACCAACTGAACCATTTCACTATGCTCGTAAGTTCCTACGGCAGTGTAGACACCGCCACTTGGGAGGTCTGCATTGGAAATAATTTTGTCTGCAACGTCAAAGCCGAATTTATCTTCGACCATCTCTAAGAACTCGGTAAAAACTACTCCTTTCATTTATTTGGTTTTGTTCAAATTTACTATGGCCACAAGGGAATTGAAATCGGATAACTTCCTCTATTCTGAGTAGGAATCCACTGACATAATTTACACCTTTCCGATATGTCTACTGAGTCTCCGACATTAAAGCTTTCAGAACTAACGAATGCACTGGACGATTTCTTCCAGAAGCGCTTTAGTGGGCGAACCTTTTGGGTTATTGGAGAGGTTAGCGGTCACAAAGCTTACCCTAACCGAAGTTGGCATTTCTTTGACTTAATCGAGAAAGAAGAAGGTGCTGATCGCTTGAAAGCGAAAATGCAGGTGGTAGCATGGAGCCCCGGGTTTGCAGCTATCTCAAGATTTGAGCGAGAAACCGGACAACGCTTCACCAGTGGATTAGAAGTCATGATTAAAGCAGAGGTTTCATTTCATCAGCAGTATGGATTGAAGCTGACAGTGATTGACATGAATGCGGCCTTCACTATGGGACAAATGGAGCGAAAGCGACGTGAGACCCTAGAGAAATTGGTGAAGCGCTATCCTGATTTCATTCAGAAAGTTGGCGATACCTTTCACACCCAGAACCAAGACTTGGCACTTCCACGGATCATCAAGCGGATTGCTGTGATCACTTCACCAGGTGCTGCCGGGTACGAAGACTTCATGCACAGCCTTGAAGGGAACCCTTATGGATACACCTTCCATGTTGATTTATTCTTCAGTCGTGTACAAGGACTAGAGGCGGGTATTACTCTGAGCAGGCGCATGTACGAGATTTCTTCGAACCCTGACCCTTATGACCTTGCGGTTATGATTCGCGGGGGAGGGGCTCAGACTGATCTCTTTGTTTTTGATGATTTCGGATTGAATAGAGAAGTGGCGAAAAGCGAGGTTCCCTTGTGGGCCGGAATAGGACATCAGCGAGACCAAACCATTGTTGATTTGTTCTGTCATACCTCTCACAAGACACCCACGAAAGTGGCCGAAGCTATTTTACTTCATAACCGACGCTCAGAAGAACACGTGGCCGGATTGCGCGAGGCATTGATGATCAGTGGTAAGGAAATCATCGATCAGAACAAGTCTGAATTGAGACAGACATCATTGAGTATTTCTGCTTTGGTGCCGCGCATTTTACATCGGCAACAGCGATCGATTGCTGAGTTTTTTAATGTTATTCAGCGTTATGGGGTCAAGAATATCTCTTCGCGAAAGACTGCATTGAATGTGTTGTTCGCCTCGATTAAACCAACACTTCGCGCTCGTATTCTTCATGAGAACAGACAAGTGTTCGAGAAACAAAGCAAGTTGATCCAATTGCAAGAGCACCAACTCGACAGAGAACACATGAAGTTGGAGCAGATTCAACAGATCATACGCCTGAGCGATCCTAGAAAGCTGTTGAAGAAAGGCTACACTTTACTTTCTGTTGATGGTAAGATTGTAAAAGACGCTTCTGAATTGAAGGCGGGGGATGCGATTGAAATCGAAACACACGCGGAGAAGATTGCTGCAGAAGTGAAGAAAATCAGTCCTAAAAACTGACATTTCCCAGACAATCAGCATTAGGGAAGCAGTACTTTTGCGCCCATGTCTACACCGAGCAAGAACTATTGGAAGAAGTTGACACATGACCAGATTAAGGAGCGTGTGTTTGAAGCGCTAGACGCGAATGTGAATTTCTACAACGAAGAAGTGATTGGAGTGCCTGGTTCACACCTTGATCCGAAGGTATTCCGCGGCGATTTGCCATTCCTAAAAGATGCCCCTTTCTTGAGTGCACTGGTTCGCAACCCGAATCACATTGGATGCCATACGAGTGGAAATTCTGAATCTTTCTTCCGCGGAACACATAGCATTGAAGCGGAGTTGATTGAGCTATGTGCAAAGAAGATCTTGAATGGCGACGAAGCGGAAGCGTTTGATGGGTACGTAAGTTCTGGAGGAACAGAAGCCAACGTTCAAGCTGCGTGGATTTACCGCAATGAATTCATGCAACGATTCGGCGCTAGCCAAAAAGAAATTGCCATTCTATGTTCAAGTGATAGCCACTATTCGCAGTACAAAGCCTCGAATTTGCTATCGATTGACATTGCCCAAGTGCAAGTAGACGAGCAAACGCGTCAGGTGAACTTAGAGGAGCTTGAGCGCACGCTGGATGGTTTTGAAGCGAAGGGCATTAAGTATGTGATTCTCTACGTCAACATGATGACCACGATGTTCGGTTCTGTTGATGACCTTGATACCTATTTGAATGCGTTGAACAAACGTTCTTTCGAATTGCGCGTTCATGTAGATGGCGCTTACGGAGGCTTCTTCTATCCGTTCACACAAAGCCAACAACGTCTAGATTTTAGTAGACCTGAGATTAACTCTGTAACGCTCGACGCCCACAAGATGGTACAAGCACCTTACGGAACTGGGATTTTCTTGATTCGTAAGAATTACATGCACTACACGCACACCAGTGAAGCGAGTTATGTAGAAGGTGAAGACTCAACTTTGATCGGAAGTCGCTCTGGAGCGAATGCCATTGCCATTTGGATGATTTTGATGACCTATGGAAGGTTCGGATGGGAAGAGAAGGTAAATACCCTAGAACAACGTGCAGCTCGTTTTGCCGCGCAGCTAGAGCAGAAAGGGATCGCATTTTTCCGCCAACCTTATTCTAATATCGTCACGATTGACGCGAAGGCTGTTGCACCAAAAGTGGCGGAAGAATTCGGACTAGTGCCAGATAATCACCACGATCCGAAGTGGGTGAAAGTAGTAGTAATGGATCACGTTACTCTTGATCGTTTGGTAGTTCTTCTTGACCGAATTGAATCAAGCAGTATCAGTGCTGAATGATTACCTTCGGGGTATGGCGAAGAAAGAAAATTTGACCTATGAAACCGCCTTCGAAGAGCTCAATGATATTGTAGCAATGATCGAAGACGAAGAAGTATCTGTGGATCAGTTGGCAGATAAGATGAAGCGTGCGAGTTTCTTGATCAATTTCTGTAACGAGAAATTGCGTGATACTGAAGATGCGGTCAATCAGATCATTCGCAAAATGGAAGATCCAGGATCACCAACACCTGACGAAGCAGACGATGACGCCCTCTGAGATTATTGACAAGATGTACAACAATGATCCATTCTCACAATGGTTGGGAGTGGAGCGGGTTGAAGAAGGTGCAGGCTTTTGCGTCTTGAAGCTTACAGTTCGCAAAGAGATGTTGAACGGGTTCAGCATCGCTCATGGTGGAATCACCTATGCGTTGGCTGATAGTGCTCTTGCATTCGCCGCAAATGCGCATGGTCGTAAGTGTGTTTCAGTTGAAACGAGTATCTCACATGTTCAGCCGGTGATGGAGGGTGATGTTTTGACCACTAGCGTGGAAGAGGTTTCACTTACGAACCGGATAGGAATCTACCATATTACGGTTTCGAATCAACATGATGTAGATGTGGCCGTATTCAAAGGCAGTGTCTACCGTCGCTCTGAATCTTGGGAGTGATTAAATGTCGCCCTGGTAGCGTTTTTCCATCTGTTCTTGTGTCTCCACAGGATCGTTGTGGCCTATTTGATCTTTGATCATTTGTCCCATCGTAGGCAATTCAGTACGCTCAATCTTTGCCTCTTCTTTCCAGAGTTTTGAACGCATGAAGGCTTTGGCGCAGTGCAAGAATACCGTCTCTACTTGGACATGAATACAGGTCTTTGGAGGATTCTGTTCCTCATCTAATTGAGCGAGGAGCTCAGGATCATTCGAGACGATGGCTTTACCGCGAATGCGAAGCGTTTCATCAACGCCGGGGATCATACCGAGCATGGCAAACTTGCCGGTCTCCACGATGTTGCTCAGGCTATCTACGCGGTTGTTTCCTTTTGAATCTGGGATGATCAGTTCGTTATCGTTCAAAACTTTGATGAATCCAGGTGCTCCACCACGGGGAGAAGCATCGAGGTGATCACCACCGTCTGTTGAAATCACAACGAAAGGACACAGTGCTAAGAATCGTTTACTATGCTGTTCAAGGGCAGAAAGCTCTTTTAGAATTGTTCTTTCTTTTGGTTCTCCGTAGATCTCGCGGAGCTGAGCGCCTTGATCGATATTCATACTACGAAGGTCGTGAAATCCGCCAAGACTCTCTACCAAAGAATGCGTTCGCGCTCTTCGGGAGTAGGCATACGACAGCTCTCTTTTTTGCCAAACCAAGAATAACGGTTCTTAGAAATCCAGCGGTAAATGGCGTTTCTGATGAATGCTGGAATGACCAATAGAATGATGGCAAAGCGCCACATGCCACCCATACCTGTAACTGATTTGATGACCGCAGTTGATTCGATGAACACCTTCCCGTCTTTATAGAGTACCAACGTGTTCATGGGGCCTCCCGCAATTTCTGGGATCAGTTCTTTGGCGACATCACTTTGCAACGGGGCAAATTGAAGACTCTTTTCTTCATCTGTTTGCATGAACCAATCAACGGATGAATTACACAAACCGCACACACCGTCAAAGAACAGCACAGCTTTCTCTTTGGCATAGATGGGTTTGAACCATCGTCCGTCAAAAGTAAAGACGTGGATCATCAACATACCTATTGTCAAGTCGGCGAAGTCAACGATGCAAAGAATTCCAAGGTGCATTGCGATCATTCCTATCCATGCCCATTTCCGCGTTTTAGCGAAAAGAGAAAGGGGACCAAAAAGAATCTCAAGTCCAAGAATTCCCCAAGTCATGCCATGGATCACCGACATTGGTAAGGAGACCATGGCTTCTCTTAAACTCGTAGCTCGTGCCAGAGGATTCTCTAGGAGATGAAGGATGGCTGTTCCGTCTCTCCAGCTTGGGCTCATCCATTTATCGATTCCGCTGATGGTATAACTCACGGCCATAATTACCCATGCTCCGATCCATATCCGGGATGGGATTTTCCATCCTTCCCGTTTCCGCGCTAGCGAAAAAGGCTCACCCTTTGGAATAACAGCAGAAGCTAATAGCAGCCACCCGATGAAGGGCAGGCCTGGATTGGCGATAAGGTTGTTGCGATCAAAAAGGCAAATCCAACCATACCAGAGGATGAGGCTGATGAGATTGCGTTGAACGCCGAGCATGTAGAGTATGGCGAGCGCTGCCATGACTACTAAAAACGCCGCAATGCCAACCGGCGAGTCAATGAGGAAAAGGATATTCGGAACAACTCCATGCGTGAAGTTCAAGCTTGGGTCTGCGAAAATTCCACGGTCGCTCCATACTTCAGCGCTGTGACTGATGAGGTCAACAAAGTGGATGGCCAGATAAGCTCCAAGGATAATCCTGAAGAGCGAAAACTGATATGGACTTTGTCCTTTCATGAATCGCAATCAGTAGTTAGAATCCATTCGTCGTTTCGGTCGACCGTGCGTGATTTAATTCGGATCTGGACATTTTCTGCTTGAGCAGGAATGCCGAGCTCTTCTAATAGCGTGCCATTACAGACACCATAATTCAATACGGCAGACCAAATAGAGTTTGGTAGAACGGGGCCATAGGAAATCGCTGCGCCATAGACGTTTCTGCGATTATATGGGCCTTCGAGTTGTGAGTAAATCTCGGGAGTGATCTTGGTTTGATGTTGTTCACCGAGGTACTCATACTCCATGTAGAAATCATTTGCGAAAGTCTCAACGCCTCGTACTTCAGTGAACACGATCGGCAGAGGAGATGAGCAATACGCCATCCCCAACTGACGAAGGGGTTGGATCTGCAAACTCCAACCGATGATCTGAAGTGCTCCGATTAAGAGTACTATGGCGTAGAGAAACTTTCTCATTTCTTCGGCGGATAGGGGTTGTTCACATTCTTGAATGTCATCATTTCGAGAAGCTGTGACTCGCGTTCATCTTTGAAACCGCACTTTCCGTCCATTGTTTTCGGATTCGAAAAGGTGCCGAACAGCATATCCCAGAAAGGCAGGTCGCTAAAGTTGTTGTAGTGTTTGCCTTGTTGATGGTGAATTCTATGCATTTCAGGACGCTGAAAGAAGTAACCAAGCCAATGCGGAGTTTTAATGTTCATGTGGTAGATGTACTCACCCACACTACTGAATAGAAGGGTATAGGCTGCTGCCTCGAGGTTTAGTCCGAGCAAAAGGAAGTTGATGGATCCAATGATCAACGAATTACAAATGATTTCCAGCGGATGCTTGTAGAAGCTAGTAATGGTCTCAATTCTTTGCGGACTATGATGGACTTGGTGGAAAGCCAACCAAAGGAAGTTGACATCGTGGCGCCAACGATGCCACCAGTAGAATACGAAGGTGACGATGAAGTATGCGATGAATCCACCGGCAGCTGGGTGCATGTGATCACTCAGATGAAACCACGAGACTTGTTGAAGCCATTTGTCCCAGGTGTGTGCTCCTAGGAATATTACTCCGAGTTGAATCGCATTGACGATGATCACGCGTGTCCACCACCCCTTGACATGGGGTAATTTCTGATCAGGGATCAGGCGTTCGAGTACAATAAACCCGAGCCCGATCAAGGCAACGATATAAATCATAGCAGTAGATCAATAATCTCTTTATTACTCAGGAATTCATTGGCTTCAGTGCTGCCTACTCCAACTTCGAACATGGCATCTCCTAGCTGATGCGAGGTGATGCTCATGTTGGATCCCATTCGCTTGATTAAGGGATACAGCGAGCGTGAAAGTCGGTAGGTGAAATTGGGCTCTACTCTCTTCTCAACGGGGTATATGTATGCTGGTCGGAAGGTGTGAAATGACTTCAACGACATATTTCCAATGATACGTTCGGCTGCTCCTTTATCACGTGCAAACATCAATCGACTCTTTTCTGTCGGGTCAGCTCCTTGTCCGCTCAAGAAGCAATAGATGCTTTGAGGAGCCACATTTTCCAAGGCTTCGGCGAAAGCCACGGGAATATCCGTTGTCACTTTTCTAAATGTGGCAGCATCGGCATCTCCGGTATACAATCCAACACAAGAGAAAGCTGCATGGGTATTGGTGAGGTGATCAGTGTATGCTTCCGATAATTCCAACTGATTTGAGACCACTTGCTTCAGTTTATCTGATTGAATGTCAAGCTCTCTTCTTCCGAAACTGACGACTTCGGTGACCTTTTCGTCTTCCAGGCATCGCTTTAGAATTCGCGAGCCGATCATTCCGGAGGCCCCAATAATTGCTACTTTCATTTTACTAAGTTGCTTAAAAGAGTTGACTTCACGAATGAGACTTAGGTTACAGACAGATACATTGCTGTTTTTGTTACTTGCTGCTTGGTTCGAAACCTGAAACATGAGAAAACGAAAGATTGGGATCCATCAATTGTATGCTGAAGACCCGCAACAGGCTGATGAGCTGTTATGGGGCAGACGCACAGATGAAAGCAGACGAGGCTTTTTGAAAAAAGCGGGCTTGGCTGCCATGGCTGCTGCCGTTGGAGGAAAGATCGTTTTTGCGGATCAAATGCCCAGTGGAATAATCCCAGCGATATTGGCTCGTCCGGAGCAGGATTTCTCTATTCCAGGTAAACATCCAGACCTCGTTGTTTTGAACGATAAGCCATGGAATGTGGAGACACCTCCTTATCTCCTTGACGACGAGATTACCCCAGCCGATCGCTTTTTTATCCGAAACAACGGACTTGTGCCTGAAGATATCGATGTAGGTGCATGGACATTGACCATTGATGGCGAATCCATTCCAGAACCGATCACCTTATCGATCGATGAACTTAAAAGCAATTTCGAACATCACACGTATCGTCTGACCCTGGAATGTGGCGGTAACGGAAGATCAGAGTTCAATCCACCTGCCAAAGGAAACCAATGGTCAACGGGTGCAGTCGCCTGTGCAGAATGGACAGGTGTTCGTTTAAAGGATGTCTTGAATTACGCCAAGGTGAAGTCGGATGCGGTGTACGTTGGCTATTATGGTAAGGACGTCCATCTGAGTCGTAATCCCAACAAAGTGACCATTTCAAGAGGAGTTCCAATAGCGAAGGCCATGGAAGATGAGTCGTTGATTGCCTGGGCTATGAATGGTGAAGATATTCCAGTAATGAACGGACATCCACTGCGTATGGTGATTGGAGGTTGGCCGGCTTCAGTGAGTGGGAAATGGCTCTCTAGACTGAGTGTGAGGAACAAAGTGCATGATGGTCTGAAGATGGAAGCACCTTCGTATCGAGTTCCATGCGAGAAAGTAGCCCCTGGTCAAGAGGTGAAGGCAGAAGACATGTGCATTATTGAAAGCATGCCTGTCAAGTCGTTGATTACCTATCCAAAGACAGGAGCGGTACTCAAAGGCAAAAAGAGTTTGACCCTTAGAGGACATGCATGGGCTGGTGATCTCAGTGTGAACGAAATGCACATCTCGATTGACTTTGGATCAACTTGGCAGAAGGCATCCTTGAATCCGGCTGCTAATCGTTTGGCTTGGCAGCGATGGGAGGCATCAGTGAATTTCCCAGAGAAAGGATATTACGAAGTGTGGGCCAAGGCAACGGATAGTGAAGGAAAGAGCCAGCCCATGGTTGTTCCTGGATGGAACCCGAAAGGATATTTGAACAATGCGACTCATCGCATAGCGGTGAAAGTAGAATGAGCGAAGAGCAACTTCCCATACAAGATGAGATCCTAGAGAAGGTGGTGAAGCGAACCAATGTTTTGGTGTACGCTTCGACCTTTATTGTGATTGTTGCCATGTTTAATATCATGGCACCAGACACAGCTGAACGCTTCTTTGGTGAAACTGAGGAAGTGCTGGAACCCGAGATTATTCCTATGGCGGAAGACATTCCGGATGATCTGATCGAGAATGGCATCCACATGCGTACTGGGTTGATCGTTGATGATGGTTTCGAACAAGTGAAAGTGACCTGTTTGGCTTGTCATTCGGCGAAATTGGTAACGCAAAACCGTGCAGATCGTGATGGTTGGAAGAAAATGATTCGATGGATGCAAGAGACCCAAAACCTTTGGGATCTGGGTCCAAACGAAGATATCATCCTGGATTATTTAGCGAAGAACTATGCTCCAGAGCAGGAGGGAAGAAGAGCAAATCTCAAAGACATCGAATGGTACGTTTTGGAGGATTAGTCGTACTCGGAATGCTGCTGTTCAGTTGCGGTGAACCTTCGGATTCTGCAGTGATAGAAGAGACTGTTGAGCATCCCGCTGACAGCGTTGCGGTTGATGTGACTCCATCGTCCTTGCTTTCCCTACAGGAGTATTCAGACTTGATCCATTCTGAACAACGCCTGTTGTTGATTGACATGCGCAGGCTGGATGAATTCAAAGAGGGGCACATACCAGGTGCGCATCGCATTTGGCGTAATCACATTCAAAGTGCTGATTACGAATATGGCGGGATGGCGGCTGATCGTGAACGTATGGAGTCCTTGCTTGATTCTTTAGGCGCTACCGCGGAAACGATGGTGGTTGTTTACGACGCCAAAGGAGGATGTGATGCTGCTCGATTTTGGTGGCTCTTGAAAATGTACGGACACCCAGATGTGGCCCTCCTTGATGGAGGGTGGCAAGCTTGGAGGCAATCGGGTAAGTTCGCTGAAACAGGAATTCCGAAGGCTCCAATTCGTGAAGGCTTTAGCTTTAGGAATGAAGTAGATCGATCGTCATATGTCGGATTGAACGGTCTCATTCGCGCTAGCGGAGATTCAACGGTTCTTCTAGTTGACACCCGCACGATCAATGAATTCACGGGGGCCTTTATGAAGAAGGGGGCAGTTAGAGCTGGACATATCCCAGGAGCTATTCATTACGACTGGGGGAATGCCGTTGAAATGGGACAAAGTTGGATGTTGAAGCCGCTAGAAGATATCCAGCATGACCTCACAGAATTAGGAATTACGCCCGAGAAGAAGATCATTACCTACTGTCACACTGGAGTGCGTTCTGCGCACACCACCTTTGTGCTCAGTGAACTTCTCGGTTACGAAAATGTCAAAAACTACGACGGTTCATGGACAGAGTGGAGCCATATGGATCACTTACCCTTAGCCATGGACGTCAAACAAGAATAATATGAGTTCAGCAATTCAAGTCATGAAAGATGCCTTCATGGGCACAGTGGATTGGACATGGAAGTCGATCATCATGGATAGCAGTGTACCATGGTATCAGAACTACTTCTATGGATTGATCGTGATTTCAGTAGCCGTTTATCTCCTTGAACTCGCTTTTCCTTGGAGAAAGGAACAGAAAGCCATCCGTAAGGACTTCTGGTTGGATGGGTTTTACATGTTCTTCAACTTCTTCATTTTCTCCATTGCCATTGCTGGTGTTTACGCACTTCTGGAACTGGGCTTCCAGTCGGTAGGGATCTCTATGAAGAGCATTGCACTAGTTGATATGTCGGCTTGGCCAATGGCACTTCAGCTGCTCGTTTTCTTCATTGTGATCGACTTTGTGCAATGGGCTACCCACGTCGCTCTACACCGTTTCGAATTCCTATGGCGATTCCACCAAGTGCATCATTCAGTGGAAGAGATGGGCTTCGCAGCTCACCTCCGCTATCACTGGATGGAGAACATTTTCTACAAGCCACTCAAGACCATCGGGGTCATGGTCCTCGGAGGTTTCGAACCAGAGCAAGCCTACATTGTGCATTTTGTTGCTATTTCTATTGGACACCTTAACCATGCGAACATTCATATCACTTGGGGACCATTGCGTTATGTCTTCAACAACCCGGTGATGCACCTCTGGCATCATGTATACCACCTACCAGAAGGAAGAACTCACGGTATCAACTTCGGTATCAGCTTAAGTCTCTGGGATTATCTATTCGGAACAGCATCTATCCCCAAAGACGACGCCCACATCAAACTAGGTTACCCAGGGGTGGAGGATATGCCGAAAGGTTTTTGGGGGCAATTACTATATGGATTTAGGCGTAAGGCTTGATCCAATCTATAATCAATGGTCGATAATCAATAACCACCGCCACCGCCACCGCCACCAGCGTTCCGCGATCCGCGATCCGCATTCCGCGATCCGCATTCCGCGATCCGCATTCCGCAATCCGCATTCCTTTCTTGACGAACGTCAATGAATTGAGCCCTCTCTTCGTCGGAGCTTTGCTTCATCAATTAAAAACAAGAAATGATGAACGCAACAATGCAAGCTGTGAGGGTTACTGAATATGGTGGTCCTGAAGTACTTAAGGTAGAGACTTTCCAAAAGCCAGCACCGAAACCGAATGAAATTCTGATTCGTAATCATGCTGCGGCAGTGACGGCTGCTGATACATTCTTACGTATGGGAACCCCGAGACTAGGTAGGCTCTTTCTTGGGCTTCGACGTCCGAAGAATCCAATTCCCGGGACTGGTTTTGCTGGGGTTGTTGAGGCGGTTGGTGCTGAAGTAACTGATTACATGCCTGGAGATCGTGTCTGCGGTGAGTCGCTGTTTGGATTTAGTACTTATGCTGAGTATCTCGTAGTTGAAGAAGACGCAGTCATCACGCACATGCCTGAATTGATGAGTTACGACGAAGGCGCCGTATTCTGTGACGGAGCGGTGACTTCATGGAACTTTATTCGCGAAGTAGCCAATATGAAAAGCGGCCAACGATTGATGATTATTGGAGCCTCGGGCGCTCTAGGTACTGCTGCCATTCAAATTGCAAAGGAGATGGATCTTCATGTCACGGCGGTGTGTTCTGGCGCTAACGCGGAATTGGTCACTTCACTTGGAGCAGATGCGGTTGTAGACTACAAAACGACGGACTACACCAAGTTGAACGAACGTTTCGATGTGATCTACGATACCGTAGGGAAATCGAGCTTCAGAGCTTGCAAGGCAATCCTCAAAGAGCAAGGACAGTATGTTTGTCCGGTGCTGAAGGGCGAGTTGTTTATAGATATGCTCTTCCGTTCAAAGAAGCACGGGAAGAAGGCGAAGTTCGCCGCTACTGGCACCAGAAAAGTAGTTGAACTTCGAGCGATGCTACTTCAATTGATGGAGATGTACCGCAACCGTGAAATCAGAATGGTCATGGACCGCACTTACGCCATGGACGAAGTAGTTCAAGCTCATCAATACGTAGATTCAGGAAGAAAGCGAGGGAACATCGTGTTGTCGATGGAACTCTAAGACTTTTCCTTCTCCACAAGTCGTTTACGCAATCGACTTAAAGACTCAGGGGTAATCCCAAGGTAGCTTGCTAGTTGATGTTGAGGAACGCGTTGCAACAAATCCGGACGTTCTTCCATCACACGCAGGTACCTTTCTTCAGGAGTAGAGGTCATAAAACGAGCAAAGGCTTCTTGTCCTTCAGCAGTCACTTTCTCCACTTCAACTCGAATCACGCTTTCCAACCTTGGAATTCGAGCACACATCTCGTCTTCAAGCGTCTTCGTACCTACAGTGAGGATGCTGTCTTCGCTACAAACCAAGTAGCTAGGAGAGGGAGTTTCAGTATTGAAGCTCATAAAAGAAGTCACCGGCATCCCTTGAGAATAGAAGGCTGTTGACTTCTCTTCTCCATTCACGATTCGGTACTCGCGTACTAGTCCTTTCAGTACAAAGAAACACTCCTGTGACATCTGTCCTTCAGATAATAGCACAGATCCTTTTTTGAATGCCTGCACGTTCGAGTTGTCGACGATGAGGTCGACTTCGTGTGGCTCGAGGGCTTCGAAGGAAGAAATCATGTTTCGGAGGAGTTCTTTCATGTATCTAAGATAGGGTGTTTTTGGGTAGAGTTGTTCAGTCTTAGTGGGCCTGTCTGCTGACTGAATCTGTTCTGTTTCGAAGAAAATCTCAGCCCTCGCGGGCCTGTCCGCGGACTGAATCCGATCTATTTTAGCAGAAATTCTCAGCCCTCGCGGGCCCGCCCGCCCCCACCGTCCTAACCGGCACGAGCCAAAGTTCAGGCGATTTACAACGCTTGTCAAGAGCTAGTTTACGAGCGTTGCTGAAAAGTTTATATGTGCTTAAATATTCGGTTTTTGAGTCATTTCAGTATCGGAGCATTTATCAGTTGAGTCCTCCCCGCAAGCAGGATTGGTTTAAAGCGAAGTGACATAAAATTCGCTGTTCCCCGAATGCTTGTCAATAGGTAGTTTGCAGACGTTGGTGGAAAGTTTATGTGTGTTACTTTCTTCGATTCAGACTTAAGAACCACTTCACCAACTCCTCCTGATCCACAATCGACCAACTATGCGGATGACGCATGCCGTCTGGACGATATCCTTTGCCTGTGGTAGTGATCATTTGTACGTCAAAACCTTCTGATCTCAGAAGAGAAGTCAACCCTTCGAGTTGATAGGCGTTGATGTCCTCATAGTTTGTTCCTCGATTCTCACGATGCCATGCGGTGTCAGGCTCGGTGTAGAATCGTAGTGAGGTCGACTTAAGATCTTCTAGAAGATGAGCGTTCGAGCTTCTTCTATACAGCGAGAAGTCATTAAAGAATTCATCACGGTTGCCATTGCCTATCGAGTCATTGATGGTTTGAGTAATCATTAGACTCTCTCCGATCGCCCATGGATGAAAGTTGCGTTCAATGTTCTCCTCCGCATTCAGGTAAAGCTGTTCAAGGTCAATCGGGTTGTCAACGGTGAACACACCGAGTACTTGATCATCGCCTTGACTTGAAAGTTGGTTAGCGAACTGCAGAGCATGGTTTCCACCACTTGAAAAACCTCCCAAGAAGAGTTTTTTGGTGCTAAGCTTATGCGATGCTCTGGTTTGTGCAATCGACTCTTGTATCGAATTTAATTCATCCTCATTCAGCCAAATCCGGTTCAATTGTTTGACGTAGATCACCGCTATGTTTTGATCTCGAAGCTTTGATTCGATAGGAAAGGCCAATAAGACGTCGCTGGGCTTTTGTCCGTAGCCGCCAAAAAGAATCAGGATAGATTCTACAGGTCCTTCTGGAAGGGAGATCTGAAAGTTAGTATCGTGAACCTTCTCATTACTTGGGTGTACAGCTGGTTGTTCGTTGTTGAATGCCAAGGCAGCGAATGCCATTGACATCACAAGACTAAACACCATTATTCGAACCTTTTTCATTGCGAAACGACTATGATCAATGCAGCCAATCTAAGTCTAGCGAATAGACTTTGCCTCATATTTATGATCTTTTCTATGTTCTCGTGCCACCCAGAAGCGGGCATCGAACCTTCCATTGAAGGTAAATGGGAAGTAAAGGATTTCTCCATCGAGTCTCAATTTCCTGACGAAATTCGTGAGGCCAAAATCAGAAAGCAAAGCATCGGTGTGCGCTATAATTTTTGGGAGAACGGTATCTATACCTGCCGCCGACTGATAGACGAGGAACTCATCTTTGGGAAATATGAACTCACTGGAGATCAACTCGAAATGAACATCAATCAGGGCAACCGTCATCTAAATCAGATCTCCACGATCATCCATTCAGGTGATGATTATGTTTCGTTGGTCACAAGGCTAAACGAATTCACAACTTACACCTACCTCCTCAAAAAATACTAACGCCTATAGCCTAACGCCTATGGCCTAGCAAGACCTACAACCCCGATTGATTCGCCTCCTTAATCTCCTGATGCAACAGCTTGAAGTCTAACTTCCCTTGCTGCATCTTCAGGTGATTCATCGCAACAATCGCCCTGCGAATTCTAATATCCGAGCTCTTGACGTTCCCAACCCAGTGAATGATATTCCGCTGTTTACCTGGAGTCAACTTCATGAAGTAAGCACGTCCTTCTTCATCTTGGGCAAGCATCTCTGTTAGCTCTTCACAGACCGCCATCCCAAACTCTGACGTATCCTCTTCCAAACTCACTTGAACCACCTGCTCCGCAACCAGTCCGAGCTGCTTCCGAATCTCCTTATTGAGCATGATGTAGTAAATCCCATTCCCCTTAGATAAAAGGCCACAATGTATGGTGACCTTCCCTTCAATCGTCGCCAATACACGCTTAATATTCTGCTCCTTAAAATGCTGATAGACATCATCAGGCACTTCAATATGCCAGCTATAAACGTTGTTGTATTCAGAGAAGACGGGGGAGGAGAAAACCATATTTCTAGGCTTTAGGCGATAGGCTATAGGCGTTAGGAAGGAGAAGAGTTAAGACTAAAGCCTAAAGCCTGTAGCCTAAAGCCTCCTAAATGCACTTAAAATAATCAAACGGCTCCAAACAATCAGAACACTTGTAATGTGCTTTGCAGCTGGTGCTACCGAATTCTGAGACGAGGGTGGTGTTTTTAGAGCCACATTTTGGACAAGCGATCACCTTTGGTTCGGCGAAGAGTTGTGATTTATCGTGGCTTTTGCCTTCGGGTGGGGCGATGCCGTATTCACGTAATTTCTCGCGTGCTTCGTCGGTAATCCAATCGGTAGTCCATGCTGGGGAGAGTTGGGAAACGACTTCTGCGTCTTCTCCAAAGGCGCGCTTGAGGGTGGCCTTAACGTTCCTTGAAATAACGTCCATAGCTGGACAGCCGCTGTAGGTTGGGGTGATGGTAACTACGATGCGGTCATCATTGATATCAACCTTTCTGATGACGCCCATATCAACAACGTTGAGAACGGGAATCTCAGGGTCTTTGACCGCGGTCAATAATTCAAGGATGTGTGCTTCGTTTCTTTCCACCGATTACCACTGTGCGTCAGGGTAGGTGCGTGGGATGTGCTGCATTTCTGCGAGCATGTATCCAAGGTGTTCTGAATGGATTCCCTTCTTTCCACCTTTCTGCATCCACCCGTCTTCAGGTACGTTAAGCGTAGCTTGACGAAGAACGCCGGCTACATTTTGTTTCCAATATTCTGAAAGTTGAACAAGATCAACTCCATATCCATCAGCAAGTGCCTGTTGGTCTAGTTTGTCTGGAGTGTACATTTCTCCAGTAAAGGCCCATAACTCGTTGATGCTTTCCTGAATTTTTGCGTGACTCTCTTCAGTCCCGTCTCCTAGGCGAATGATCCATTCGCTGCTGTGACGACGGTGGTAGGTCACTTCTTTGATCGACTTTTCCGCGATAGCGCGAAGGGTGTCATCATTGCTCTTTAATAGCGCATCATAGAACAGCCATGAAAAGTGATCAAACAAAAACTGACGTGCGATGGTGTCTCCAAAGTGCCCGTTCTTCTGCTCAACCAACAACACGTTTCGGAAGTCGTGGGCATCCCGGAAGAAAGCCATTTTGTCTTCGTCGCGACCGTTACCTTCGAGCTCCCCAGCGTAGGTGAGGAGTGAACGCGCCTGACCAATCAGGTCTAACGAAATGTTCGTCAAGGCAATATCTTCTTCCAGTGCTGGGCCGTGTCCGCACCATTCTCCTAGGCGTTGACCTAGAATCAAGGCATTGTCAGCAATGCGTAGGGTATATTCGAGTTTTGCCTCCATTACATGTGTTTCACCGCGTCAGGTAGATCGTAGAAGGTTGGGTGACGGTACACCTTGTCATCAGATGGTGTGTACAATGCATCTTTCTCGTCTGGAGAAGAAGCAGTGATTTCGTCAGCAGGAACAACCCAGATACTATCGCCTTCTTGACGACGAGTGTATACGTCGCGTGCGTTAGTGATCGCCATTTGTGCATCAGCTGCATGCAAAGAACCAACGTGCTTGTGGCTCAAGCCTTGACGGCTGCGGATGAATACCTCCCAAAGAGGCCAATTCTTTTTACTCATGTTCGTAAGGTGATGTCGTTCTTAAGCGGCCGCTTCTTTTTTACGTGCCTCGCGTTTCTCAGCATGTGCAATGGCAGCTTCACGCACCCAAGCGCCTTTCTCATAGGCGTTGCGACGTGTTTCAACTCGCTGCTTATTACACGGACCGTTTCCTTTGATCACATTGTAGAATTCATCCCAATTGATCTCACCGAAATCGTAGTGTCCGCGCTCTTCATTCCACTTGAGGTCTGGATCTGGAATAGTTAGACCTAATACTTCTGCTTGAGGAACAGTCATGTCAATGAAACGCTGACGAAGCTCGTCGTTCGAGAATAACTTAATCTTCCACTTCATGCTTTTCGCAGAGTTTGGAGAGTTGTCGTCTGTAGGACCAAACATCATCAATGATGGCCACCACCAGCGGTTAAGCGCATCTTGTGCCATCGCCTTTTGCTCAGGAGTTCCTTTCGCCATGGTCAGCATGATCTGGAATCCTTGACGTTGGTGGAAGCTTTCTTCCTTACACACACGAACCATAGCACGTGCGTAAGGTCCGTAAGAACACTTACACAATGGTACTTGATTCATGATGGCAGCTCCATCTACCAACCAACCAATCGCGCCGATATCGGCCCAGTTAATTGTAGGGTAATTGAAGATGCTTGAGTACTTCGCTTTTCCGCTGTGCAGATCTTCCAAGGTATCATCACGTTCCACCCCGAGTGTTTCACATGCAGAATACAAGTAGAGGCCGTGTCCAGCTTCATCTTGCACCTTAGCCAAAAGAATGGCCTTTCTTTTCAGTGATGGGGCACGTGTAATCCAATTACCTTCTGGAAGCATTCCCACGATTTCAGAATGGGCATGCTGACTGATCTGACGGATCAATGTCTTGCGGTAATCATCTGGCATCCAGTCTTTCGGCTCGATCTTTTTGTTTGCCGCTACATACGCTTCGAAGCGCTCAAGTAAGTTTTTCTCTTCCATAATCAGGAACGTGTCATTGACGTCACTACAATTTTACGAAAATGTGTGCTTTTAGGGGGTAACCTTGATTAATCTCATTGTGTTCAAAGTGGATCGCGGAATGCGGAATGCGGATCGCGGGACTCTGAACGCGGGACTCTGATCGCGGAACGCGGAATGCGGATCGCGGTTGTTGGTATTTGGCTATTAGTTATTGGTTATAGTTTATGGATTCTCGTTTCCACGAACTAGGCTATTCAGCTATCCCTCGGAAGGCTTCCTTTGAGCGTTCCAGATAAAGAAGATCCTCTAAGACCGCGAATTGAGAACGGTCGTAGCAATTGGCGTAAGAGGCGTTTAGAAAGTCTAGGCGCTTGTTTTCATCGTCGATGTATGCGCAGAGTTGGCGAATTTGAGAGGTGGTGAGACAGACCTCTTGACGTGTCAGGTTCTCTAGGTATTTGAGGCGCTGACGTTCAAAATCCATTTTTTCGAGTTCTCCGATCCAACGAGAAAGTTGGGCTGGTGTTGCCGGTGGAGCACAAGCCGCACCATCAAGGGCGAAGACCTGTACATTAATCTCACTGTTACGAGTAGCAACCGGAGCAGTGTAATCTACTGTTGCTTGCTCTTTTGGATTGAGTACTTCAAGGCGGATACCTAATGAGTCATTACGTAGCTGTAACTCCGGAGTCCAGCTGGTATCTACATTCAGGTCAGTGCGCAGGTGGACGTTCAAGCTGTCTATGACAATGATGTCGAGCAAGCACATTCCACAATCAACAGAATCGATGGCCATCATCTCTGTGATCTCCGTTTCAACGGAAGCACCTCCAATAAATAGTCGGAATTCTAGGGAGTCAGGGTTGTTGATCTTCAAATCACATTGCGCGAAGCTTTGCGTTCCGCCCGATAGGGCGAAAAACATCACCAAAAAAACACCTATGATTCTAAAATTTTCCCTCATGTCTCATGCCCTACGAGGAGCGAGGCGCGAAGTTACGATTTCCTTCCCCAACGTGCTTTCAATGCTTTTACCGGAATGCGTTCGGCGATGGTTTGAAGCACATTATCCTTGCCCTGTTTGAATAACCAAGGCAGATACCATGCCATGATCAGCACAATTCCGCCATTGATGAATAAAGCGATGAACAGTCTCAACAGGCGCATATCATCGATGTTCATGTTGATGAGTTTCGCTAGCGCGGAAGCGATGACTACGAATATTCCAAGGATGATGCCTGGAATGACTTTTTTGATCAGTCGTTTCCAACTCAAGTCAACCAACTTCAAGCTTAAAGTCATCATCATGACGAATTGAATCGCTACTGATCCCACAAGCGCCCAGGCCACGCCTTTCAGTCCAGCTGGGAGAGCAAAGAAGGTGCCTAGTCCGACCAAAATAAAGAAGATCGCTTTGATGCCACTAGCAGTGTAAACTCGATCAAGTGCGCGAACGACAGAATCAGCAATCTTAATCAATGAACGGAAGGCCACTGAAATAAACAGAATCTCAACAATTGGAATGGCGTCAAAGTACTGATCTCCGAGGAAGAGAATGGTGATTTCTTCTGCGAAGAAGACCATGAAAATCGCCCCTGGAATGACCAACAATGCAATATGATAGATGGCGCTCAAGAACGCACGTTGAAGCTTGGGTTTGTCGTCTTGCAGTTGTGATAAGCCGCTGAACATGACGCTATCACTCAATTTACCCAAGACCGTGATAGGCAAGCTCATCAAGTAAGCCGAACGGTCATAAATACCGGTTGTTGACCAGCGGTCATAGGCTCTTCCATCCGCTGCATCAGCTCCTGTGGAACCAAACTTACCTACAATTAAGACATCGATCTTCGTTGCAGCGTAGTTGAACATGTTGAACAAGGTGCTACCACCACCGTAGCGAATCATGTCTTTCGTCGTCTCCCAATTCCAACTCGTCCCTATTTTCACTGGATGAAAAATCCAGTAAGTAATGGTCATCAAGGTGTTTTGGGCCAACAAAGCGAATACATAAGCCCAAATATCATAACCTGAATAGGCGAGTGTCAAACCCACCCCAAGGTTTCCAATGGTCATGGCTGTTCCTGAACAGAAGAAGAGCTTCTTAAAGCTCATTTCTTTGATAATCAAGCTTTTTGGAACAATCGCTAACGCGGAAATCAAGAAACTCAATCCAATCCAACGCAAGACAGATGTCAAAACTTCATCCTCGTAAAAGGCCGCCACCAAAGGAGCCACGAGGTAAAGAGCGATGGTGAATCCAATACCCAAGAGCAAGCTGATGAAGAAAGCTCCGTTGATATGCTCCTTGGTCAACTCTTTCCGCTGAATCAACGCCGGACCAATTCCGATCTGCGAAAAGATCTCAATAAAGCCAACCACAAAGAGGGCAATGGCCATGACCCCAAAAGCATCTTTGGTAATCAAACGCGCCAAGATGGAGATGAAGATCAACTGCAAGATGACCTGGGAAAACACGTTCAGTGCTTGCCATCCAAAAGACGCTATGAATTTTTCGCGGGTACTCACTATTCCTAACAACGCAAATTACGCTGAAAGCTGCACCACATTCTCGGATACGTCAGGAGTTTTGAATTACACGCGGTTGATAGGGGGCAACGTAGGCGGTAGGCGGTATGCAGTAAGCCGTACTTTGGTTGCTGCCTACCGCCTACAGCATACCACCTGCGGTTGTCAGTTGCACTTAGTTATCATGGCCCAAACCAAGAAAACAATGAAGAACGCGAGGGTTAATCCACCGCTTCTTAGATAATCCTTGAAATTCTCCTTGAGTTCTGGCATATCTGGATCCTCTTTAGTTCTCCAAAAATCTAGCGACATACGAATGATCAGAATGCCAGTGATTAGGGTAATGGTAATGACTAAGAATTGATACCTCCTGCAAGATACTGCAGTGTGCTGTATGCGGAAAGCAGTGCCCAGTTTGCTGCCTACTGCCTACAGCATACCGCCTACGGTAAGGCCTTAGGCCTTACATTCACGATTCTGAACCCCTCAGCCCACACAGACCCTGCACCATCCCAAACCATCGTATCTCCGCTCAGCGTCACCTTCCAATGGCTATCATCTTCCGGACCAGCATCACTGTCAAGAAACAAGGTCATGGCTTCAGCGTCAAAAGAATATTTCCCACTATTCTCCCCAAACGGACGTCCACCACTCGTGAATGTGCTATCTGCATGCATGATCACATAACGTTCATCATACGGGTCGTGCTCAGAGGTAACGTCTTCTCCTTGTTGGATGACCTGGTGCATCGACCATTCACCTGTGATGGATGGGGTCGTTTCAGGTTGAGTACAAGCTAATAGGATGAGAGGGATGAACAGAAAAAATCTCATGGTGAGAGGCTTTAGGCTATAGGCTTTAGGCGTTAGTGCCAGAATGGTGAAACTATTGAGAAATGGTCTTTTATGGCTAAAGAAGTTGGTCAATATTTGCTGAAAATCTCGATTCAAGAAGCAGCATACTGCATACAGCCTACCGCCAACAAAAAAGGGAGCAACCGCTCCCTTTAATCAAATTCCTTAAGCCTTAAGCCTTAAGCCTTATGCCCTAAGCCTTATCTAGCGTAATTCACCGAACGCTTCTCACGAATCACCGTGATCTTCACTTGACCTGGGTAGGTCATTTCATTCTGAATCTTCTGAGAGATATCGAATGATAGCTGATCTGCGCGTTCATCGCTTACCTTCTCGCTTTCTACGATCACACGTAGTTCACGTCCGGCTTGGATGGCGTATGACTTGGTTACCCCGTCGTATTCAAGGGCAAGGTTTTCGAGATCTTTCAAACGCTGAATGTAGCTTTCTACTACTTCGCGACGAGCTCCAGGACGTGCACCAGAGATGGCATCACAAACCTGAATGATAGGAGAGATGAGGGTCGTCATCTCAATCTCATCGTGGTGAGCACCAATGGCGTTGCACACGTCTTTCTTCTCACCATATTTCTCAGCGAGTTTCATCCCCAAAATTGCGTGTGGAAGTTCAGATTCTTCGTCTGAAACCTTACCGATATCGTGGAGAAGACCAGCACGTTTCGCAGCCTTGGCGTCTAGACCAAGCTCTGCGGCCATTACCGCACAAAGGTTTGCTACTTCACGAGAGTGCTTGAGAAGGTTTTGTCCGTAAGAAGAACGGTACTTCATACGTCCTACCATGCGAATCAACGCAGAATTCAAGTTGTGGATTCCAAGGTCAATAGCGGCACGTTTACCTACCTCCATGATCTCTTCTTCGATGTTCTTGCGTGTCTTGTTTACTACCTCTTCAATACGTGCAGGGTGGATACGACCATCGCTCACCAACTGGTGCATCGCCAAGCGAGCAACCTCCCGGCGAACAGGGTCAAAACAAGAAAGGATGATCGCTTCTGGAGTATCATCTACAATGATCTCAACTCCAGTAGCTGCCTCAAGCGCGCGAATGTTTCGTCCTTCACGTCCAATGATGCGTCCTTTGATATCGTCATTCTCAATATTGAAAACCGAAACCGAATTCTCAATCGCATGCTCCGTAGCTACTCGTTGAATCGATTGAATAACGATACGCTTCGCGTCTTGATTTGCTTTGAGTTTTGCTTCGTCAAGAATCTCTTGAACTTGCACAGAAGCCATGCTGCGTGCTTCTTCTTTCAGCTCTTCCATCAAAGCCTTCTTAGCATCATCTGCGCTTAGTCCGCTGATGTCTTCAAGAAGAGCTACTGATTTCTGATGTGATTTTTCGAGATCTGATTGCTTCTTAGATACAACTTGAAGTTGGTTGTCAAGGTTCTGCTTGATCTTGTCTACTTCTTGTTGTTTACGCTTGTTAGATTCTATCTGCTTAGAAAGTTGAGCCTCTTTGCTCTTTACCTTGTCTTTTGCAGACTGAAGCTCTCGGTTTTTCTTTTTGATTTCTTTCGAGTGCTCCTCTTTGAGTGCGAGGAACTTCTCTTTGGCTTGAAGAAGTTTTTGTTGTTTGATCGTTTCACCTTTTTCTTCGGCTTCTTCGACGATCACTTCAGCTCGTTTCTGAAGCAACTTTGTGTAGAGGAGGTAGGCCAGTCCGGCGCCAATAATGACACCCGCTACTCCAACTACAATAGTCATAATATCCATTGTTCTTTTCTATGTGGCGCGAAGACAAGCTCAGGAGAGGGCATCGGAAAGTAGATCGCTGATCTCCTGTAACGCGGCAGTCTGTGCAGGGTCTTCGGAGTTCTGTTTCGCCTTGACGGCGGAAGTAGCCATCTGCAGTGCCACCATGGCAAGCAGGTCAGCTCGGTCTTGCACGGCGTAGTTCTCAGTAAAGAACCGGAACTGCTCGTCAACCATCTTGGCAGCCTTGCGCACCATCTCTTCCTCCTCACGTGGTATCGTGAGTGGGAACTGGCGGCCGGCGATCTTCACCTTGATTGACAATTCACTCATGCAGGGTGTTTATTTATTCAGTAATGCGATACACTTGTCGATCTCTCTCACCAACTCATTGATCTTCTGCTTGGCTTCCGTATTATCTTCGGCGCCGGTCAACGATTTAGCGATTTTAAGGGTGTGGTTAGCTTTCTCTAACTCATCGATCTGCTGCTGGGTTTGGTCAAGTTGGTGTTGGAGCGCGTTCAACGCTTCATCTTTCTGCTTCATTTCTTCAGCCATTCGAGAACGCTCTTCGAGCAGTTGCCCGACCTTTTTCCGAATATCACCAATGACGTTTTCCATAGTTATCGATCAGTAGGATCTGCCCCTACCTCCCCAAACAAAAGTAAGAATGTTAACGGAAGTCTAAGGCTTAAACACGTGAATGTTCTCTTCAACGTCTTGCTAACAACTTGTAGTATGCTGCCCCGTTAGATCTTAAAGGCTTTGCGAACTTCGTATTCCATGTTCCAGTACCGTACATTTCTATCTGTGATTTTCTGTGTGTTGTTTTTCGCCTTAACGGCGGAAGCCCAGCACGGTACGCGCTCTGGATTCCGTTCCCCACTTGACATTCCATTGAATCTTTCAGGGAACTTTGGTGAGTTCCGTTCGAATCACTTTCACACTGGCCTTGACATCAAAACACAAGGTCGTACGGGTTTGCCTGTTTACGCTATCGCGGAAGGGCATATCAGCCGAATTAAGATATCTTCCTATGGGTACGGAACGGTGATCTATGTCGATCACCCCAACGGCTACACTTCGGTTTATGCCCACCTCAGTAAGCTGAACGATAAGATTGAAGACTTCCTCCGTGACGCACAGTATGAGCTGGAATCGTGGGAGGTAGATCTGTACCCTGGTGTTGGACTGATCCCCATCGACTCTTCTGAGGTCATCGCATGGACTGGCAACAGCGGCTCTTCTGGTGGACCTCACCTTCATTTCGAGATTCGTGAGACCGAGTCAGAGTTTCCAGTCAATCCCTTGCTCTGGGATTTTCCAGTAGCTGATTCGAGAGCACCGGCCTTGAGAGGTATCCAGGTGGTTCCGCTTGAGGACTCAAGTCAGGTTATGGGAACGCATCGTTCGCAATTGATTGCTACCAATGGCACTTCTGGTAAGGTCTCGCTAACGCGGAAAGGCCCCATTCCTGTCTATGGACCAGTCGGAGTCGGGGTGCACACCATTGATCAACTTGATAACAACAGCAACATCTGCGGAATCTTCCGACTCGAAGTCTTCCTTGACAATGAATTGCTCTTCGAAGAAAAGCTCGAGCAACTCGATTTTGCCACCAACCGCTTCATGAATGCACACATGGATTTCGCCACCATGAAGCAAGAGAAGAAGAGTATCCACCGAACCTTCCGTTTGCCCTACAACCGTCTGCCTATCTACCGTACGGTGAAGAACAACGGACGAATAGAACTACCGGATAATCAAATTCACTCAGTTCTAGTGAAGGTCTATGATGTTCACGGTAATACGAGCGAAGTAAGTTTCGATCTTCAACAAGTTGATGAGCCTAACGCTAGCGCGGAATCAGGTAGCTTGAAACCATCAGGTGCGCGTAGGTGTGCATTCGATAAGGTCAATACCATTCGCACAGAAGGTTGCAATCTCTTCATCCCAGAAGGCAGACTCTATGACGACGCCTACGTGTGGATCAATGAAGTTCGCGGAGGTCCGCTCTCTGTCAAGTCACCTTACTTCGAAGTAGGGAACCGTTTTGAGCCGGTCCACGACGAAATGATTCTCAAAATCAACGCTGAAGACGTACCCGATTCCCTTGTGGACAAACTAATGATCCTTCAATACAACCCAGGGAAGAAACGCTACTACAACCGCGGCGGCAGCTATAAAATCGGTTGGGTCAACGCTCGCGTAAAAGCCTTCGGCACCTACGTTGTTGGAATGGACACTGTTCCTCCAGTCATCAAAACACGCAAAGCCACGCGCAAAGACCTCTCTTTCACCATCACAGATGATCTCTCCGGCATCGACCACTGGGAAGCCCGCGTAGACGGCAAATGGATCCGTATGCACTTCGACCACAAAAAAGCCAGACTCTGGTACAAATCAGAAGACGGAATAATTGATGAAGAGTCGAAATACCTCCTGTTGCGTGTGTGGGATGAGAGGGGGAATGTGGCTGAGACTGAAGTTTCTTTTTAGGCTATAGGCGTTGGGCTTTAGGCGTTAGTCTTTTATTGGCGAAATGGCGAAATGGCGAAAAGGCGAAAAGGCGAAATGGCAAAATGGCGAAAGGTAACAAGTCCGTAATTACCGTTGCGAAATGAACGGACGCCGGATGCCGGACGCCGGAGATAGCATGATTAGTCCGCCTTCGGCGGTTAGCATGTTCAGGTCTGTCCACGGTCCACGGTCTACGATACTGAGTCTTGACCTCGTTAAACAAATTCCCCGTAATTTCCACGAACCACGAACCACGAACCACGAACCAAAACAATGAAGTTCGACAGGCAAGTCATATTCCGTATTCCTGGTTCCTGCGAAGAAGTTATGTCTACTCTCAGGAACAAAATGACCTTTGTGGATAATCTTCCTGAGTTAATGGGAGGGGATTACATTGATCATGACCTGAAAGCTTCGCAGATTGGTGATGGAAGGATTAAATGCATGCTCATTCGAGAACTCAATAGTGTCGATGTCATCAAGCCTTTCGGATTTTTGTACTTAGCGGAGCATGAAGGAAATACTCTAATAGCCGCTCGTATTCGAACTCATTGGGTCTTCAAATTGGTGATTAGTTGCGCAATAGCTTTCTGGAGCTTTTTGATGATATGTTTCCTCGCTGACCTCAAGATCTTAGCCGAATCCAATTCGATGATCGTTGCTGTGACACTTATCATCCTTCTTTTATTAGGCAAACACTATTACGAGATTAACCTACTCAGACTATCGATAATTAAGACGATAGGCGAAGATCAGGTAGCTTAGTTTCGAGGGCGGAAAGGCGAAATGGCAAAATGGCGAAAGGTAACAAGTCCGTAATTACCGTTGTGAAATGAACGGACGCCGGATGCCGGACGCCGGAGATAGCATGATTAGTCCGCCTTCGGCGGTTAGCATGTTCAGGTCCGTCCACAGTCCACAGTCCACGGTCTACGATACTGAGTCTTGACCTCGTTAAACGAATTCCCCGTAATTTCCACGAACCACGAACCACGAACCACATACCATTTGGTACAACCTTTGCGTTCTCCTTCGCATGGTCATTCGAAAGCTGCTCTTTTCGCTTCTCTTTTTGTCGAGCACGGTGATGTTCGGACAACGTGATTCAGTGTACACTTCATTGGAGGATGCATTGAAGAACCCGTTGGAGGTGTATCAACTCGATTTGTCTTATTTCTATGGACTGGATGGGGCGTATAACCCAAGCATTGTTCCTTTGAAACGTTTGAGTGGTGAGATTGGAAAACTTGAGAATCTTGAAATTCTGCGTCTTTCGAATAATCGACTGACAGAGCTACCAAAGCAGATCTGCAACTTATCATCGTTAAAAATTTTGGAGCTTGATGGCAATCAGTTGAAGCGATTGCCGACTCGTATTGGAGATTTGAAAGCCTTGAAGCGTCTGGATCTGTATTACTGTGGTTTGACAGAATTACCATCGTCGTTTAATCAGTTGGCTTCGCTTGAAGAACTCGTGCTAACCTACAATCCGGTTCAACTTACCAATGAACTCGAAGGATTAACATCTCTTCACCGACTGGTCATGGCGCATTGTCAATTGGAGGAAATTCCTGCGTCATTCAATACCCTCACAGGGTTAAAGGAATGGTCATTGAATGACAACAAACTTATGACCTTACCAAAGCTGGACAAGCTGACACAACTGGAAGTAATTCATCTTGGAAGCAATCAATTCTCCGCATTTCCAGAAAGTTTGTTGGAGCTTAAGGCATTGGAATACCTGAATCTCTCTCGAAATAGGCTAACAGAAATACCTGAGTCGATCAAGGCTTTGCAGCAATTACAAAGCGTCGCCTTCAATCACAATTACGGACTAACAACGGTCATCGAATCCATCACTTGGTTGCCAAATCTGACCAGTTTTGAAGCATACCATACAGCGATTGTGGAGGAGGAGTTGAGGGCTATTTACGCTTATGTAGGAAGGCGTTAGGCGTTAGTCCTTACAAGGCGAAATGGCGAAAAGGCAAAATGGCTAAATGTACTTAGCCAATGCGTAGCGAGGTGGTTCTAACGGACGCCGGACGCCGGATGCCGGACGTCGGAAAAGCATGGTCAGTCTGTCCACAGTCCACGGTCCACGGTCTACGATTCTGAGTACTGCACTCCGTAAACCGAATTCCCGTGCTTTCCCACGAACCAAGCTCCGTGCTAGACTTCAAATTCAAACACTTCATCTCGTATCACCCCAAAATCACCAATCGGGAGGTTGCAGAAGCCCCACGCTCCTGAATTGTCATTTGGATCAAAGTAGAGGAAGGAGAAGACTCCGATAGAACCGCCGTTGTGGAGGATCATTCCAGTGGATGAAACCGACCAGAAGAGGCCCACGTTGTATTCGTCGTTGAGCGGGTGAGGGTCGCGTTCTTCAGGGAAATGACTAGCGTTGAGTTGGGGAGTGAACAGGAGTTGATATCCCGACTTGCTTAAAAGTGTTCCATTGCCACGGGCACCTTTGAGCATTTCTTCGAGGTATAAGCCAAGGTCATGGGCCGAGGTTTTGATTCCTCCACTAGCGTAGGCTGTGTATTCGTATCGAGGATGGCGAATCGATTCTTGAGGGTCGTCCCAATCATCTGGCATGTAGATGTGGGTGACCAATGAATCGGGGAGTTCGCGGTTGAACCATGCTGTATTGGTCATTCCTAGTGGAGTGAAGAGAATCTCCTCAGTGTATTCATGGAAAGGTTTTCCTGCTACGATTTCAACGATGACCGCTGCCAGCTCAGATCCGATATTCGAGTAACTGTATTGGGTGCCTGGCTCAAAAGCCTCGTAGTTTTCTTCGCTGTACCACTTGCCTTTCACATCAAGGTAGCGTTGCAAGGTTTCTTCTTGGGATAACGGAATCCCCATGCGATAGTAAGCTAACTCTTCATTCATGAAGACTTGAATACTATCGTCTTCGTAGGTGATTTCTTCTATGAGATTGATATCTGCTTCGCCTACTTCTTCTGGGTCGAAGGAGTCTGTGAGACCAGCGGTATGTGTTACTAGGTGGCGTAGAGTAATAGCTGTCTCTGGATACATGGGGTGAATCACCTCAAACGGTAGTATGTCGTTAACCGGCATATCAAGGGAGAGTTTTCCTTCATCGACCAGCTTCGCCACAGAAAAACCAATCACCGTTTTCGAAATAGATGCCACACAATTCACCGTTTGATCGGTGAAAGGAATACTGTCTTCCAAATTCTGAAAGCCGAATCCTTCGGTGTAAACCACCCTTCCATAATCAACCATTCCAACAGAAAAACCTGGAATCAGAGAATGTGTGGCAATGGAGTCCATGACCTCGGTAAGCGGAGCGTAAAGGTCAACTTCAGGTTCTTCAACTACAACGGGTGTAGTGCATTGTACGAATAGAAAGGCTAGGAGTGAAAGGAAAAGGCAGTTCTTGGTCATGCCGGCAAGATAACTAGTTTGTAGGCAGGGAGATGTGAAATTGATTTAAACCGAATGGTAGACCGTTACTGGGTAAATACAATTTTGGCAATACAATGATTGATTTAAGAAGTGAATCGAACCAAGCAGAATGTGCTCTAATTTCTTCGTTGAATTAAATGCAATAGCTATGAATCTACTTTCCGCAAGTTTAGGATTATTACTAAGCGTTTCGCTAGGTCTCAATTGTTCTGCTCAAGTCTTCACCAATGCTGACTTTGAGGATTTTACAGATTGTCCTGAGTTCTTAGGTGAAGTGGGCAAGGCCGAAGGTTGGATTACTGTTATTACCAATGCAGACTATTATAATTGTGGGTTCACGGCCGAGGTCTTTCCATCTCCAACCGAAGCTTCTTCAGGTACCGGTTACATGGGGATGGGAACTTATGGCAACCTAAATGGCTCCGCAGAATCCATAGGTCAAGTTTTGAGTGAACCACTCGTCGTAGGTACGACCTACTCTTTTACAGTAGACGTAAAAGATGTAACCGGAGGATCTTTCGGTCAAGACTGTACTGGATTATGTATTTACGGATTTGTTGGTCAACCCACCGAAGGCCTGGCATTTATTCACACTCAGGATTTAGAAGGCGCTGTGGAATTGGCTTGTTCGGATCAAGTATCTAGTTCTGAATGGACGACCGTTCCATTATCCTTTACCGCAGACCAAGCTTATGATTTCATCGTTTTAACTCCTGGAGTAAGTCCACAATGCTACCATTATTTCTTTATCGATAATATCCAGCAGGAAGACCTAGTAAACGTTCAAGAGACATCTGCTGAATTGAAAATAAACACCTCACTACGGCGAGGAGATCAATTGATTATCTCGGCATGGACCCCGAATTTCAACATCGGATGGTATGACCTTTCCGGCAGACTTATTAGGCAAGGAACTCTGAATAAAGTGCCCGCTGAACTGACGTCTGGAGTTTACTTCGTGCAGGTTTCGGAATCTGGAGTTCCTGTCCATAGTCAAAGAGTCCTCATAGTGGATTAAGCAGTGCTTTTGGACGGATTGGCTTACCTTCGGAGCGAAGTCTATGAATATGTCATCCAACCCTTTTGTTTCTTGCTTCTTCGTGTTGCTTTCGGTCGCGATTTCGCTAAGCTCTAATGCTCAAGTAAATCTCAACGACAAGGAAGACCTTATCATTGAACTAATACGATCGGGAGAAACTGACAGTGCCTTGGTGGTTGCGAATACATTCGTGAACGACGCCAAGAATCAGGAGGATAAAGCGCAGGTCGAGGCTTCTTATCTCCAAGGCATCGGTCTAATCGCTGTAGAAGAATACGATTCAGCCAGAAGCGTATTGCGTTCGGCGGAAGCCAAAGTAAACGGAGACAAATTATTGCGCTACAAGATCAAAGCACGCGTGGCCTATGCCCATCAGCAGTTGTATCAATTAGACTCCTTGAAGTTAGAACTTGACTTCCTCATGGAACATGAAGAGGAAGGAGATTCTCTTTCCAGAGCCATGGCTTACTTCGGAATGTACCAATATTACTACCGAGGAGAAGACAAAGACATTGCGCTGAAATACATACAACGTTCAAGAGAGATTTTTGCAGCTCTTGGTGACCACAAAAGGGCCGCTACTTTTGACGCGTACATCGGTCGGATTTATGAGGAGCTAGACAACGATTCACTGGCAGAGGTGTATCAAAACAGCGCCTTAACCTACCACTTGGAAAACGAGAATTTAGACGAAGCCTCGTATATCTACCTCGAGCGTGGTTCTTATTACAATGGGAGGGAACAATGGGATAAAGCAGAAAGCGACCTCCTAGAATGTATCCGACTTTCGAATGAAACGGGTAACCTTTCAAACTTTGCCAACGCGAATCAATTTCTAGCGTCAACCTACACCTATGTCGGACGTTACGAGGAAGCAGAACAATGCATTGATGCGTCAATGGTGATTTGTGAAGAGTACGATATCGACATATGCCGTGTCTATGCTCACATGCATTACGCTGATCTGTTCCTGAAATCAGGCGATTATGACCGCTCCATTTACCACGGTGAACTTCTGGTTTCTTTTCCGAAGGAATTCTTCCTAGATGAGGTTTATGATGGCTACGGTCTGCTAAGTCAAGCTTACGCCGCTAAAGGGAATTTCCAACGTGCTTATGAGACCATGGAAGTGGAGATGATGCTTTCCGATTCACTGTTCAACATTGAAAACCAGGAAGCCTTAGGTGCTTTACGCGAAGAGTATGAACGTGAGAAGAACATGGCGACGATTCGTGAACTGGAGGCTCAAGCCGAGATCGATGAGCTCAAGCAAAACGGACTCATTGGGGGCATTGCCATCGTAGTCATCATGTCGTTGATTACCCTGAACCGTGAGATCAAACGCCGTAAGAATGCACGGAAGCTACATCAATTAGAGATTGAGCTGAAGGAAGCTGAAGAAGAAAGACTCAAGGAAGAGCTCAGAAACAAAAACCGTGAGTTGACAGCAAAAGCATTACAAATTGCCCAAAAGAATGAAGTGCTTTCTTCACTTCAGAAGCAATTAGAAGATTTGGCTCAAAGCAATGATGAAGGAGGTGTTCGCTCGGTTGTAAACTCCTTGAAACTAGAGAAAGCCATTGACGGAAACTGGGAGCAATTCACGCAACAGTTCACCGAGCTAAACCCGAACTTCTATCAGGACTTGATCCAAACAAGTCCGAAGCTTTCTAAGAACGATCTTCGCTTGGCAGCCCTCTTACGTATGAACTTAAGTTCGAAGGAAATTGCTCGAATTCTGAATATCTCAGACGAGGGTGTCAAGAAGGCAAGACAACGATTCCGTAAGAAACTGGAGTTGAATACAGAAGATAGTCTTGAAGCCTATGTATTGTCTATATAGTTGATAATCAGTCGTTAGACGGTTTATTGGTGCGGCTTGTCCACCGTTTGTCCCCGTAGGGTTTTGTAGCTGTCCACCTTTCGTATACCCTGTTTTTTTGCCGCTCTTTTGGTGTCGGTAGATGTTTGTGCCACAAATCTTTTCAATCACAAAAACATCTATCAATCATGAAAAAGTTTTTCATCTATTCACTCCTCGCTCTCGGGTTATTCGCATGTAAGAAGGAGGAAGTTCAACCAGAAACAAACAACGCACCAGCAGGATCTAGCTTGCCAGAAGAGTACCAAGCGTTCGCAGGTATTTTTGACGGGGAAGGAGTAGGAGCAGCATTCAATCTCACGGAAGATATTCTGGTACTAATCAATACTGATGGTGACCGCTATGCTTGGTTTGAAGATCGCGAGATCAAGTTCGTCAACGATACAGATGCTTCTGACAGCCCATTCTACAACTGTTACTTTCATCTAATTGGTGCTGGGACAAAAAGTACCTCAGAACGTTTGTACTTGTACGATGATGATGGAGCGTTCTACACCACAGGCACGTTTAACCCTGAAGATGTTTCTGGTTCATGGGATAATCCAGATCTTTTTGAATGGTGGGATAGCCAAAATGCGACGAACTACTGGGGCCCAGATAATACGATTGTCTTCAACAGTATTACAGCGATGATCACAGTGAGTGATCCGGGATCAGACTGCTACGACGCCGAAGAAACCTACGAATACATGTGGATGGCGGATGCCAACGGAGACGAGCTTGTGAAATGGGGAATCAGTGATTTCTACTGGCCAAATGAGCAAGTAGACGTAGAAGACTTTACTGCAGAGAACAACTGCGGCGGGCCTGATGGAATCATGCCTTTTGAAAGCATTGGTGCATGTTGTCGCTACATCCTTCCAAATCAGATTCAGGATATCTTCTTCAGTGAAGATGGAACAGAGTTCTGCTACTACATCGTATCAGTAGGAGAGTTCTCGCCAATCTACAAGCTTTACTAATCCAAGCTTAAAGAGACGAAACGATCTCTTGGTTCCTCGGGACCAAGGTGATTGAAAGATGGAGGGGATGTCCAAAGGATGTCCCTTCTTCTTGTCTTAATACTTGGCGACCTTGTATTTTCCTCTAACCAACAATTTCCGGTCTTCTTCGAGGAGTTCATTTCTCCAACCAATCATGTATTCATTCAAAGTACTCACATCGAGACTATCGATGGAACGATGAGCAAAGGCCATGATTTCATTTGGGAAGCGCTCCATAGCAACTTGCTTGCGCTTACGACTGGCCTTCCCTCGATCAAAGGGTGAAATGTACAGGTCGATAGCACCGAAGAGGTGAAGGTATTCGTGAGCGATTGTACCAGGGTTCTTGTACGAAACGATCGCGTATTCTGGAGTTGACGTTGCAGAAGTATGCATCGCCAGCGAAATCTCGTTAGTGTAGTAGTTGTTGATGAAATACACTAGCCCCACATTGTCGCACCCATGGATATCGCGTAACCGCGCAATGAGCTTATCGCGGTCTTTTGGTTTCAGCTTAGTTGCTGCCAAGTCTATCGTGTCAGGACCATAGGTCTTCAGAGCGTCCTTGGCGATTTTATCTGCCCACTTATCGAGCAGACGAGGGCCATTCCTGCTGAACAATGTTGCTGACAAGGTTTTCCGTGTGAAATTAGATTCGAGAGGAAGGGTCCCGTCGTCATTGTGAAAGTCAATCACGACATCTAAGTTGACCCCCCGTTGTCGGGCCTGATCTTCGATCCAAGTCATGGCTTTTTGGACCGAATCCATAGTAGAAGTAATATCGTAATCGGTCCAAGTGTTCGTGTATTTCGAATCGACGAAAATGCCGTAGAAGACGACTTTCTCCTTAAGTTTCTTACACACGTTGTTGTTCACGTTTGCGAAATGAACGGTAGCGTTTTTGGGAATCCGCAGTCGGTAAACACGGCATGTCAACATCGAGCAGGAGAAGAGTAATACGAAGGCAAGGGCAATGCGTGAGCGCATACTGTTAGTGTTTAGTTTGATGGTAGACAGGCAAGAGTCATACCAATATCGCAACTAAACAGGAGAAATTCTACTTGACGATCAGCACTAGCGTCATCATTACGCGCAAACCATTCACGCTGGTCCATTTTGGAATCTCACCCAATTCGAACCTTGGGTCATTTTTGATGGCATCAAAGATTTCAGCATCAATCAGGAATCGATCACTTTCATCCGGTAAGTTGTACCACCCATCTCCGATGGATTTGATAGAATCTTCCACACCGAAAATGCAGTTCGTGCGAATGAAGATGCTTCCCCCTGAGCGACACACCCGCACCAACTGATCGAGCATCTGGTCAAAATGCCTTCGATCCTTTGCAAAATGCAATACAGCATTGCAAATGACATGGTCCACCGAATTACTTTTCAACGATAGCTCAGAAAGCTCTTCAGTCATCCATCGATACTTCGCCTCAGGATATTTCTCCTGCACCTGAAGCTCCCGCTCGGGATCAATATCTTGAATGATCACCTCAAACCCCTCCTGCAAAAACCACTTGAGGTTTCGTCCGCCACCACCTCCAGCATCCAAAATGGTCTCACCTGGAGTGTAACGATCTTTGAGAATTTGGTCGATGAGGTAGATGTCGATGCCTTTCATGGATGTTTTTAGTCAAGAGTCTAGGGTCTAGAGACGAGAGTCATTAAACGATAGACTATGATCGATAAACTATAACATGAACCAAGTAACGATAAATCATGATATGTGCCTTCAGCTGAAAGCAATGATCATGAAAACCGTGGTTAGATATGTCCAAAGGATGATGAATATGACATGGATGGTCGATTCCATTGTTTTTCCTCTCCAGAGTTTTGGGCTGTAGAGATGGAGTCGAGAGACAAGTGTCGAGGGTCGAAAGTCTAGAAACTATAAACGATAAACGTTAACGAGTATATCGTTGTAATTGAAACTAACGCCTATAGCCTATAGCCTAAAGCCTATGAAAGCACGTCTCTAATCGATTCATCTTTATCAAACCTACTCTTCGCGAACGGACAAAGCGGCAAGATCTTAAACCCTTCCTTTCGTGCTTTCTCTACAATCGCATTGAGCATAATTCTTCCTACACCTTTGCCTTGGAAACCGTCCATGACGTCGGTGTGATCGATGATGATGAGTTCAGGGCCAGCTACCGAATAAGTCATTTCTCCAGCCTTGGTCCCTTCCGATTCCGCGATAGCGAAACCTTTCGTCTCACGTTGAATGATACGTACTGAAATATCCATGGTCAAATTTAACCAGGATGTGGAGGGGTGGGATTGTTGTAGGTTAAGAAAAATTTAAGAGGCGTATGGCCTATGGCTTAAGGCATAGGCGGGTCGATTGTCATGGTATTCCCATGTTATAACAAGTTCAACTTAAGCCTTAGGCCTTAAGCCATAAGCCTGAAGAGTTAGTTTTCAATAAACTTCCCTTTCCTCGTGAAATTCAGATAGTCAATAAAGTACAGCAGTCGAATAGAGATACTGTTTCCTTGAGGGAGCTCGAACAAACGATCAACGTTGCTCTCGAATGAGCTTGGGATGAATTGATCAGCGTCTTCAATTTGGTTCTTCCAAACGATACGGAGCTCTGAACCAGGGGAGAAGACCCAAGTGTAAATCATATCGATATTGAAGGCGTTGTAGCTCAAATCACGGGTGGTACCGATGTCTTGAATCCCTTGTGGGTTTTCACTTGTGGCATCCCACTCCACGATGTCTCCGTGGAGGTCACCATCACGACCAAGTTGCATGAAGCTGTCGTAGGCAACCGTACGCCAGTAGTGACGAAGTCGGAATGACAGTCCCATTCGATTGGTGAAGATGTAGTTCATCGTCAAGACATTCGTGCGGGTGACCACGTCACGCTGACCGAAGATGATGTCTCCATTGTCTGCGATGTCTGTGAAGCCCTGCTCGTTAATAGCGTTTTGATGACTGTAGACATAGATAAACTGAAGCTTGTCACTCACACGGTAACGCGGACTAACACGCCAGTTGAAGTTGTACCAGTCCATGTTAGGACGACGAGTGTTCCATGTTCCTATATCCAAGGCTACTTTCCGACGATAGTCAGAAGAAATCCAACCACCGAAGAAGTAGTTTTCCGGACGATTAAAGAACCAACCATCTGTTCTAGGCTCGAAGTAATCAACGTTTCCTACCGGGTCGTAACTGAATTCTAATCCGAAGGCATCAAATGACTTTGTAGAGAAACCGACGTCAGCATAAGCGCTGGCACCGGTAAATGCATTCGGTTGATGCAGGTGGCTGTAGTTCAAATAGAGACTTGACCACATGCGATTGAACCACCAAAATGGCTCGTAAATATTGTAACTCGCCCATGCACCACCCCACACTTCGTTGGCATTCGTCAAGAAGCCTAAGTCATTGTGATCATAGTGTTTGGTCATGATCGAATGATCCGCACCAAAATTGAAGTTTCCGCTGATTTTAGATACCCCTAGGCTGTAACGGTATCCGTCATCGGTATTTTCATCGAAGTTGAACTTCTTGCTGTATGCACCACCTCCGGTAAAGCTCACAGCGTTGTTCTTGTCACGAATATCAAATTCAACGGCCGTTACGTTAGCATCGTAGGTATCCCCAGCGCGCATAACGTTGGTGTTAATGATGGTTGCGTAACTGTTGTTGCCTAAGTTTTGATCGGCAACAAGCACACTGTAATTGGTGAGCGGAGAGATTTCTACCTCGCGTTCTTCGCCTGTTTCGGTATCTCGAAGCGTTGCATTTGTCTCAGCAGCCACCGCATTGAAAACCCCTAGTCCAAGTCCGCTTGGCGTTCTACCAGAAATCTTAGTGGCATTCAGAAGTCTTGTCTCAATGGGAAGATCTACGATTTCTTCCGTCTCTCGTTGTTCGTCATAAACACGTCCGAAGTTGATTGGGAAACCACCCACACGACGTGAATAGAAGAGACCTCCTTTATTGAAGAGTTCGGTTCCTTCGGTGAAGAATTGCCGTTGTTCAGCAAAGAAGACCTCAAAAGGAGAGAGGTTCAAGACACGGTTATCGGATCGAGCTTGTCCAAAGTCAGGGATCAAGGTCATGTCCAATGTGAAGGCATCACTAATCCCATACTTCACATCCATACCTCCATTCAGGCGCGTTCCAACTTCTGTCTCGCCGTCTGCGTTTCGGTTGACTTCAGCGTAACCGATAGCGTAAGGGTAGAAGAAAAGACGAATTGGCGGCTTAATATTTTGAAGATCATTCAGCACACCACTTTGATTGGCTGTTCCGGCAACTGTAGGATCTACGAATTGCCAAAAGCTCTGCTCACGTAGTCGGCGAATGCGACGGAAGAAGTTGATATCCCAGCTTTGATTTTCTTTATCAGGGAATCGAATAGCGCTGTATGGAATCTTGAATTCAGCGATCCATCCGTCAGCTACTTTTTGTGTGTTACACTGCCAAACGGCATTCCAGTTGCTGTCTTCTCCGAAAGCTGAGATCTGAGCATCAAATTGAACCCCATCCGGAGTAACGATGAACTCGAAAGCATTAATACCATCTTGGAAAGTACTGATCCAGAAGCCGAAGAAGTCGGTATTTCCTAAATCATCGCGCTCAGTGAGCTGAGAGAGAATGGAATCTGGATTGTCATACATGTAAGCACCGACATAAATCGACTCATCATCGTACAGGATACGTACTTCTGATTTCGCAGAGGCGGGGTCGCCAGGATTCGGACGGTTTTGGATAAAACCAGTGGCGATTTCAGCATTCTCCCATACAGGTTCATCAAGAAGACCATCAACCTTGATACTTTCCTCTAGTCTGAAAGCAGTCAGGGCTTTCTTCGTGGTTGGTCCTCCCGCAAACGCCTGTATCGAGAAGAAGATACAGATGACAGCGAACAGTCTTGGCATTCAGTTCCGGCTTTGCGGCAAGCTAAATTTTCCCTTCAACTCAGTTTGTTAACGGGCCGTTAATTCCTGTTAATGTACCTGAGGTTTTCTTGTCGAGAAAGCTTGTCACTTTCGTAATTTCGCCGCAAAGTTACGACCATTCCCATGCAACGTCTGATCTTACTCGCAGTTTTTATTTGTTCATTCTTGGCTTGCTCAGACGTTCGTCCGACGGCAATCAACGAAGATGATAGCTCTATCAGTCTGATGTTCTACAACGTAGAGAACCTTTTCGATACCGTTGATGACCCAGATACATACGATGAAGAATTCACGCCAACAGGTTCTAAAGAGTGGACGGAAGAGCGTTACCAACATAAGTTGAGTCAGCTTGGTAAGGTTATCGCTAGCGCGGATTCGCACATGCCTGATATCCTCGGGTTATGTGAGGTAGAGAACGCTACGGTAGTTCAAGACTTAATTGAATCTGCCTGGTTCAAAAAAGCAGGCTATGATTTCCTTCACGTTGATTCTCCTGATGGAAGAGGTATCGACGTCGCACTGATCTACAATCCAGACCGAATTGAGTTGAGCCTGGCAAGCACGATTCAGTCGAAGCTACCTGTGGGTGATCGTCCGAACACGCGATTGGTCATGCACGCTGAAGGTGAGTTTGAAGGGAAGGCACTGCATGTATTTGTCAACCATTGGCCTTCGCGTCACGGAGGGCAAGAGCATTCGGAGCCAAACCGACTCACGGTCGCTTACAATGTGCGACAGAAAATTGATGAGATTTTGGAAAAGGACCCTGAAGCCCAGATCGTTATGATGGGAGATTTCAACGATCACCCGAACAATAAAAGCCTCATGGAGGTGCTAAGTGCAGGAAAAAAAGGAGACAGAAAACTACTCGTGAATCTCATGTGGGAGAAGCACAAGTCTGGACTTGGTTCATACAACTACAAAGGCGATTGGGGTGCGCTTGATCAATTCATCGTTTCACAGAACCTCGTTGATGGCGAAGGAGCTGATGTGGATGAATCAACCGTAGAATTCGTTAAACACGATTGGATGATGTATGTGAACGACAAAGGTGAAGCCTACCCAAGCAGAACCTACGGAGGTAAGAACTACTATGCAGGGTTCTCAGATCACCTTCCGATCTTCATGAAAATCAATCGTTAGTCTCGGCGTCAAGCATACGTCTACCTTCTGCAATCTCTTCTGCAATGTTCGGAGCCGTTGCAGGGTAGTCTAAGTTGAGCTTTTCCATTTCCTGGCGCACGATGGTGGTTACCGCCGCTCTCATATAGTCTTTGTCGTCAGCCGGAATGATGAACCACGGCGCGTGTGGACGAGCAGTCTCATCAATGGCTTCTTCATAGGCATCCATATAAGCGGGCCAGTGGGCTCTTTCTTTGATGTCTCCAAGATTGAATTTCCAGTGCTTATCTGGACGATCCATTCGCTTTAAGAGGCGTTTCTTTTGTTCGTCTTTAGATACGTTCAAGAAGAATTTCAAGATGCGCGTTCCGCTATTCGCAAGGTGTTGTTCCCATTCACGAATCGCTTCGTAACGTCCTTCCCAGAAATCTTTATCGAGTGATTCAACGGTGTCTTTCCCAGGAATTCCCTGGTATACCACATATTCCGGATGAACCTTACATACCAATACCTCTTCATAGTGGCTGCGGTTGAAGAGACCTATCATTCCTTTCGCGGGCAGCTTTTTGGCTACGCGCCAAAGAAAATCGTGAGAGATTTCTTCTGGAGTTGGCTTTTTGAAATTGCTGATCATGCAGCCTTGAGGATTGATTCCACTGAGCAAACGACGAAGTGTTCCATCCTTCCCTGCAGCGTCCATTGCTTGAAAGACAATGAGCAAGGCATGAGAAGAGCTAGCGTAGAGCTTCTCTTGCATTTCAGCCATAGCACGCACATTTTCAGCAATGATAGGAAGCGCTTCTTCTTCCTTCATGCGGTCTTTTGGTTCCGTGTCGTGGTGCTTCAGTTTGAATTTACCTTCACCCTCGTAGCGGTGCTTTTCAACGTTCAATTCCATATCCGCAAGGTAATTGTTCTTGGCAATTGTAAGTCCTTGCTGCTCTGCTTACCTTTACGCAACTTAATACTTTGCCTCCGCCCATGGCACCCTCACTTTTTGCGCTTTTTACCGTTGCCGGTTTCACTATTACATGGTGGATGATTTTGCTCTTTTTGATCTTAATCGTCTTCATTCATGACGTCTTCATCAACCGCAAACACACGATCCTGCGCAATTTTCCTGTGGTAGGACATATTCGTTATCTCCTAGAAAGAGTGGGGCCTGAGTTACGTCAGTACATCGTCGCGAATAACCGAGAAGAGCTTCCGTTTAACCGTTCTCAACGCAGCTGGATTTACGCTAGTGCGAAGAAGGAGAATAACTATGAAGGCTTTGGTTCAGACCAAGATCAATCAGCTACGAATTACCTTTTTGTTAAGCCTGATCTCTTTCCTTACGCTATCGCGGAAGGGCACCCGAACAAAAAGGAGAAGGATTTCCTTCCTTGTGCGAAAGTGATCGGACCAAAGCGTAAGCGTCCGTTTCGTCCGCGTTCAGTCATTAATATTTCGGCGATGAGCTACGGTAGCCTTTCGGCGCCAGCCATAGAATCTCTCAACCGTGGAGCTGGAATTGCGGGATGCTATCACAACACGGGTGAAGGAGGATTATCGCCCTATCACTCTACAGGGAGCGATGTATGCTTCCATTTCGGAACAGGGTACTTCGGTGTACGAACAGAAGACGGAAACTTCTCCATGGAGAAGATGAAGCAATTGGTGACGGATAACCCGTTCGTTCGCATGATCGAAGTCAAACTCAGCCAGGGAGCCAAGCCGGGAAAAGGTGGAGTACTACCAGGCAAAAAGATTGATGCAGAAATTGCAGCGATTCGAGGAGTGGAGATGGGAAAAGATGTCATTTCTCCGGCCTATCATAAAGCCTTTGAAGGCGTTCAGGGTTTGATTGACTTCGTAGAAAAGATCGCAGAAGAAACCGGACTACCTGTTGGTATCAAAAGCGCTGTAGGAAAGCTTGAAATGTGGGATGAACTTGCTCGTCTCATGGTAGAACAAGGAAAAGGCCCAGACTTCATTTCAATAGATGGAGGAGAAGGAGGAACAGGAGCGGCACCTCCAGCATTTGCTCACCACGTGAGCTTGCCTTTCCTCTATGCCTTCAGTGAGATCTACAGAATCTTCCAAGAACATGGATTGGAGAAAGATGTTGTCTTCATTGGTTCAGGAAAACTGGGCTTTCCAAGTAAGGCAGCAATGGCCTTTGCATTGGGAGTAGACATGATTCACGTAGCTCGCGAAGCTATGCTGAGCATCGGATGCATCCAAGCACAGAAATGCCACGACAATTCTTGTCCGGCGGGCGTAGCCACTCAGAAGAAATGGTTGCAACGCGGCTTGGATGTGAATGACAAGTCGCACCGTGCGGCGAACTATTTTATGGTGTTTAGAAAAGAGCTATTGGAGATTACTCATGCCGCAGGATATGAGCACCCAGCCCAGTTCACGATGCAAGACATTAAGATGAACACCAGTGACTACTACCAGTCAAAAAATCTTAACGAGATATTCGGGTACCAGAAAACTAGTGTACCTTTCAGTAGTATGGCGGCTCTTCAGGCATGTGAGCATTTAGGAGCTGCAAAAAAAGAAGTGTAATGGAGACAATTGGAATGGACCAATTCGGAATGATATTAGGAGCTTTCAGCGGAGGTTATATGGGCCTTTACCTAATTGGTATTGTATTCGCAGTAATCAGCATGTTCGTGAGTAATAGGCTGAAGTCTAAATTCCGCAAATACAGCCAGATGCCGCTTGCATCAGGCATGTCTGGAAAGGAAGTAGCAGAGAAGATGCTTGCTGATAATGGAATCTTCGATGTGAAAGTAATTAGCGTGGCAGGTCAGTTGACTGATCACTACAACCCAATGAAGAAGACCGTTAACCTGAGTGAGGCTGTTTATATGCAACGCAATGCAGCGGCTGCAGCAGTAGCTGCGCACGAAGTGGGGCACGCAGTGCAGCACGCCTATGGATATGCTTGGTTGCAAATGCGCTCACGTCTGGTACCAATTATCAGTGTAACATCACGCTTCCAGAACTACGTTCTACTCGCAGGCTTCATTTTGATCGGAAGTTTTCCAAGTTTATTATGGATTGGAATTGGGATGTTTGCCATGACTACTTTGTTCAGTATCATCACATTACCTGTAGAATATGATGCCTCTAATCGTGCCTTGGCATGGATTGATGAAAAAAATATTGTGACCCAAACCGAGTATGCTGCGTCAAAAGATGCGTTGAAGTGGGCCGCGCGTACCTACCTCGTTTCGGCGATAGCCAGTATAGCGACCTTACTCTACCTTATTGCAGCAGCAATGAGTCGAAGATAACTTGTAAATAACCACTCAATGAGAACTGTTAAATACCTATTACTACTCCCAATGTTTGCGCTATTCATCGCGTGTGGTGGAGAGGAAGATGCAGCTGATGCAGCATCGGCCGTAACGGAAGAAGTTTCTGCTGAAGCAGAGAAGGCAGCCGAAGCGGTAGCAACTGAACTAGAAAATGCAGTCGAAAAAATCGACGAAACTGAAGCTCAACTAGACGAACTTCTAAACGACCTTTAATCAGATGAGAGTACTACTACTTACCCTGTGCCTAGCCATCGGAACCGTTGGATTCGCACAATCGAAAGACGCTGCCAACTTGAAAAACTCTGCAAAACAAACAGAGAAAACAGCGAAAGGTCAAGCTGACAAAGCACAAAAAGATGCTGAAAAAGAAGCGATGAAAGTCGGGTCTGAAGCTGAACGTGCAGCTAAAGCAGCAGAAAAAGAAGCGGAAAAAGCGGCAGCGGCGGCAGAACGCGCCGGTGACAAAGCAAACCGTGAAATCGATCGCACCATGGATCAAGCTGAACGCGAAATGGACAAAGCCGAAGACAAGGCTGATAAAGCGATGGATGAAGCACGAATGGCTGCCGAAAAAGAACGCGAAGAAGTTGCAAAGAGATACGGAACTGAACTTGGTAAGACCAAGGAAGAGATGGATCGTATCATGGACATGTCAAAAGACGAAGTACACAACCTTCCGGCGGTTGAGCGTAGCGAAGCAATGCAAGCACGAGCAGCGGCGCGTATGGCTCAAACAAATTCGAAAATCGAAAATGCTCGCACAAAAATCCGTGCCGCTGAAGTGAAACTTCTAGAAGATATCGATGCCGGAACTATTACTGATGAAGAAGTAGAAGAAAAGAAGAAGCGTATTGAGAAAGCAAAGCAGTTGCTTGCGAAACTCGAAGCAGAAGCGGCGAACGTGAAAGATAGTCTGCAAAACGCTAACAAATAATTACAATCTTTACGACCATGATCGACGATCTATTAAACTCACTTAAAGGCCAAGTTGGTGACGCTATTTCAGGCGAAGGACTTGGTATGGATAAACTTGATGACGTACTTAAGCTTTCTGGAGATTCTGTGAAAGACGGAGTAATGTCAGAAGTAACAGGTGGAAACCTTGACGGAGTGATGAGCCTTTTCAAGGGTGATTCAGATACTTCATCATCAAACCCAATTGTTTCGGGTATCGTTTCCAACCTCACTGGAAAACTCACTTCTTCTCTCGGACTTGGAGATGGTGTTGCTGGATCTATCGCAGATAAGGTAGTTCCAATGATCATCAGCGCCGTAGTAAGTAAGTTCTCTGGTTCAGATAATGACGCTAGCGCGGAAGGAATTGCTTCATTCTTTGGAGGAGGTGACGGACTTCTTGACCAAGCAAAAGGGATGCTAGGCGGACTTTTTAGTTAATTTGAAAACCACAAAATCAATTTACAATGGGATACTACAAAACAATCGACGGTAAGAAGTACGATGGTGAGATCATCGAACTTGCAGAAAAATTGACTTCAGGAGCTGGTGACGGACGCATCTCTAAGGATGACGCTGCACAGCTACTAGACGCAGTGAAAGACGGTGATTCTTACACTGATATCGAAAAGGATACTATGGCTTACGTTCGCGAAAACTTTAAGTGGACTGAGGCTGCTGACGAGTGGTTCCGTACAGAGATCCGCAAGTGGGCTGCTTCTAAGTAAGCAATCGCTTTGAACTAAAAAACCCCGGGCCTTCCGGGGTTTTTTGTTGCTTGAATTCCCGAAATTGCATCGCATTCATTCCAAGACCCATGTCGAATAAAGAAGCATTCGCACAACATATCATTGAAGGAAACACCTTCAAAAGAGACAGCCTGCTACTCGGTGTAGCTATGCTTGATGGAGAACCTGTAGAAGGCGCTCAAGTAAAGATACCATTGAAGACCCTAAACCGTCACGGTCTGATCGCTGGAGCTACTGGTACCGGTAAGACGAAAACATTACAGGTTATGGCTGAACGCCTCTCCTTAAAAGGAATTCCATGTCTATTGATGGACCTTAAGGGAGACCTTTCTGGACTCGCTCAGCCAGGAGAAAACAATGACCACATTGTTTGGCGCCAAGGAGCAATTGGTGAGGAATATGAACCCGGAGCGATGCCCATCGAACTCCTTTCCATTTCCGGAGAGCCCGGGGCAAGAATGCGCGCTACCGTCTCTGAATTCGGACCGGTTCTGTTCTCGAAGATCCTGGACCTGAATGACACACAGTCTGGGGTTATGGCAGTCGTCTTCAAATATTGCGACGACAACAACATGCCACTGGTTGACCTCAAAGACGTCAAGCAAACGCTCAAGTATGTCATGGAGGATGGTAAGAAGGAATTCACCTCTGAATACGGATTCATTTCTCCGGCCTCTATCGGCGCCATCAGCCGAAAGATCGTCGAGATCGAGCAACAGGGAGCAGATACTTTCTTCGGGGAACGTTCATTTGAGGTCAAAGACCTTTGTCGTAAAGCTGGCGATCGCGGCATGATCTCCATCTTGCGATTGACAGATATTCAAGATCGTCCGAAACTGTTCTCGACCTTCATGTTGAGCTTGTTGGCTGAAGTGTACAATACATTCCCTGAACAAGGAGATAAAGACGAGCCAGAACTCTGCATCTTCATTGATGAGGCTCACTTAGTATTCAAAGAAGCGAGTGACGCACTCTTGGAGCAAATCGAAGCGATCATCAAGCTGATTCGTTCAAAAGGCGTGGGGGTGTACTTCTGTACACAAGACCCAACAGACATTCCAGACGCTGTTCTCGGACAGCTCGGTTTGAAGGTGCAACACGCACTTCGTGCATTCACGGCGAAAGACCGCAAAGCCATCAAGAAAACAGCGGAGAATTACCCTGTTTCTGATTTTTACAACACGGACGAAACGCTGACTTCTCTGGGTATTGGAGAAGCTTTCATTACGGCATTGAATGAAAAGGGTATTCCTACACCACTGGCTGCAACGCTTTTATGTGCACCAAAAACGAGAATGGATGTCTTGACCAAGACTGAAATCAAAGACATCGTCAATAGCTCCGATATCATTCGCTACTACAACGAGGAAATCGACAAAGAATCGGCCTACGAGATCTTGACAGAAAAGATGAAGAAGGCGGCAGAAAAAGCGAAAGAAGAAGAGGTAAGAGAGGAAGAAGAACGCAAGTCTGGAGGTTCCAGTCGCCGCAGCAGTAAGAAGGAGAAGAGCTTCGTAGAAGAAATGTCAAAGAACACCATGGTACGCCAGCTTGGTCGTACCATTGTTCGTGAAATTACGCGAGGACTCCTCGGAATTCTGAAGAAGTAATGAGCTGGGATTTCACCGTCGCTTTCTACAACGTTGAGAATTTCTTCGACGTTAAAAACGACCCTCGTAAGAATGATGAGGCGTTTACTCCGCACGGTGAAATGAAGTGGGACGAATACCGCTATCACGATAAAATCGAAAACTTAGCGGAGGTCATCAAAGGGATGGGACTTCGCCATACACTTCCCGCATTCATTGGTTTTGCAGAAGTGGAGAACCGAAAGGTGATAGAAGACCTCCTCGAGCATCGAGATCTAGATCATGAAGAGTATGGCATCGTGCACGCAGAATCAAGAGACGTTCGCGGTATCGATGTCGCCTTGGCCTACAGCAAAAACGCATTTGAATACGGTGGACACCGAATGATCAACTTCGAACGCCTTACGGGCGAGGAGTTTAATGCTCGAGACATCATGTATGTCTGGGGAAAAATGATCAATGGCGACAAGGTGCACCTCTTCGTAAATCACTGGCCTTCTCGAAGAGCTGGAAAAGAGAAGACTGAATACAAACGTCTAGCGGCTGCAACAGCACTGCGAGAAGAGATCAACAACATTCAATACAAAGAACCTGACGCTCGCATCATCATTATGGGAGATTTCAATGATCAACCACATGATGACAGTTTACGCCACGTACTCAAGGCAGGGGAAAACGGGCACGGAGATCAAGCGCTTGTCAATCTCGGCTGGCCTATCAGCAAGCGTCAATGGGGTAGTGTTTCCCATGAAGACGAATGGTACCTTTTTGACATGTTCATTGTGACTGGGAACCTCCTGAACAAAGGAACCCTTCAAGTGCACAAAGAGCGCATGCATCTTTTTGATGAAGGGGATACCATGAACAAGATGGGGAGAAGCAATAAGGTCAAACCCAATCGCACCTACGTAGGAAGAAGGTATGTAGGAGGGTATAGTGACCACCTTGCTGTATTCATGCGACTTAAGGTGGAAGAACTACCGAATTCCGAGCAATAATTCTCCCTTCGAATTTACCCCAATTGCCGGGGCTGGAATCTTCACAAACCCAATCACTCTTCGAAACGCACGGAACCAATTGCGCTGTGCAGGAAGTTCATTTAGGTCGAGATCTAGCGATAAATAGAATTGACGTGTTCGTTGGAAGTCCGGAATAGGTTCTCCCTCTGGAATCAGCGGGAATACATTTTCAAAGCCGCCCGTCATACCATCAGCACTATATCCAAAGGCGAGGTCTAACCATTTTGGCCACCGGTCACTCACATTCCATTTTGCAGGGTTCGTCGTGATCCAATAAGCCTGACCGTTGTAGTCTTTGAGCGACTGTTCTATGAAGGAGCTACCTAAAACATTCGGACGATAGTCAGGATACTCCGTTGGGAGGAAATTATACTTCAGCTTCAAACGCTGTTCTTTCCAAATGCTCTGCTGTGCTATAAATAAAGCGCTACCTCCAACATTGGCGATCATATCTCCGGTGCTGAATCCCCAACCTGCAGAAAACCCATCCATGACTTCTACGGCTGTCAGGTAACCAACCCCTATCGCACCGCTGGTAATGAGTGCTTTCTTTTCATTTACACCACTCCATTTGAGAGAGTGATAACTAAGTGAGCTGATGTAGTATGTCGAGATAGAATGTCCCACTTTATCCATCTGCATCCACTCGGCGTTGTCGTTGAAGAAATGAAACTTTTGTTGCTCATAATCGCTATACCATAGCACATACAGTCCTGATAGCGAACCAACTACCAATGATCCACCCGTTACCGCTAGCGGATAGAAGCGCTTCGGTTGAAACGAAGGTTCTTGGACGTCAAGCTGAGCACAAGTGCTATTCTGTAGTACTGTGATAAGTGCCAGCGTAAGACAAATCCGAAATGCCCTTAGATGCATGCATTTCATTGGTGTAGCCTGAATATATGAGGTACTATTGTTTTTCGACTTCGGGGAACAAGTTACCTCGAGACTGGTGAAAAAAGAAATGTAATGCAAGGCATGCTCGCCTCATATCGAAGAGCTGGTAGTGGAATTTCCTTCTACCGTATGATGAGCCTCATCGGGATCGTGATCTCCGTGATGTTCGGTGTGGTATTTCTATATATCTACCCCGGAAAGAACGAGCTGATCTGGGACCGTGCTCTGGTATTCGTTACCTCTGTGGTCATCTACCTTGCGAGCTTTAATAAGCGTCTCCGTCCGAAAGCGCTGTACATCGCAGCCGGAGGGTTGTTTTACCTTTTCACCTTACAGATTCTCTTCGCAGCTGCCCGTCACAATCTTGAATTCAACTATGTCATTGCATTGTTCTTGACGCTTCAGGCGATTGCGATTTCATTTAGATCAGTGAAGCAGGCAATCTATTACTTGAGTTTTTCGAACTCTCTATTGATTCTGCTTTCGGCTACTATCGTTGACGAATCCGCCAACAGCGTGATGATCATCTCAGCTATCATGGGAAGTTCATTGCTGATTTTAGCGATTGTACGTTCGAAAACCGCTTTCCAGCGCAGCATGAAGTTCCAGAAGGAGTTGCTTCAAACGATCGTGTCAAAAACAGAAGACGCCATCTTCTTGACAGATTGGGAAGGTATCATCTATGAAGCCACTGATAAAGCCGAGGAACTCTTTGGCTACACTCCAGAAGAACTTCCAGGATTAGATATTTCTGATTTCCGTAAACATCGATTGACGGAAGAGGAGGATCAAGAAGGTATTGGTCACCTCGTTCGTGATCGTTTCTGGAATGATGAGATTATCATGAAGCGAAAAGACGGAACAGAGTTCGATGCCTTCATTCAGATTAGCTACATCCATCGATTCGAGAAGGATTACCTCGTTTACCGTATTCGTGACATTTCTGACGACCTCGCAGCCAAACAAGAGTTGATTCGAGCGAAGGAAGAAGCAGAGCAAGCGGCAATCGCGAAGAGTGAGTTCTTGGCTACCATGAGTCATGAGATTCGTACACCGATGAATGGTGTGATTGGTATGACAGAACTACTCTCGCACACTCCTCTAACGAACGAGCAGTGTGAATTTGTAGATACCATTAAGACCAGCGGTGAAAACCTGTTGGTTATCATTAATGATATCCTCGATTTCTCGAAGATCGAGAGTGGTAAGGTTGAGCTCGAGCAAGAGAATTTTGATCTCCATGAAATGGTGCGAGATGTGATGCGCATTTTGACGCCAATGGCGGAAACGAAGAACTTGAGTTTGAATAGCATCATTCGAAAAGACATCCCTCGCTTCCTTACTGGTGACCCTACGCGAATTCGACAGGTTCTGATCAATCTCCTAGGAAACGCGGTCAAGTTCACTGAAACAGGAAGCGTCTCTCTTGAAGCCGAACTTCGAGGAAAGAGGGGGGATGTATATGACCTTCTATTCAAAGTGAAAGACACTGGAATTGGTATCGCCAACGATAAACTTGAGAAGCTATTCGAGTCATTCTCGCAGGTGGATTCTAGTACCACAAGAAAATATGGAGGAACCGGCCTTGGACTAGCGATTTCCAAGCGATTGGTGAACTTGATGTCTGGTGACATTACCGTAAAGTCAACCGTGGGGAATGGATCAACATTCTCCTTCCAAATTTCGCTAAAAAAGGGTGAGGATACCGATTCCGCGCTAGCGAATAACGCACCAAACAAAGTAGTCAACGTTGACCAATTGAGAGTCTTAGTGGCGGAAGACAACTTGGTGAATCAACAAGTGATTTCATTGATGCTTCAAAACTTCGGTATCAAACCATTGATGGCCAATAACGGGGTAGAAGCGCTAGAAATCTTGTCTGAAAACGAGGTAGACATCGTCTTCATGGATCTCCAAATGCCTGAAATGGACGGACTAGAAGCAACCCGTCATATCCTCACTGGCGAGAACATTTACGGATCAATTCCGGAAGTCATTGCCATGACTGCCAACGCCTTAAAGGAAGACGAAGAACGTTGCCTTGAAGTCGGAATGACCGGATTCATTACCAAGCCAGTCCAACTCGATATCTTGAGACAAACACTCAGCTCTCGCGTCGAAGAATCCTTGTAGGTAGTAATACCGCAAAATCTCGGTACATTTGTATTTACCGGGATTTGGAACACATGTCGCAGCGGGTTAACTATTCAAGAAACTATATACTATTTCTGTCGTCGGTCATTGTCTTGATCCTGACGTCTCAGTTGATCTTTCATAGCCACCTTTCAGATCAAGAAAACTCCGGGATGGAGATTAACATCGCCGGTAGACAGCGAACTTACGTTCAGCAAATCGCCAAGCTTTCCCTCGAAATCCGATACCAATCTGAAGCCGGAGAAGTGACTCAAGATGAGGTCAATGAACTTCGAACGGTTTCAAAACATTGGGAAGACAGTCACCGTGCACTACTTCAAGGGTCAGAGCTCTTCGACATCGACGGGGAGAACAGTACTGAAATAAAGGCGCTCTTCGATGAGGTGCGTCCGGTGTTCTTTGAGCTAAAGGACAACGTACGTACGATCCTAGACAACAATGGTCAGGAGTGTGATTCAGCCATTACCAATATCCTTCGGAAAGACGATCAGTACCAAGATCTGATGAATCGCGTGGTGTATCAATACACAAGCGAATCCGCTGGTCAGATTTCCCGATTGAGAACATTGAGTTGGACCTTGGCGATTACTACGCTGTTGGTTCTCTTCTTGGCCTTCATGTTCATTATTCGTCCGGTATTGAATAAGCTGGGAATGCAGAACGATGAACTGTTAGAGCTGAACCGAAACTTGGAAAAGGTAAGCCAGATCAAGTCTGACTTCTTGGCAAATATGAGCCACGAGGTGCGCACGCCAATGAACGGGATTCTGGGAATGGCTGACTTGCTTGAGAATACCAAGCTTGATAAGGACCAACGCGACTACGTTCAGACCATTCGCAACAGCTCTGAGAACCTCTTAGTCATCATCAACGATATTCTTGACTACTCGAAGATTGAGAGTGGTAAGATGGAGCTGGAGCAAGAGAACTTTGATCTTCATCACGCCATCGAAGAAGTAGTAGACTTGCTTCGTCCAACGGCATATGAGAAGAGACTTGAGCTCATGATGTACTTCGAGCCAGAAGTGCCAAACATCATTCGTGGTGATGTGACCAGATTGAAACAGGTTTTGATTAATCTGTTGAACAACGCGATAAAGTTTACCGATAAAGGGGAGATTCTTCTGCGCGTGGAACACGTGACAACCGAGCACGACTTCATGCAGATTCAGTTCTCAGTGAAGGATACCGGCATAGGTATCGATCCAGAAAACATCAACCACCTGTTCCAGTCGTTTACGCAAGCTGATACTTCTACCACACGTCAATACGGTGGAACGGGGCTTGGACTGGCCATTTGCAAACGCATTGTGCAGTTGATGGGAGGTCGTATTTGGGTAAATAGTTCTCCAGGAAAAGGATCTACCTTCTTCTTTACGATCATTACTGAGAAAGCAGGTGAAGACGGCGCTACTTCGGAAATCGGTGGTCTACAAGGGTTGAAAGCCTTGATCGTTGATGATAACACCACGAACCTTAAAATTCTGGTAAAACAGCTGAGCAATTGGGGAATCCAAGCCACGCCGTTCAATAGCCCAGAATTGGTACTTGAGATTCTAGACAACCTTAAGAAATTCGACTTCTGTATTCTTGATATGCAGATGCCTGGTATCGATGGGAAACAGTTGACCAAAGAGATTCGCAAGCACTACACTCCAGAAGAATTGCCAGTGATTGTGTTGTCTTCTATTGGCACAGGCATTCTCGATGATCAATCGGGATTGTGGAACCGCTACCTCACCAAGCCAGTGAAGCCAATGAAGTTGCTGACCACTATCAAAAAGGTGAGCGGTTTGGCAGAGGAAGAACGGGAGATGAATACGGCCCCTCTCGCCAATACCAATGAGGTAAAAGAGGCTCCTGTGAAGGACTTGAACATCTTGGTGGCTGAAGACAATGAGATCCATCAAGCGGTTGTTTCTAGAACTCTTTCTGTTTTGGGCTACAGAGCTGAAAAGGCATACAACGGTTATGAAGTCTTAGAGAAGATTTCCGGTGGTGACTATGACATGATTTTGATGGATTTAGAAATGCCGGTCATGGATGGTCTCGAAGCAACGCGCAAGATTAAGACGATGTTGAATCGTCGTGAAGCGCCGGTGATCATTGGGATGTCGGCTTCTTCTGATGCCAAAGAAAAGAAGTCTTGCCTTTCTGCAGGTATGGATGACTACATGAACAAGCCGTTGGATCCAGACAAGCTCAATGACATGATCAATGAGTGGTTCCCAAACCTCAACAGTTACTAAGGGTTTTCCCTGATTTTTCTCCTTCCTAGTTTTCGCGTAGAAATTTACCTTGCAGTTCCTTGACCTTGCACTGGTAATTTGACGGCGCGCTATGACAACTAGAATCCTTCTATTTCTTCTTTTTCTTTCGCCTATCGGCGGAACGCTAATCGCTTCTGACGGAGACTTTAATAGCAAAGATCTGCAAGGGGTACAGCATTTCTTACCTGAAGGATCGTTGACACAACTAGACGCCTTACCCGAAGATTCGGCCAAGGTAGATTTCTTGATGGACCTTGCCTATGCCTTGGAATACCCTTCACCTGATTCGGCAATTTGGTTGTATGATCAAGCTCAGGTCTTGGCAGAGAAAGTGAATTACCAAATTGCCAAGGGAAGGTGCATGTTATACGCTGGAATCGTGAATAGTGATCAGGGGAACTATGATGAAGCTTTCAAACGCTATGCGGAATCAAGTGCCCATTTCGAAAAGATTGGATACAGCACAGGGGTAGCGGCAGCGGCAACGAATGAAGGGGTGATCTACAATTACCTCGGGCAATTTGACAAGGCCGCTTCGAAATATATGATTGCGATTGAGGTATATGAGAAAGACGATGACAAGCAGCGTCTGAGTTATGCCCTTGGGAACTATGCCTCTGTACTCATGGAACTTGGTCAACCAGATCAAGCGCTCATTTATTTCAAGCAAGTATATGACCTCTCGTTGGAGGTAGGTTCGGAGTCAGATGTGAGTTCGGCCTTGCTGAATGTGGGCCACGCTTACACCGTGATGGAAGGAAAGATTGATTCTGCCTTTGTAGCCTACTACGAAGCGGAACGTTTGGCAATCTCGAGTGGAAATCACAATGTACTTTACCTAAGCAACAACAACCTCGCCCAGGCATTTTTCCTTGCTGGTGAAGGCGACAGCGCCATGTTCCGAGCGCGTAAAACGCTCAATTACGCCGAACTTACAGGTAACCCCTACAATGTGGTGAATGCGAAGCAAAACCTGGGATGTCGTGAGTTGGAATTTGGGTCTCTAGACTCGGCAGAAGTATTGCTTAAATCCGCGTACGAACAGTCAGCAGAGATGAACATGCTGGAGCAAGCCAATAACGCACTGGAATGTTTGGCCGAAACCATGGCAGGATTGGGTAAGTACGAAGAAGCCTATGAGTACAAGTTCCTTCATTTGACCTACAGAGATTCTGTGTTGAACACAGAAAAGACGCAGCAGATCAATGACTTAGAAGTAAAGTATCAAAGCGCCATCAAGGACCGAGAAATTGCAGAAACAAGGTTAGACCTCGCCTCAGAAGCACAAGGCAAGCGCCAAGCGTGGATTGGAATTGGGATCTTGTTTTTGGTCGTCATCTTCCTAGCAGTTAGCTACACCCAAAGAAAGAAACTACACGAACGAAAGGTGGCCAACCTGCGCAATGAGCAGCAAATCGCTTCCTACAAATCGATGATCCTAGGAGAGGAAAAGGAGCGTATCCGTATCGCGAAGGACCTTCACGATGGATTGTCTGGAATGTTGGCGGCGTTAAAAATGCGGATGAGTAAAGCAGAAAGCGATGAGGGATTAATTGCCAGCGTTGATGAAGTCTCAGGAGAGGTAAGACGAATCAGTCACAACCTCATGCCCGGATCGTTGGAGCGATATGGATTGATTGATGCCTTGAATTCGTGGTTCACCGACATCAACAGCGCGAAGCAGCTAGAAGTCTCATTGGAACACATGGGCATGGAGCAACGCTTCGAGCCGCACCTTGAACGGATGGTTTACCGCATTGTGATGGAGTTAGTCAATAACATCATTAAACACGCCCAAGCCAAAGAGACCATGGTGCAATTGGTGAGGAGAGAGGATCTGTTGACCATCACCATCGAAGATGATGGAAGAGGATTTGATACATCCAAAGAGTACGACGGTCTGGGAATGAAAAGCATTCGTAGTCGCGTTGACGCCATCAATGGTGAGATTGATATCCAGAGTCAAGAAGGACGTGGAACCTCTGTCTACATTGAGATTCAGCTGTGATCTCAGGGAATTCCCTGAAGTATTGAAATCATGGATTCCGCGCTAGCGAGATGAGAAACGCAGAGGTAGCTTGCATTAAAATTCAAGCCATGACAGCAGCAAACACCTCAATCATCAGAACAATTCTTTTTCTATCCATTATCACCTTGATGCCAATGCTTATGCTCGGTCAAAGTGAACTCCAAGCTGGAGTAGTTTATCAAGGAGGTGAACGCATCAGTGTTTCACAAATTGGACTCACATTTCAAGTGCCAGCTGGCTGGATTGGCGCCTTACCTGAAGGAAGCGAAGCTTTTATTCTTGAGCCAAGCAATGGAGGTTCAACGGCTTTCATTTTGATTGATGATTACAGCTACGAGTCATTGACCACAGATTTGAATAATCTGCTACCGATTGAAGCGTGGAGCGGGATTCAACCGAAAGGACAAGCACAACGCAAAGGGGATATGGTTTGCAATAACTTCAGCACCTACGGACTGGGAGATTTTGATGCCTACGCAACTGCGAAACCTGGAAGCCATGGTACTGGTTTTGGTGTAGTGCTGATTGCCCCACCGGCTGCTATTCAATCGCAAATTCCTGCGATGGATCAAATGGTGGCACAAGCGCAATTGAAGGCGCCTGCAACGAACTCAACAACTTCAAATACAAACACAACAACTGGTACTGGAAGTGGAGAATGGTACAACTACATGAGAGGTCAATACCTACGTTACATGAAGACGGCGAATGGGTACTCTGAATCTTGCCACATGTGGTTATGTCCTGATGGAAGCTTCGCATACAGCGGCAGCGATAGTTACCTCTCTGGAGGATATGCAGATTTCAGCTACGCTGGTGACTCAGGCGAGCAATACGGACAATGGACGGTGCAAGGGGCGGTGCTAACCCTCAACTTCGAAGATGGTCGTCAATGGAACTACCAATTATCCATGGATGATGAAGGTCTCTACCTGGACGGATACCGTTGGTTTAGAGTAGATAATGAACGTTGCCAATAACCGTTCATCCCTGCTCATCTTCCGTTAACAAAAATTACCCTCGTAAACACCTTGGAGTAAGGCGAAGAAAGTACCTTTAGGCTCAACTAGAGCCGCATGATCAACCTCCAAAACATCACCAAATCCTACAAGATGGGCAGCAATGAGCTGCAAGTTTTGAAAGGAATCGACCTCAACATTGCGGAAGGTGAATTGGTCTCGATCATGGGGTCTTCAGGTTCGGGCAAGTCAACCTTGCTGAATATCCTAGGCCTTCTCGATATCGCTGATGGAGGAACCTACACGCTCGATGGTATTTCGATGGACAAGCTTTCAGAGACGCAGGCGGCGAAATACCGCAGTCAGTTTCTAGGCTTCGTTTTTCAGAGTTTTAACCTGATCAGTTTCAAGACAGCGGTAGAAAATGTGGCACTGCCGCTTTACTACCAAAAAGTCAATCGCAAGGAACGCAATAAGATGGCAATGGAGTACCTAGACAAGGTAGGCCTTGCCGATTGGGCGAATCACTTGCCAAATGAGATGAGTGGTGGGCAAAAACAACGAGTGGCCATTGCGCGTTCATTGATTTCTAAACCTCGTTTGATTCTGGCCGATGAGCCCACAGGAGCACTGGATACTAAGACCAGTGAAGAGGTGATGGAAGTGCTCGATAGGGTAAACAAAGAAGGCATCACGGTAGTCATCGTGACACACGAAAATGAAATCGCAGAGTTAACCGATCGCGTGATTCGCTTACGTGATGGTTTGATCGAATCGACCGGACGTGCATCTGAAATTTTGACCAATAGTTAAGCCATGTTCGATCGCGATAAATGGCTTGAAATATTCCACACCATTGTTCAGAACCCTCTGAGAACATTACTCACAGGCGTATCTGTTGCTTTGGGAATATTCATTTTGGTCGTGATGCAAGGACTCGGTTTTGGACTGCAAAACGGAGTGTACACTCAAATTCAGGATGACGCTATCAATTCGTTATGGATTAGAAGTGGACGAACATCGCTTCCTTTCCGGGGATTGAATTCTGGTCGCCGCATTCAATATGACAATGATGACCTCAATTGGACCTTGGATAATATCGAAGGTGTCGGTGATTATTCTGCGCGTGTGGCTTTTTGGGGAGCCTCAATGAACTATGGCCGTAAAACAATGAGTTTCCCGCTGAGAGGCATTCATCCAGGGCATCAAGAAATTGAACGGACAGACATTGCGAATGGGAGGTATATCAACGAATCAGATTTGATAGGATTCCGCAAGGTATGTGTGGTGGGTCAGGTCATCGTTGACGATCTTTTCGAAGGAGCAGACCCCATTGGGGAGTACCTCATGATTCGTGGTGTACAATTTAAAGTTGTCGGGACCTTCAACGACCCGAACAGTCGTTGGGAGAACCGATTGGCGTATGTTCCTATTTCCTCGGCCCAAAAGCTTTTCGGTAAGAGTGAAGACATCGATATGTACATGATTTCCACTGGTACGGCCAATCTTGAGGAATCAATTGAGATGGCCAATGAGATCGAAGCGTATTTGAAAGAGCATCACCGAGTCAATCCCAACGATAATCGTGCTGTAAGGGTTCGTAACAACAATGAAGAGTTCCGGGAATTCATGATGATATTCTTAGGAATTCGACTCTTCATCTGGGCTATTGGTAGCTTAACCTTGTTAGCCGGAATGATTGGTGTGGCGAACATCATGTCGATCGTAGTGGCAGAACGAACCAAAGAAATTGGAATTCGAAAAGCACTAGGGGCTACACCGCGAACGATCTTAAGTTTGATTGTACAAGAGAGTATCTTCCTTTCGCTTGTCGCAGGGTGTTGTGGATTAGTAGCGGGCATCGGCCTCCTAGAACTGATCGCCAGTTTCGTAGATCACGACTTTTTCAAGAACCCAAGCGTAGATTTCACCGTGTGTGTCATTGCCCTTGGCTTACTTGTAATTTCAGGAGCCATTTCCGGACTAATACCTGCTCTGAGAGCGGTATCCATAAAACCCGTTGAAGCCTTAAGAGATGAGTAATGTTCGATAAGGATAAGTGGTTAGAAATATTGCAGATCGTACTCCGGAACCCTATCCGAGCCTTTTTGTCGGGTCTTGGTGTGAGCTGGGGTATCATCATGTTGATCATTACCATCGGAAGCGTTAACGGGCTGCAAAATGGTATTCGTGCTGACTCCGCTAACAGGGCAGCGAACAGTATGTTCCTCTGGACGCAGCAGACGAGTATGCCTCATAAAGGGTTCAAGTCTGGACGTTACTTTCAGCTGAACAACAGCGACGTAGAATACTTACGACGCAATCTGACAACGGTAGATCTCGTTTCTCCTCGCATTCAATTGGGAGGGTACAACGGATCGAATAACGTGACAAGAGGCGTTGAAACAGGGGCCTTCAACATCTATGGCGATACCCCTGACTACATTGACATTGAGCCTAACGACATCTATCAAGGACGTTACATCAATCAACGCGATATCGAAGAGGAGCGGAAGGTGTGTGTGATAGGTAAGCGAGTTTATGAAGTCTTGTTCCCTGATGGGGGTGAGGCCATAGGTGAGTATATCCGCATCAACGGAGTGAACTTCTTGGTGGTAGGGATGTACCGCTCATTTCGAACCGGGGAAGACGCGGAGGAAGCGACACAGTCGATTTTCGTTCCAATAACCACTTTCCAGAAAGCCTTTCACTTTGGTGATTACGTGGGTTGGTTATCGATTCTCATTAAGGAGGGAGTAAATGCCAATGATGGCGCCGACGAGGTTGTCGCAGCATTGAAAGCCAGAAAAAGTGTCCACCCAGATGATCCAAGGGCCTTTGGATTCTGGACGATGGCCGAGGAGCTGGAAGAGATTGAATTGGTCTTCACTGGATTCAATATTGTAGGTTTCTTCTTCGGTGGGTTGGTGTTATTGGCTGGTATTATTGGGATCGTCAACATCATGCTGATTACCGTGAAAGAACGGACCAAAGAAATTGGGATTCGAAGAGGTCTTGGAGCTACACCGTGGAAGGTGATTGAGCAAATCATCCTCGAGACCATCTTCTTAACTACGATCGCCGGATTGGGAGGTATGGTCTTCGGCGTGCTGTTGATCGACATTGTAGCTGAAGTTCTTTCCATGTCTGGGGAGTCTGGATCATTCCGGAACCCTGGCGTTAAACTCGTGATCGTGGTATCGATCCTTGCATTTATGATCATTATGGGGGCATTTGCGGGCTTACTACCTGCACTGCGCGCCGTAAGTATAAAACCTGTAGACGCCCTGAGGGCAGACTAAACAATTAACAACATGAACAAAGGGTGCCTATACGTACTGATCACTTTCGTGGTCTTGATCCTCGCTGGAGCCGGAGGAACATTGTACTACCTCAAGGAGAAGGAATCGACTGGTCCTGAAACCTTTGACACCAAGAAAGCTGAGAAAACCGATATCGTTTTGAAAACGGTAGCCAATGGTTCAGTTCAGCCGCGTCAAGAGATTGAAATCAAGCCACAAATCAGTGGAATCATCAGCGAGATCTACGTCCAAGCAGGAGATATTGTGGAGGAGGGTGATCTTCTGGCGAAGGTGAAAGTGATTCCAGACATGGTAAGCATGAGTAATGCAGAAAACCGTTTGGAACGAGCACGTATTGCCCTAGATAATGCCGATATGGACTATGAGCGTAACAAACAATTGCTCGATAAAGGCGTGATTGCCCCAGCTGATTTCCAGCAGTTCGAAATTGCTCGCAGACAAGCGAACGAAGAATTTAAAGCGGCTCAAGACAACCTCCAAATTGTGCGCGAAGGTGTGGCTAAACGTTCTGGCGGTGCAACACTAACGAAAGTGCGTTCGACGATCTCAGGGATGATCCTTGATGTGCCGATTAAGAAAGGAAACTCAGTCATTGAGGCGAACAACTTCAATGACGGTACAACCATCGCTTCTGTGGCGGCCATGGATGATTTGATTTTCCTCGGAAAGTTGGATGAATCTGAGGTAGAAAAGCTTTCTCCTGGAATGGAGTTGATTCTAACCATTGGTGCGATCGAAAACAAGACGTATAAGGCAGAACTCGAGTACATTTCACCAAAAGGAGTGGAGGAGAATGGTGCGATTCAATTTGAGATTAAGGCAGCTGTAAAGCTTGATTCAACTGATTTCATTCGCGCAGGTTATAGCGCTAACGCGGATGTAGTCTTGGATAGAAGAGATCAAGTGATGGCAGTGCCAGAAGCAGTCATTCAGTTTGACGAAGAACAGAATACTTACGTTGAAGTTTCAGATGGAAACAGTGGCTGGACGCGCAAAGACGTTGAGCTTGGGTTGTCTGATGGAATCATGGTTGAGATCTTAAGTGGTATCACTGAAGAAGACGAGATCAAGGTCTGGAATCAACCACGCTTCGAATAATTTATCCCTGAGTTAAGTACAATCACTCGAATTCCTACTTTTGCCGCATGGCAATGGTCGAAGAATTTGAGAAGAGCGGAAACTGGCTCTTCCGTTGGAGGAGTTTTCTACCCCTCGTATTATATGTCATGGCGCTTATCGTCATGTTGTTCGGTTGGGATGATCAAATGGATCACCGCGACCTGACATGGATCCTCGTTTGTCTCGGAGTGAGCTTCCTTGGATTGATTGTACGAGCTTTCACGGTAGGATATACCCCAAAAGGAACTTCTGGAAGAAATACCGCAGAAGGACAAGTGGCTGAGGTGCTCAACACCAAAGGAATCTACTCTATGGTGCGCCACCCACTTTACCTTGGAAACTTCTTCATGTGGGTTGGAATCATCATGTACGTTGGTAACTGGTGGTTCACTGCACTTTGCACCCTCATGTTCTGGCTCTACTACGAGCGCATCATGTTCGCCGAAGAAGCTTTCTTGACTCGCAAGTTTGGGTCTAGCTACAAGAAATGGGCGGAAAAGACTCCACCATTCCTACCTCGCTTTTCGAACTACGAAGCGGCCGGTATGATGTTCTCAATGAAGAATGTACTGAAGCGCGAATACAACGGATTCTTCGCGGTGTTTATCAGCTTCCTTTTCCTCGATATCATCAAGAACTACCTTGACTTCGAACGCTTCGAACTCGACTTCTTGATCGATCCATTCTGGATGTACACTGTTCCAGTTTCTTTCATCATCTTCATTACGCTTCGAACGCTGAAGAAGAAGACTTCAGTGCTTGACGTGAAAGGAAGAGAGTACGAGAAGTAGGAGGTTATTGGTATTTAGTATTTAGTTCTTAGTTCTTAGTCTTTCGTTCCACGAACCACGAACCACGAACCACGAACCACCCCTAGAACACCACGTTCGAAGGTTCCTCCGTCAACATCAATAGTTTCCATTCTGTAGAACGAAGCTTGAGTTGTGTCTCAATTCGCTTCAACTCAGCTTCGATGTAGCTGTTTTCTCGACGGTTTAAGAGGAAGATGGTGCTTTCACCGATACGTAGCTTTTGCTCTTCCATAGACAGTAGTTTGCGCGCATTGACTGCGTTTTCTTCTACTAATGAAAGGCTTTGATTCAGCAACGAAGTTTGGGTTGAAAGCTGATCGTACTTTTGCATCAGGTCACGTTCTGTCTGAGACAGTTTCAAGCTAACCTGTTCCATTTTAATCTTCGTGGCGTTGAACTTAGCGCGTTCTTTTCTACTGATGATTGGCACTTTTGCGCTAACGCCGAATATGGTGCTGTTACTAGAAATGCTCAGGTTTCTAGGATCGGAAAGCGCCTGTGCTTTGAAGTCGATTTTCGGACGAAGGTTTTCTCTAGCTAATCTGAAATCAAGATCAGCTACACCAGCATCAAATCGGATCATGCCCATCTTCGGGTGGAGCAACAGCTGATCGTTAGTTGGGATTTGCTGTGAAAGCGTGGCAGTCCATGTTGAGTCTGGTTGGACACCGCCACGTCTATAGGCTGGTATGAGTTGTTGATCCCAAATCATTCCGCCAACGGTGCGGTACCAGAACTCTAGTTCTGCCTGTGAAGTCACTAACTCGACTTTTCGCTTGACTACTTGGTTATAGGCTTCAAGCGTATCCATGGCCGTAGCCGCTCCTCCATTATAGCGCTGAACGGTTTGCTTATAGCGGAGTTGAGAAAGGGTAGTAATCTGCTCACGCATGTCTACCACGTCTTCGAGTGCTTTCCAGCTCCAGTATGCTTCAGCGGCAATGATAAGCCATTCTCGCTGTGCTAATTCGAGATCTAGAATACTGCGTTCGTTGAGCAATCGAGCGCGTTGAAGGTAAGTGTTGAACTCATCTCGCAATAACCCTTGTCCGAGCGGAACCTTTAATTCCGCGAAAGCGAGACCCTCTGAAGGAGTGAAACGTTCAGGATTAATGAAGTCTCCACGATTTAGGTCGGTACCAGCCCGCAGCTGGAATCCAGGAGGGAGGTTCCATTCAATGGATGAATGATTGTAGCTGTAATAATCTTTGCCTTCAAGAACCTTATTTCCGAATTCGCCATACCAAACAGGGTCAAAGGCGGCGCGGGCACTTTCAACGTCCAATTCGGCGATAGCCACATTGCGCTCAGCCACTTGAAGCAAAGGGTAAGAGGTCAGGAACTGCTGAAGAAAGCGCTGTTCACTGATCATCAGACTATCCTGAGCATTCAAGTATGATGCCGACAGGAGACCAACTAACAGGAGTACAACGCTACTTTTTCTCATCCCCCTCTTTCTTTTCTTCTACATCTTTCCCTTCGTAGAACTCAGGAGGGAAACCGTTGATTTGTCGCCAAAGCTCGTATCCGAGAGGTACATCTTTCAAGAGTACCATTCCGTAAACACCTGATCCAATACTTAAAGGACGAGGCCATGATTCTCCTTCTTCAGGGATAATGATCACGCGGTACTTTCCTTTGGCATTTATTACCTGATCAACACTCACCACTTGTCCTCCAAAGGTTCCCACAGAGGCACTAGGCCAGCCTGAGAATACCAAGGCAGGCCATCCATCAAATTGGAGTCGAACATTTTCTCCTGGATGAATCAAAGGGACATCCATCGCGTTAACGTAGAGTTCTGCAGCTTCTTGGAAGTCGAGTGGTTGAATCGTGCAGACAGAAGCTCCTGCCTTGATGATTTCCCCCACACCACCTTGCGTTGTGCTTACTACTCGTCCGCCTTGAGGAGCAAGGATCACTTGGCCTGTTTGACGTGTGCGGTAGTTTGCCAGGGTGTTTTCCAATTTGGTCTTTTCCGCGATAGCGTCTTGCTTCGCAGCACCTGTTGAAGCTTGGTCACTCTGGTTCTTCGCAATCTTATCGTTGTATTCAGCGCGTTTGCTACGAACATCTAATCGAGCCACGCTCAATTCTTGACGTGTAGTGTTTAATGTATTCTCAGCCTTGACAAATTTTGCCTGAGCCTCCTGCTTTTTCAAGATGCGAGACTCAAGGTCCGTTTGTGTAATCAAGCCATCTTCAAATAATTGATAAGCACGTTTCTCACGTTCATTGGCGATATCGCGATCAATTCTAGCCTGAACAGCTGCCGCACTGTCCGCTGCTACCTTCTGAATAGACTGCTGAATTTTGAGTTTCGCTTGTTGAATAGCCAGCTCACGACGCTCTTCTAGGATGACTTCTTGATTAGCCAGAGCTTCCAGCTTGTTGGTGTAAAGCACGATGGCTTCTTCCTTCGCACGAACCAAAGCCAGCGTTCTAGGAATAAGATCCTCATCGAGGTACTCCGGCTTTACCTCGGTCAATGTGACAATCGTATCTCCGGCGTTGATATTTTGCCCTTCAAATGCGTACCATTTCTTGATACGGCCATCGATCAGAGAGTTGACCTGCTGCGGCTTTTTATCTGGGAATCGAGAAATTACCTCTCCAGGAGCATTCAGGTTCTGCGTCCAAGGCAAAAGCATGAGGATGACCAGGATACCGAAGCTGATTCCTAGCATACGCAGGAACTTCGTCTGTTCGCCCTTACCCTCCAGTCTTTCAAGACTCTTAGAGTGCAAGTACTTCTCGCGTTCAGGTGTTGTATTTGGACTAATGTTCAGCATAATCTATCAGCTTTCTTTACGGAGAACACCGTCGTCATATTTTAGTCGTAAATCGAAGAATTCAGATCCTGGATCCGTCTCTCCAAGGAATATTACAGCCCATGGATGGAATGGATCAAGCAGGTAATTCAACAATTGCTTCTTTCGCACAGGGTCAGATGGTAATTGCTCAGCATCGACGATCAGAATATCTGGTTCATCAACCACCATGCGGGCTAAGAGAATGCCTTTTGTCAGTGAATTTGAAAGTAGGTTTGAGAATGGCAACACCATTGTGTTTTCTCCCTCAGGTAGGAATCGTACATCTTTGATGAGTCCCATTTCGTTCAAGACCTTGTCAACTGCCTCATCCGGAATATCGCGACCCATGCGGATGTTTTCAAACACCGTATCAGTAAAGAGGGTGTCACGCCCCCATACTTCACCTACAGAAATTCGGTACAGGTCTTTGTTGAAGGTCTTCAACGATTTCCCACGATAGTGGACATGCCCTTGGAAGTTACAATCACGTGCTGTAATTAGCTGCACCATGGTCCGGACTAAGAAGGGGTGCTCATAACTGATAAAGACTCGATCACCTTCATTAATCTGAAGTTCTTCAATCTCTAGTCGAGAAGTGTAATTGTCTTCTTGGATAATAACATCCTCCATTTTCAGGAGCGGAGCATTCGAAGATTGGTTCTTTACACTTCCTCCTTGTTCCAGTTTCAAATCAGTAACTGAACCTACTTTCTCAAGGGCAGTGAGGACATCATACACCGTCTCAAGATTCAAAATCACCTTCTCTACTGAAGAACTAATCAAGAGGATAACGATTTCGGCTGCTACGAACTGACCAATCCCAATTTGGTTGTTGATTACAAGCAAGGAACCTAGAAGTAGAAGACCCGCTGCAATGATCAGTTTAAAGATGAGGAGTGCGATGTAGTGTCGAACAAGAACCTTAAAGTGCTCTGTTCGAGCATCTAGGTATTTGTCAGTTAGATTATCCGTTTGCTTTTCTGCCATAGTGGTGGCAGGTGTCATTCTAAACGACTCGAGGTTCAATGCTACTTCTTCAAGCCATCGTACAACAGAATATTTCCAAGTACTTTCTTGAATACTCGTGTTAAGTCCTCGTCTCATGGCCATTCTAAAGAGGAAGAACATGAGGATGATGAGCGCGAAATCGAAGAGGATGAAGAAGGGATGGTACAAGCCGAGTAGGATCAATCCAAAGAAGATCTGAAGTACGGCCGTAGAAAAGTCAATGATCAACTTGCTGATCCCTTTCTGTAACGTTAAGACGTCAAAGAAACGGTTCATCAACTCGGCAGGGTTTCTCTTTTCGAGCTCTCTGAACAACAGTTTAGGAAGGCGTACAGAGAATTCAATACTCGCTTTACTGAAGATTCTTTGTTGCAGGTATTCCGTTAGCCACTGCTGTCTAATTTGAAGCCAGCCACTAAAGAAGATTCCGAGAAGAACAAAGGAGATCAGAACGATCCAAGAGGTGCTGACACGACCTGCTTGAATGAAGTTGATGATAGCCTGAATTCCGAGGGGAAGGGAGAGACCAATAAGACCTCCAAAAGCGGCGATAAGAAATATCTTACCAAGTAGTTTTCGCTCGCCGTTGAGTAGTCTCCATAAACGTTGCCAAGGAGACAGTAAAGAGTTAGTTAAGTTGTTTCTCATAAATCTGACTCTGTAGCGTGTTGCGCTTAAGCTGCAAATTTACGGTATGAAACAACATTAACGTAGAATTGTTCTAAATAAAGAGGGATTAAGTGACTGCTGCTTTCCTTATAATTCGGCGCAATACACCTGGCATCCAGCGCTTTAAATAAATTGCCAAAATTTCCTTTTTTCCGATATAAGTTTCTGGCTTTCGTTTGCTGATGGCTTTAGCCATTCTTTGGGCACATTGTTCAGGGGTCAAACCCTTATCAGTAGCTTGGTCCATCGTCTCTTGTTTGGACCCGTCTCCAACCAGTGCGTTCTTAGAGATTTCTGTGCGAATAAAGCCAGGACAAATAATCGAAACGTGAATATTGTCTTCGTGATGTTCAGCTCGGAGCGCATCAAAGAATCCATGCAGGGCGTGCTTTGCTCCACAGTATCCTGATCTCATCGGAGAAGAGAAGACTCCCATTAAGCTTGTCACCACAGCGAAGTGTCCGCTTTGATTCTCGATAAAGTGAGGTAGGAGTGCCTTTGTGAGTGCCACTGTCCCGAAATAATCGATCTCCATTACCTTACGATCAACAGAGATGTCAGTGTCTTTTACCAAGGAACGTTGACTGATACCCCCGTTGTGTACCATGATGTCAATCTGTCCTCCAGCCATGCCGATGGCGATGGCTGCTTTTTCTGGTAGTGAATCTCCATCTGCTAAATCAAGGGGGAGAATGCCAATTTTTTCAGGGAAGGCACATGTTTCTCTCACTTCCTTCAACGCTTCTTCACGGCGTGATGAGATAATGAGACGGGCACCGTATGCTGACAATGTCTGTGTCAGTGCTTTTCCGATTCCAGAAGAGGCACCAGTGATCCAGACGTGTTTGTTTTCGTAGAAAGACTTCATAGTGGAGGCGCAAGGTACAGCAAAAGAAAAAGGGCAGGAAAACCCGCCCTTCTTCGTGAATCATTTATCGAATTACGCGTCGATATTCGCGTATTTTGCATTCTCTTCGATGAAGGCACGACGTGGTGGTACGTCATCACCCATCAACATTGAGAAGATGTGATCACACTCTGCAGCGTTTTCGATGGTCACTCGACGAAGCGTTCTGAACTCTGGGTTCATAGTTGTATCCCAAAGTTGTTCCGCGTTCATCTCTCCAAGACCCTTGTAACGCTGAATGTTCACGCTACTTTCTGTTCCGCTACCGCGGAGTTTTTCAATCCACTCATCACGCTCTTGATCGTTCCAGGCGTATTCTTGCTTCGCACCTTTCTTCACCAAGTAAAGTGGTGGCGTAGCGATGTATACGTAACCGTTTTCGATCAACTCTTTCATGTGGCGGAAGAAGAAAGTCAAGATCAGTGTTTCGATGTGTGAACCATCGACGTCGGCATCACACATGATGACAATCTTGTGGTAACGAAGCTTGGTCATGTTCAAGGCCTTGCTGTCTTCCTCAGTACCGAGGGTCACTCCAAGTGCCGTGTAAATGTTTTTGATCTCTTCGTTATCAAAGATCTTGTGGTGCATAGCTTTCTCCACGTTCAAGATCTTACCACGCAGCGGCATAATTGCCTGGAAGTTACGGTCGCGTCCTTGTTTTGCAGTACCACCTGCCGAGTCTCCCTCGACAAGGAATAGCTCACAAACTGTAGGGTCTTTTTCAGAACAGTCAGCCAGTTTTCCTGGAAGACCACTTCCGCTCATGACTGTCTTACGCTGTACCATTTCACGCGCCTTGCGTGCAGCGTGACGTGCTTGTGCAGCCAAGATCACTTTCTGAACGATCTGCTTCGCATCGTTCGGGTGCTCTTCCAAGTAGTTGGAAACCATTTCGCTCACCGCCTGTGATACAGACGCTGTAACTTCACGGTTACCCAACTTTGTTTTCGTCTGTCCTTCGAACTGAGGTTCAGCAACCTTCACGGAAATAATCGCCGTCAATCCTTCACGGAAGTCGTCACCTGCAATCTCGAACTTGAGTTTATCAAGCATTCCTGATTGCTCAGCGTACTTCTTCAGGGTATTGGTCAATCCACGACGGAAACCTGAGAGGTGTGTACCACCTTCATGGGTATTAATGTTGTTTACGTAAGAGTGGATATTCTCGTTGAATGAAGTGTTGTACACCATCGCAACTTCGACAGGTACCCCATTCTTTTCACCTTCAACGTGAATCACCTCCTCGATTAGCTGCTCACGGTTCTCATCGATGTATTGAACGAACTCAACCAATCCTGTTTGTGAGTGGAAAATCTCAGAGATGAAGTTTCCTTCTTCGTCTTTTTCGCGCTCATCGGTAATGGTGAGGTGGATTCCTTTGTTCAGGTAAGCCAACTCGCGCAGACGCTTTGATAGTGTCTCGTAGTTGTATTCCAGTGCTTCGAAGATGGTGTCATCTGGCTGGAAAGTTACTTTAGTACCCGTGGTATCAGTTGTTCCGATTTCACGCGCTGGATACTTTGCTTTTCCAATCGAATACTCTTGCTCCCAGATTTTTCCATCGCGATGCACTTCGGCGCGTAGCGCTGTAGAAAGTGCATTCACACATGAAACCCCCACACCGTGGAGACCACCTGAAACCTTGTATGAGCCCTTATCGAACTTACCACCGGCACCAATCTTAGTCATTACTACCTCGAGGGCAGAAACACCTTCCTTCTTGTGAATATCCACCGGGATACCACGTCCGTTATCAGTAACCGTGATCGAATTTCCTTCATGAATGGTCACAGTGATCGTATCACAGTGCCCGGCAAGGGCCTCATCGATAGAGTTATCTACCACCTCATAAACCAAGTGGTGAAGACCTCGAACGCCAACATCTCCAATGTACATTGAAGGACGTTTACGCACGTGTTCCATTCCCTCTAACGACTGGATACTATCAGCGCTATATTGCTTCTGATTCTCTTCGCTCATTTCTAACGTTTTCTGTTTCTCTAAAATCGACCTGGAACCTTTGTTATTCCTAGGTTTCAGACATCTTTCAAAGATACGAATTTTTGACCCCAAATCAGGCTCAAAGCCGCGTCAATTCTAGCATTTTTCAACATTTTTGGCACACTTTTCCACGCTTGTGTGTAAGTCAGTGTCTGATAGTGGAGTAACTCTTGAAAAAAATGGCAAATCCAAGGTCATTTTGCCTATTTTCGAAGCGCTATGCCACATCGTGAGATAAAGCATTCGGCCGAACAACTTGAGGAGCACTTAGAGGTAATTGAGTATTTCGCAGCGTCTATATTTCAGCAGAATACTGTTGATGATGTTTTATGGGACATTGCGGAGAACTGTGTACACCGTTTGGGCTTCGTTGACTGTGTGCTCTACATTGTAGATGAACAACGCGGGATGCTTGTTCAGAAGGCGGCATTCGGAAACAAGCGGCAAGATTATCGAAAGGTCTTTCAGCCGATCGAAATTCCCCTCGGAAAAGGTATTGTTGGCTCTGTTGCTTTATCAGGCGAGGCAGAACTGATTCATGATGTAAGCGAAGACGCACGTTACATCGTTGACGATGTTGCGCGTGCTTCTGAATTGGCAGTTCCGATTATTTCTGAAGGAAGGGTCATTGGGGTTATTGATAGCGAACATCCCGACCCTGGTTTCTTTACTTCACATCATGAACGTGTGGTGCGCAACATTGCGATCATTTCAGCGCAGAAAATTGCACGCAGTTTGGTGGAGGAAGAAAACCGAGAAAACGCCAGACTTCACACTGAGAACCCGAACCCCGTTTTCAAGATTAGCTATGATGGCGAGCTTCTACTTGCCAATGATGAGTCGAAACAACTTCTCGAAGCCATATTGGTTTCAGATGACCCAAGTCAGTTTGATAAGGTCAAGTCGTTAGTTAAAAACTCTATTGACGAGAAAGACAGAAAAGAAACGGTGATTACCGCAGGGGAGAAGCAGTATCAGGTCATCTTAGTTCCTGTTGCGGAACGAAGAGTCGTGAATGTTTATGCAACGGATGTAACCGATCTCCAAGAGGCAAAGCAACAAGCTGAGAAAGCAAACAAGGCCAAAGACGAGTTTTTGTCGGTGATGAGTCATGAGATTCGCACACCCATTCACGCAGTGGTTTCTCTTGCGCGATTGATGCAGTCAACGGAACTCAACGAGAAGCAGAAAGAGTTCATTTCTATGATCGATTTCAGTGCAAATAACCTCTTAGGTCTAGTGAACGATATTCTCGATTTCGAGAAAATTGAGGCGGAGCGATTCGCCTTTAAATCACTTCCATTTAAACTGCTTGACCAGGTTCAGAATATCAAGGCAACTCACGGGCCTAAAGCAATGGAAAAAGGAATTGACTGTGCCTGTCACATTGATTTCCCTGAAGATCTTGTTGTCATCGGTGACGAGCTTCGTTTGCAGCAGATTTTGAATAACCTGCTCAACAACGCCCTTAAATTCACTCACCGAGGCTCGGTTGGCCTGAGTATTGGAATTGAATATTCAACAGAGGAAACGGCTCTGATACGCATGGTTGTTTCTGACACTGGCGAGGGAATTCCACCAGAAGATTTAGATTCCATTTTTGATGCCTTTGAACAGGTGAATAGGAATGTCTATCGTCCCGAAGGAGGAACAGGATTGGGGCTTTCGATCACAAAGCGATTGGTAGAGCTTCAAGGGGGGAATATCGAAGTGGAAAGTGAAGTAGGAATGGGGGCTGTCTTCACAGTACGCATTCCTTACAAGATTTCTAATCAAGAACTGAGTGTACCTGCCGATCAGCAGTCGCATAAGTATGACCTACAGGGAGTTGATATTCTCATCGTTGACGACAACGAGATTAATCTCAAAGTGGCTGAAGCCTTTCTGAAACAGTGGGGAGCTAAAACACGCTCAGCAAGCAACGGAAAAGAAGCTGTAGAGGAAATCACTAAACACACACCTGGAATCGTCTTAATGGATATCCAAATGCCCTTCATGGATGGATTCGAGGCAACCCAGCACCTCAGAAATCACGGTGCCTATGATGATCTTCCAATCCTTGGATTGACTGCGGATGTTTCAGACCGTACAGAACAAAAGGCCTACGAGGTTGGAATGAACAAGATCATCACCAAGCCTTTTAAGCCTTTAGTCCTAGCGGAACTTATCCGCAGTTATCTCTAATTAGAATGAATAGCTCGCTCCGAGCATCGCGTTGAATCGCTGTACGTTGTACGGAGACCATTGCTGGTATCGTGCGGCGAACATATTGTTGAATCGTACCCATGCACTCAAGCGCTTCGAGTAACGGTATTCAACGCCAAGGTTCACATCAGCGTATCCTTTCAAATCAACGGTGTAGCTGCCGTCAGTTTCAAGCGTGCCATCTTGATGTTGTACAAGCGACTTCGCCTTACGCTGTCCTTCAGTGAAGATATCGAGATTCAATACCAGTTTATCTGCCAAATTGTATGAAGTCGTCACTGTAACGCGCGTTGTTGGCTGGTACCATGGGTGCTCTTCTTCCCCAGTGCTGTACAAGAAGTAATCTCCTCGTAATTGCATGTGAAGCTTTTCACCATTGTTGATACTTACTTCTCCACGAAGGTTGAATACAGTGAGATCGTCGTACAGCGTGAAGAAACGTGATCCTGGGCTGTAGGTTGAATCATTCACGAAGTACATAAAGTCTTCGAAACGTGTTGTCGATAGTCGCGCATTGAAGCTCGTTGTTGATGACAGTGTTCCGCGAATTCCTCCAAAGAGTTCGAGACGACGGTTCGTATTCTTGATTTCAATATCATTCAATACGAATGGGTTGTCATCTGTGATGCTGCGGTAGGTGTTCTGTTCTACTCGTCCTTGAACCCCAACATAAGGAATGAAAAGGTCATCCAGCAAGCTGTAGCTCGCCTCAGCAAGAGGGTAGAAGTGGAAAGGACGTTCACTCTGCGCATCGATCCAAATACCAGCACCAACGTTCACCATGAAATTCCCAATACGTGTCTGAATTTGTGGTGCCACCTGGATCAGTACCTGATCTTGGTTGCCTTCCGTACTATCGTTCAGATTCGTAAAGGTGTAGTCGTTGTAATTGATCGAGATATCGCCGTGGTAAGTTTCAGTTCCTTTTGTAGTTCTGAGGTGCGTGCTGACATCTACGTTGTTTTCCACGCCGTCATCCAAATCTCTGAAGTTGCGGAACTTGATACCACCGTGGTAATTCACTTTACTTGAATCACGATGGTAGCTAATCAATTGGAGATCTCCCTGAATGTTATTGAATCGCTGTTTCGTGTCGGAGATATCTGCATCCCAGTTCAGGTAAGGATCGAAGCCGTAGTAGTTCACGACGTCACGGTCCCATTCGAAAGCTCCCTCAATAGCGTGCTTCTTCAGGAATTTACGTCCCCAAAGACGCACCGAGTTCGTTGAGAAACTATCTGGAATCGAGTCTTCAAGAGCAACCCCACCAGCACTGCTTAAGTGGTAGTAGTTCACTCCCCACACTCCGTTTCGCGAACGCCCATCCATGTAGTGGAGATCAAGAAGGGGGGTGGTATACAAACCAAACCCAGCGCGGACATGTCCTTTGTACAGTTTTGTCAACTTCGGTTCTACCAAGACCTTTGCAGGTTCGATCAATTTCGGTTGAATTGAAACTTGCTGTTTATTCGGAATCAAGGTGTACTTGATCGATGGAATCTCTACAACTGATTCTTTGATTTTTGGCCAAGCTTGTTGCTTGGCAGCATTCTTCAAAAAGAGTTCTTGAGTACCCGTGAAGGTAACGTCCATGCTCAAGGTATCTTCTTGAGCCCAGGCTCCTGTTCCACAAATGATGGCTAGAGCAACGGTGAGGCTATATGTGATATACTTCTTCATGGCCGTATTATTTATTGTCTTCATTGAGATCGATCTCAATTTCTTCTTCCGGTTCTTCAGCTCCTCGGGTTTCCTGGTTCTCCAGTGCTTCGAGGGCTTGTAGTTTATTCTCTGCCTCCATGACAACCCAGCTCTCAGAGACATTGTCTAGGATGGTTTCGAGTGTCACTCTAGCCTGGAATAGATCTTCCAAACCGATGTAGACATCTGATAAAAGGAGGAAGCCTTTGAACTTCCATTCCGCGTAGGCGGAGAAGTTTTCGATCAATTCAAAAATCTCTGTTTCCGCTGCTTTATATGCTTCTTTCGCGTAAGCGATTTCAGCCATATGGAACTTCGCTTCGGCTCCTTGTTTGCCTCCACGTTTCACTACTTCTACATAGTCGTAGTATGCTTCGTCAAACTTCCCTTGCTCCTGAAGGATGCGTCCTTTCCATAGGTGAGCCGTAGTGAGAATCTCATCTGGTGTTCCTTCATTCAGGATCACTTTCTCAGCATATTGCAGAGCGTAGTCAACTTGTCCGAGTAGGTAGTGACAGCGCATTTGACCAATCTGAGCTTCGAGTTCGTTTTTCTCGAGTGAAGCGACGCCTTCAAGTTCGATGTAGTGGTTCAACGCTTGCTGATAGTTGCGATTGTTGTAATTAATCGTTGCTGCAGCAATGAGTGATTCTTCGGTAAAGTCACTCACCGGTTGAGTGATGACATAGTTGTAACTGTTCAATGCCTGTTCAGTATTCCCTTGCTCGAAGTAGCAGCTCGCGATATAGTAATTCGCAGGTGTGGCGTAGATACCAGGCTGGTACTTTCTCAAGTACTCTTCAAGTTTTGAGATCGCTGTGGCACAATCGCCAGAAATGGCGAAGTCTGCCGCGGCATTGTATATTTTCTTCTCAATGTCAGCATCTGTCAAACCAAGGTTGTCAGGAAGCTCGTCCATCAAACCTTCTTCAAGTAGGATATTCTCCACCAAGTTGAATGCATCAATAGTCACCTCATCATTCGGATAGGTGGTCTTGATTTGATTCCAAAGCTCAACCACTTTCTGATTGTTACCCAGCTTGAGATAAACAAGACATAAATCCAGTAGACTATTCTTCACGTAAGCACTGTTCGGGTGTTCCTGAAGAATGTTCTCAAACCAAAAGCGGGCTTCTCCTGGATTGTTAGCTTCTAGGTAGCTCTTTCCGAGTTGGTACTTCGCTGCTTCTGTGAATTTAGAATCAGTCTGCGTATCGATGATTTTCTTCAAGGTTGCGATCTCGCTTCCATTGTCGTCTTTCAAGCCGTAACAGATGGCTTTCTGATACATGGCATAGTCTTCATTAAACTGAGCTTCCGCGATAGCGCGATCATAGTATTCAATAGCCAAGTCGTACTGCTTGTTAACGTAATAGCAATCACCCACACGAAGCAAAGCGTCATTCTTACGCTTCATATCATCGCCTTTGAATTGGTCGACGTATTTTCTGAAAGAAGAAGCAGCGGATACGTATTTGCGCTGATTGAAAAGGCTGTAACCGGCACCGTAATTCGCTTCGTTGTAATACGGACTTTGGTATCCTCCAGGCTCCTTCAAGAACTGATTATATAGACCAGTAGCTTTTGTGTACGCCTTTTCATTGTATGCAATTTCTGCAAGCCAAAACATAGCTTCAGCGGTCAGCGCTGCATTCACAGGATAGGTGTTCACCTTCGAGAAGAATGACTCCGCTTGGGTGTAGTTACCTGCTTTGAAAAGTTCCACGCCCTGATTGAAGGCTACTACTTGGTAAGCTTCTTTTGTTCGCGTGTCTTTGTTTTCAATTCGATCAAGCGACTCTAGCGCCTTAGCATACGCCTTAGTCTTCATGTAAACGTTCAATAAGAACTCGTAAGCCTCTTCACGACGAGGAGACTCAGGATATTCAACCAAGTAGGATTCAAAGGCCGTGATGGCCTCGTCAAATGGGTTGTACGAAAGCTCAAATGCGAGTTTCGCGTAGTTGAATAGGGCGTCTTCTTTAATCTCGAAGTTGTGATTCATTTCTGACGCTTCGCGGAATGCCGTTCGAGCGTAAGGCTTTTGATCAAGCTTCAAGTAACAATCCGCCATATGGTAGATCGAGCTTTGTCCGAGTTCGTCATCTTCTTTCGACGATTCATTCAAGTACTCTAGCGCTTCTTGGAATTTCCCTGTCTGATAGAAGCAGTAACCCATCTGGAAGAAATCCTCTCGGCTTTTGTCCTTCTTGTTAATCTCATTGTGATATAACTCTAGGTAAGGAATGGCTTCTTCATACTGTGATTCACGGTAGTAAGAATCTCCGATCAGTCGAGAGATTTCTGGAAGTCTCTTGGTATTCGATACGTTCGAAGAATCAAGGAAAGTAGGAGCGTAGGTCAATACTTCATCGTATCTCCCTTGCTTGTACAAAATCTGTGTGATGTAGTATGGAACGATCGGCGCGAAGTTCGGATCCTTCTCCAACTTCTTGAAGCCATCGAGTGCCGTTTCGTAATCACCTTGCTTGTATACAATGTGGCTGTAGTAGTAGGTTGCTGGAACACCAAAGTCTCCTTCTGTGTCTTTCACCTCATAGAAATCTTGACGCGCTGCCTCGAGCTGTTTTTGCTCGAAGTAAGAATGTCCGCGCTTGAACTTGAATTCCGTTTGCTTACTTGCCGGAAGTACACGAGGATCAGTTTGCTCAAACCAGTCCAAGGCCTTTTTGTAGCGCTTTCGACGATAGTTATAGCTCGCGAGCTCGTAGTACACCTGACGAACCCAAGGACTCTCAGGGTGATCAGCTACGAAAGTTTCGAGGCGGTACTCAGCATCTTTATGAAAGAGATACATCGCACAAAGACCGGCATAGTACTCTGCATTGATTGAACGTTCAGAATGTTCATTCGGATCGTCTGCAATGTATTGCTCAAATTTATCTTGAGCCGCTGCGTATTTCTCCTTGTCGAAGAGATCTACAGCATCCCGGTACATTCGATCAGGTGCTACGTAAGTAGCCGTCTTCTGAGCGAAGGATGTCATACTAAAAAGCAGAGCGACAGTCAGTATCCCGATGGATGGATTCTTGCGCATGAGGCGTTGGTTTTCAATACATAGGCAACTACTGTACCAACGCGGTACAGTGTTCCTAAAACTATAGTTCACAGAACGTTTAAAGGTAGCGATACAGCGATGCTTGCAGGTTTCGTGGTCGCTTATTTATCAACGCTATTCTGTGGACGTTATTACACCGCAAAAACCTTGAGATAAGGGCAATAAAAAAGGCTACCTAACAGGCAGCCCTTTTTCGAAATATTGTGTTCAGCTTAGTGAGAAGCTGCTTCTCCTTCGTGGTCATGGTCGTGGTCACCTTCGTGATCGTGGTCATGCTCATGGCTCTCACCATCATGGTCATGCTCATGATCATGGTCTCCTTCCATCTCAGCTGGAGCTTCGTATCCTTCAATCACTACACCAGTAGCAGTAAATGCCATTTCGTACTTCTCTTCTGTGATCGCATCGATCTCTTCTTGAGGAGCATTGGCATCTTCTAGAAGGTGCTTTTGAAAGTCTACAGAAAGTGTGTCGTAGTAAGCATTTCCTGCGATGTAGCAGTCAAGCCCGTCAACACCTGTCTTCGGTACAAAGAACTCATGGTCACCCATGTATACCATCATTGGCTGTCCTTCAGCATCTTCTACTGACATCCAGCATCCCATTTTCTGGCAGCTCTCAACGATTTTTGCCTTGTAAACACCGTTCGTGTTTCCAGCTTCAACGTTTGATGCCATCATAGCAACACCAGCAGCGCCAGTTGTATCGAAGTCTGCACCGTACATAGCAACTGCCATGGCTGGTGTTTCTTCCATTGTTTCTTGTTCGTGGTTGTGATCTGCGTGATCACCGTGGTCATGACCGTCATGGTCGTGCGATCCGCCGCAAGCGTATAGTCCTGCAGCCAACGCGATAAAGAGTAACTTTTTCATTTTCGTCGCAAAAGATTTGCGGCAAATATAGAACAATGAACTTTCCTGAAACCTGAGGAATCGCAGGAATTACATGCGGGTAATGGTGAATTCGGTTCTTCGGTTCTTCGCGCGCCCTTCTTCGGTTGAATTGTCTTCAATCGGACGGGTCTCTCCATAACCTTGGGCTGAGATTCTTTTCCCTGGAACTCCTTTCGATTCTAAGTATCCTTTGACCTCAAAGGCACGATCCATGGAAAGTGCGAGGTTATCAGCATCCCCACCTCGATCGTCGGTGTGTCCGCCAATCTCAATTGAGATGTTCGGATTCTCAATCAGGTACTGCGCAAAGGAGTCAAGAACCAGTTTAGATCCGCGGTTGATGTCTGAGCTATTCGTGGCGTAGAAAATATCAGGAATGATGAAGGGCTTGGAGCGCTTCACTTCTTCTGTTTTAACTTCCAACTTCACTACGCTTGGCGGAATCGGTTCGTCTTGATCAACCACGATGTGGGTGTTGAACGCGGCGTCTTTGGCCTTTACCTGTACCAAAACATCCTCGGCACGATCAACATTGACAATGGTAGCGTAGGCACCGTCGTCTTTATTGACTTCCACCACATCAACTTCTTTGCTTTGTACGTAGTTGATTTCGATGCGGGCATCTTCTGGAACTCCCCCGTTTTCATCTTCGACCTTTCCTTTAAGGATGACTACTTTTTCAGGACGCGCGTCTTCAGGAAGCGGGAAGGAGTAGATATCGAGACCTCGTGAACCTCTCATTCTTCGGGAAGCAAAGTAGGCTTCTTCACCGTCTGAACTCACAATCATCCCATGCTCATCGTCGTCAGAGTTGATCGGGGCGCCAATGTTTCTTGGTGAAGACCAGCTTCCATCGTCTTGTTGACGTGTGTACCAGATGTCATAACCACCACCGCTCGGTTTACGATCGCTGGCAAAGTAGAGCGTATGACTATCTGAGTGCATGAAAGGAGCTTTGTCGTTGTACTCTGTGTTTATCTCACCTTTGATTGGTTTCGCGGGTCCCCAAGAACCGTCTGGCATACGAGAGCTGTAGTAGATATCGGTGGAAGGGTTCCCGTTGCGATCAGGTTTACTATCGGCTCTCACTGTGGCGAAGTAGAGGGTCTTTCCATCACCACTTAATGACGGCTGACTTTCCCAACCGCTTTCGGTGTTGATGTTTTCTCCCAAGTCTTCTAGCGGTGCCCATTTGTAGACATTTTTACCTTGGGTTTCATCAAATGTATACTCGTATCGAGTTCTGAAAATGTCAATGTTTTCTGGGTTCCCTGGAGCAGGATTTCGCTTCGCAATGTACAATTCACGGTTGTCAACCGAGATACTTGCACCTCCGTAGTTATCTCCCATGTTAAAGGGTTGAGGTAGCGCATCACCACCGTCAAAATCAGCATTGATGTTCGTTCGGTGACTCCAGGTGAATTCTTCCACTTGACGACTCACAAGATCACCTTTTGCCTTTTTCATGAACTTCCGTGTGTAGAACATGATTTCGCCATCTGGCGATAGGGCAGGGAGGTAATCGTCATTTACCGAAGAAACGCCATCAACGGTCATAATGTCGAGTTCTCCATCGTTTCTGTAATAATCGTTGTAGAACTGAACATACGGCAGGGCTCCTTGCACTTCCTCGTATTTCTTGTCGTAATCACGATCAAATTTCGAGGGGTCATCGTCAGGGAAGTGAATGAATCTGTCAAAGGCATCCAGGGCCTCTTCATAGCGCTGTTCGGCGTAGTAAATCGCTCCAAGGAAGTACCAAAGTTCACTGTGGTATTCATCACAGCGTTCTTTTACTCTTTCGAAATATGATTCAGCTTGACCAAAGCTTGCGTTTCCGCGTTTAGCGATCTTAAAAGCCGATTCTCCCAAACGCATTAGACAGGGCAGACAATTCTCGTCTTCTTCTAAGGCTTCTTCCATGAAACCTCGTCGCTTATCACTGTCGTACTTCTTTTTGTCCTGTGACTTTTCAATCAGCTTCTGGACTTTCGGTCCGGGTTCATAATCGCATTCATCTTGTCCGGAAACTCCGGTTGTGAAGAGGAAAAAGGATAGTACCAGGAAAAGTGTTGCTCTCATCATCTCAAATACAAACGCAAGATTGGTGCCATTACTGTGCTTCAGCAGCTGCAATTTTTGCATCTGCTTGCTCTTGGGCTTTTTGTAGAATTTCATCTGCTTTCTTCTGGGCTTCTACTATAGCTTTCGCATGTACATTGTCAGCTTCTTGGCGCAATTTATCTGCCGCGAGCTTTTTAGCCGCCTTTTCGAAAGGATTTTTTGCACTGTCTTCTACTTTTTGTGCCTCTTCGTATGCTTTTGCCTTGAGTTCGTCAGCGGTTTTTTTGGCATCGGATAAGAGCTGATCAGCTTGGGCTTGTGCATCAGCCATCAACTGGTCTGCTTCTTCTTTGGCCTTGGCAATAGCTTCTTCCTTTGCATTGTCAATTTGCTCTTCGACAGCTTCCTCCACTGCTTCAATCACCTGTTCTTTGATCTCTTCCTTTTGCTCTTGGATTAAATCGCCGTAATTCCCTGCAACCTTTGGTTTGTCCATGGTTCCGGTAATCTTCATGCTGACTGGAATGGTGGTGCCCACGTTGATATTACTGCCCACTTTGTCATTGATCGATTGCAGAAGATTTGACGCTTGACTCCCCAGGTTTCCGGGTAATTTATCCGCAGGGACATCCATTTTCATGCGGTAATCAAGTTCCTGTGAGAAGCTCATACTACCTTCAATCTCTGTTGGAATTCCTTCAAGTTTGATCGTAAATGGATCAACGAAAACACGTCCGTTTTCGAAACGGTAGGAGATGTTGACATCATCAATGGTCTGTTTTGCCAAACGATCGATTCCCAATTCGCCGGCGACCTTATTAAGTGGTTCGAATTTTTCCACGTAAACACTGGCCGTTTGCATACCTCCGCCTCCATTGATGGATTCTTCAATAGGTTCCATGGCTGCATTCAACGCACAATCCAGGTGCATGTTGGTACTAAAGCTTCCGAGGCAGCTCTTAGCGATGGGAGCGAGTTTCTCGATGGTTCCAAAGGCCTCTGCGGTCTCCTTGATGTTGAAGTTTTGGATACCGAAGTCCATGTTCAAAAGAGCATCCGCTGGCTTTGAATCATAACTTCCATCGAGCACGACGCTTCCTCCTAGCATGTCGAGCTCAACTCCAGACATGTAAGCTACTTGGTCCCGCAGTTTCATTTTCCCAGAACCATTCGAAATCTCGATGTCGTCATACAGTACATTGTCAAAGGCGAGATCCAATTCAAAATCAATATTCCCAGGTAACTCAATCTTTCCAACCTCTGACTCTCCTTCTCCTTCTCCTTCTGATTCTGATTCTAATTCTTCCGTTTCTTCACTCATGAATTCATTCAGATCCATCATGCCGGAACGGACGTCAAAATTTCCGGTGAGCATAGAGTCACGAAGCGCATAATCAAGGTAATTGGTGATCAGACCTTCGGCCTTTATGTCTGTTTTTCCCACCATGGCGTTGAAGCCACTTAACTCAATATGTTGCGGCGAGAAGTTGAAATAGGCGCTTCTAATATCCATGTCGTATGGCAAGCTATCGCTGGAATAGGTGAGATCTAAAAAGACCATTTCTCCTGCAGCGGTGAAATCGTTGTATCGCTCTTCCTCAATGGCAGACATACGTCCTTTGAGTTGGACATCAGCGTTAATAGAACCTGTAAGTTCATCACCTTCTTCCAATGGAATAACCTCGCTTAAGGATTCGAAATTGACTTTTGCCTTTACATCGCAATCGACCAATGGATCAGTATACGGGTTGGCCACATGAAGCTTAAGGTCTACAGGATTATTGGCCATTTCCATGTAGAATTGGTTGATGTCAACGGTGAGTGCGTCGTGATCAATCCCTTGAGTGGCATCAATGACAGCATCGATGACAATGTTTTCTACACCTTGTGGCATATCAGGGTAGTTGAAGCTTCCATCTGCTACACTCAAATTCAATCCAAACCCTGGCATAGAGGTATCACTGAGTATCCCGCGAATAAATCCATTGAGATCCATCCTTCCTGCAGCTTGAACCCCCGCCAAATCATGGGCGAAGTCTGCGGGTACCATTGATAAAAGGTGGATGATCTCAGCCCCAGGAGCCGCGAAGTCGATGTCCATCTCGATATCGTCTGTTGGCATGGCCACATATCCATCCGCTTGAAGTGTGAGCTCGTTGATTTTTAGCTCGTTCTCCTTGAAGGTGTATTTACTTTTCGCGTTGTCAATCTCCAGATCGGCCTTAAGGTCAATGGGAGCGCTGTTGATGTACCTGCTTCCGTCGTAAACAAGGTCAAGCTGTTCAATGGTTGTGTTCGTTGCCAGCGTAAATAGTACATCGGAGAAATTTCCACTTCCTTCGTGGTCAAGGTCAACCACTTGTATATCCATTGGTAACGTATGATCTACGTATGAGATACTGCCATTTTCAATGGAGTAAGAGGTGAGCTCAAGTCCAAATCCACCATTTTCTGCAGACTCAACATCTTCGCTGTTTTCCGAATCCTCACTCGGTTTCGCAATGTCATAGTTGGCACTTCCATCGGCCATAACCAAAACATTGATTTTAGGATCGATTAGGGAGATTTCTTTGACGGCAATCGTATCTCCGAAAAGGCTCATGACATCCACCGTAGCGATGATTTGCTTGGCATCAACCAGCTTAAGTCCTTCGAATTCATCTAATCCAGTAATGGAAAGCTCTTCGAGATCGACGGTTAGGTTCGGGAAGTCACTAATAAGTGATAGTGAAACGTCATTAAATGCGAGCTCAGCAGTGAGATTGTCATTCGCAAGATTGATGACCTCTTCTTGGATTCGACCTTTGAAGATCATTGGTAAAGCAATGATCGCAACAATCAACAGAAGGAAGACTACCAGGACAATACGCAGGAATTTTTTCATAGGATAGATCTTACATCAAAGGTAAAGTTTCGGAGAGGGATATACTTCTAAAATTCTTGAAAAAGACAAGCGAATAACAGCTGATTATAATCAGGCTTTTCTAGATGTTAAAAGCTTTTGGTAAGAAATACGTTCTTGTAGAAACCCTATATTGCAAATACCAAAAACTACGAGCTTGAGACATCTGATAGCTAGAGCACTTTGCCTTGTTCTTTTCTTAGGAAGCGTATTTACTTCCAACGCCCAACAAAGTTTTGAATACACCCCTCTGGTTTCCAGTGGTGAACTTCCTGAGGAGTTGATCTTGGGCTACACAGAAATTCTCGCTAAGCGAGAAGAAGCGCAAGAGGGTATTGCCGGTGAGAATCTTCGTCGTTCAACGGAGAAGTTTATTGAACGTTCGACATTTTCAACCACTTCGCTACTTGGAAGTGGATTTGTACTATTCAACGATCCGATCTCGAACTACCTGAATGAGATTAAAGATCATTTGCTAAAGGATACCCCTGAAGATCAGGAACGAATCCAGATTTACTTAATGCGCCAAACAGAAGCGAACGCCTTCGCAACAGAGATTGGTGCCATTTTCGTCACTACGGGTCTAGTGGCAGAAGTCGAGAATGAAGCTCAGCTTGCCTTCATTATCGCCCACGAAATCACGCACGTTAAGCGTAACCACATTGTCAACTCGTTCAAAAACGAAAATCAGAAACTGAAGCGTAGCAATCGTATCTATACACAAGTACTAGACGAACTCTCTGCCTACAGTAAGGAGCTAGAACTTGAGTCTGACGGACTAGGTTTTGAGTTGTTTGCGAATGCCGGGTATGATTTAGAAGAAGCAGTGAACACCATGGATGTATTGCAATTCTCTTACTTGCCCTTAGACGAGGTTCCATTCCATTTGAATGACTTCGACGGAGACCTTCGTATTCCAGATATCCTGTATCCTGATTCTATTAAAGAGATTGATCTTGACGGTGACCTTGCTGATGATTCGCGTAGTACGCACCCGAACCTTTCTACTCGTCGTGATGCTCTCTACGACTTGATGGATTACGAAGAGAATTCGAACAAAGGGGTGATCTATCAATTTGACCAAAGTCGTTTCAATGACCTTCGCTACCAAGCACGAATGGAGTCTCTAAAGATGATGCTTGGCGACGCTCGATACACCGAGGTTTACCATGAAACGTGCGTGCTGGAAAGCATTTATGGGAATAATAAAGACATCCAGCGATTCCGAGCTAAGTCACTTTATGGAATGGCGAAGTACAAACTGCATGATTTGTGGTACACAAGCAGACTTGATTACGACGATGCACAGGGCGAACTGTCTGTTTCGGCATTCTTCTTCGATGAGATCAGTGAAGAAGCAGCTTTGAGTTTAGCGGCGTACGACATGTATAATTACATGAACGAATACCCAGATGATGAATTCATGAAAACCCTGACTGAGGATATCATGATTGAATACCGTTTGAATGGTCCTTCGTTGGATGACGCATTGGCCTTATCTGCTTTTGATGAGCCTGAAGAGGAGGAAGAGGAAGAAGGAGAAGAAGAGGAAGAGGAGAAAGTAGAAGAAGTAGAGCGAGAGATGACCAAGTTAGAACGTCTGCGTGCGGAGCGCGAGGCCAAGCGCAGTGGAGGAGTATCAGAAGACTCAACCGGCACAAAATCTGCCGTGCTTAATGAAGAGAACTTTCACCTAGCTCTATTCGGGAGGCTTTCGCTTGATTCGGCTTTCGTCTCGTTTTATAATAGCCTCGAAGAACGTGCTAAAGAAGAAGAAGAAGAGCGCGATGATCGCGAAAACTTCTTTGAGAACGATTGGTACACCTTTAAGGCAAATCAGAATAGACAAAAGGCGAGAAAAGGTCTTCAGCGTGACCTCGAAAACCCTGTCTTTGTGAACCCATTCTTCTACAAGTACGACAAGGATTTTGATAGCGATGCCCACAACTCTGGGGTATACGAAGAACGCGTCCACGCTTCTTACCAGCGAATGAATGATGAGTTCGGACTGAAGCACACGCTCCTATCAGAACATCAGATTGATTTAGATGTGACCACGATGAATCGAATCAGCCTATTGAACGACTGGTTCTTCGAAAGACTCAATCATGGAAACATCCCTATGATTCCGTTGAATGCTGAATACGTATGGGAATATCCAGATACCTTCGAAACGGAAGCCTTTGTTTTCACTGGAGTCTTGTCTTACCGTCAACCTCAGCATATTGATCCATTGACATGGGTGTACAGTGCACTGTTGTACCCATTGCTTCCATTAACTATTCTTGCAGCTTCTCGTCCGAGATGGACCGTAGAAGTGCCTACCATGGCATTTGATCTTCGAAGCGGAGATTGTCTGCTAAATCAAAACTTCACTTACCAACAGAGACTGAATGATATTGGCGTAACCAGGATTGTTCATGACAGCATGAGTCAATTAATCGCTAAATAGTAGAAGGATGAAAAGTGAAGAAATGAAAAGTAGGCTATTTAGGGTTGTGGCGTTGTCTGTGTTGGTATTGTCCATGGCATCTACTGCTCAGAGTCAAGTAACCGGGTATATAGGGAAGCGATTTTCGGTTGGTGTCACCGGGGCTTGGACGCCTACAGACGGAGTTAATCTCCTTGATGGTCCTACTTTACCTGTGGAACTAGATGCTGCCTATTGCATGAACAGAAGATCTGAAGTGGCAGTGTTTTACCGACGAATGAAATATAAAACTTGGATGATTGATTTCGGGGATTTGAGAGAAGATGTTGATTCTCGTGGTCAAGATATCGGAGTGGAGATTCGAACCTATTTTTCTCGATTTAACGCGCCCATAGGTTGGGGAATCGCATACGGAATAAGTCGATTCTCAGCATCGTACCAAACGGCAAGTGGTGGGACTACAGTTGATATTAGGAGAAGTCAAGGCTTTGAATGGACTGAGTACAACCTTGAGAACATAGAATTGAAAGGAACAAGTGTTCATGCTGGATTGCATTGTTCTTTCCCTATTTCTGAACAAATATTCGCAGCTATTCGCACCATGGTTCGCCTTGACGTGAGTAACGACACCCAAATTGGCGTGCAATCCTCAGACGCTCGTGAAGTGGTGGGATCGCAATCCTTTGAATACAGCAACAACTATAGACGCGCAAACCTAGCCACTCTAGGTTTAAGTGTTCGCTACGCGTTTTAGGAAAAGGAAGGAATCAAAGCACCTAGCATACTAAAGTTCCGATCAGAACCGCTGGTCTCATTCGATTTGTTCGATGAAGACTCGGCATGCAATACTGTTTCTTCTCCATTCGATTGATAGAAGGAAAGCTCCCATTCTTTCAGCACGGGTGCCTGAGCAGTCAGATGAGTGAGGTCTTGAGCTGATCGCTGATCGCCTTCACCATTGATGCTGAGTTTGTAAGCCACTTTTTGACCGACCTCTAAAATAGGAGTCACGTGTTCGCTGACCTTACCCAGTTGGATAAGCAGTGTTTTGTAAACTTGAATGTCTGGGGTGTCAGATTTGATAAACTCTTCCAGGAACTTCTGATTTAGTTGAAACCAGCTCCAGAACTCGGCTACAGCACGACGTTTTCTTCTCTTCGCGAACAAGGCAGTTGATGTTAATGGTCAAGACTTGCGAAGTTACGAATAACAATAGGATTCTCTTTTTTGGAATTATCAACATCGCCTTCCTCGAATTTCTTGCAAAAGGAGGATTGATCTTTTCTCTCTAGTTTTGCCCTCATGTCTCGCGAATGCACCGTACGTCTGGCTCCAGAGCATTTGAATAATGAAGCATTGCTATTCAAGCGGGCTGCCGAATGCCTTGGGATTGAACCAGATGAAGTATCTGATGTCCACATTCGGAAGCGTTCGATTGACGCTAGAAAGAAGCCGGTGTATCAACTCCTGCTCGATGTATTTACCAATGGAGAGAAATACGAAGCTCCCACATTCAAGGTAGACTACCCAAGTGTGGCAGAAGCACAGGAGGTACACATTATCGGAATGGGACCTGCAGGGATGTTCGCCGCGTTGCGCTTGATTGAGCTGGGCTTTAAGCCAATCATCTTGGAACGGGGAAAGCCTGTTCGTGAACGCCGTCGAGATTTGGTGAAGATCATTCGAGAACAGAAGGTTGATCCAGATTCTAACTACTGTTTTGGTGAAGGAGGGGCTGGAACTTACTCTGATGGCAAGCTCTACACGCGTTCAGGAAAAAGAGGTAGCATAAAAGATGTCTTGAGGACTTTGGTGTCACACGGTGCTGATCATGACGTCCTAGTTGATGCACATCCACATATTGGAACGAATAAGCTGCCGAAGATTATTGAGAATATGCGAGAGCAGATCCTCGCTTCTGGGGGAGAGATTCATTTCGATACTCGTGTAGAAGATATAGTGGTAGAAGACGGGAAAGTTACCGCGCTAAAAGTCAATCAGACGTTGATGACGGCGAGTCAAGTGATTGTAGCGACTGGACATTCAGCGCGAGACATTTTTCACATGTTCCATCGCAATGGATGGAAAATTGAAGCCAAGACATTTGCATTGGGAGTGCGCATTGAACACCCTCAACCTTTAATTGATCGCATTCAGTACAAACGCGATAGAGGAGAGGTACTTCCTCCAGCATCATACTCTTTGGTTTGCCAAATCGATGGCAAAGGAGTTTACTCTTTCTGTATGTGTCCAGGGGGGATCATTGCTCCATGTGCAACAGCAGATGGAGAAGTCGTAACCAACGGTTGGTCACCTTCTAAGCGAAACAATCCCTACGCTAACTCGGGAATGGTGGTGAGTGTAGAACCAGAAGAAATTGAAGCGCTTGGATACTTGGGAGACCTTGGTGCGCTGGAATTTCAGGCATCGGTAGAAAAAGCTTGCTGCGATGTTGCCGGAGGAAAACAGTTGGCACCAGCGCAACGCTTGATCGATTTTATTGAAGGAAAGAAGAGTAAAGACCTTCCAGATTGTTCTTATCAGCCAGGAGTGGTCTCGGTGAATTTGCGTGAAGTTCTTCCAGCTTTCATTGCTGATCGATTAGCAGAGGGGTTCAAGGAGTTTGGAAAACGAATGAAGGGTTTCATGACCAATGATGCCATCTTAGTTGGTCCGGAGAGTAGAACCTCAAGTCCTGTGCGCATTCCGAGAGAAGAGCAAACTCTGGAGCATCCAGAAGTCACTGGCCTATTCCCTTGTGGAGAAGGCGCAGGGTATGCTGGAGGAATTGTATCTGCAGCAATAGACGGACAGCGCGTTGCTGCCGCCATTGCTGAGATCCATCAATCTTCTAAGTAAACTTGGGTATCGTTATCGCCCTTCATCTTCATAGCCTCGTCTACTGTGATCAACTTGTGGTTGAATTCACCTACGAGTGTGGCTGAATTGATCCCAAGAGCAAGAGCCTTATCGAGAAGTGCATTGGCCTCTTGAAGGTCTTCACAAGGGGCGCTGAGGAAGTATGTCTTACCATCAGCTTCGCGACGTGGTTTTACGTTTCCGAATCCTAAGAGCTTATCAAGTGTCTCAGTTGGAATATCTCCCTCGAAGCTTCCCAGCTGAACAACGTACTTCACCTTTGAAACGTCGATGGAGTTGTTCTCCACATCAACCGTAACGTCTTTTGATTCATCAACTACAGTCATTCCTGCATCTGAAAGGGTGATACGATCTCCACCTTCGTAGGCGGTAATGAATGCACCGTCAAAGCCCATGAGAAGAAGCTCAACTCTTCGGTTGGCTGCTTCTTCCATGCTATCATAGCTACGGGTCATGTAGCGGGTAAGCTTGTCGCCTCCTTTCACAGCGATCACATCGCCCATATCAGCGAAGATGTTTTGATTCAACTTGTATCTAAATGCACCCACCTGAACACGGTAGTGCAAACCAAGGTCTCCATCCAATTCGCTCGCTAGTTCAGCGGCGAAATCTTCTTCAGCCTGAGCCATCATTTCGTCTGAAGGAGTGACATCTTCATATTCTCCCTGTTCTCCAGATTGTACAAGGTTGGTCTCGATGCCATCTGACGCGAGTTGTAGTTTTCGTTGAATAGCGAGTGGCAATTCACTGAAGCTACCAATAACGAAGTATTCGCCATCAGGCCCAACAATCTCGTGGACGTCTTTGAATGACATCAGCAAATTGATTTCATCCTGTGTCATAGCTTCCACTTCTGAACGAGCAATGCGAACGCCATAAACTTTATCTCCACCTTGACTTGGGTCGCTCATGACCTTAGCGAAGTTTTCTGTCAATGGATCCGTTCCTTTCCATGCGATTGAATCGTGCCACATGAGGTAACGGTCATAAATATCATCATCGATCATGGCCACCCCTTCACCGTCTACATAAGCGTGCGGTGAGTTTGGTTCTGCATCTCGATAATCAGGGAATCCATCGTTGTCTGAATCAACCGGACAACCGTCACGGTCTACTTCAACACCTTCTGGAGTGCCTGGACATTTGTCGCCTACATCTGGAACTCCATCTTTGTCCGTGTCTTCAAGATTGGCAAGGAAGTTTCCATTCTCATCCATGATGAGTGGATCAAACTGCTCTTTCTTGATTTGCATTGGGTTCAGATCGTAGTTCAATGATACTGAAGTAAACATAAAGCGATCATTGCGTTGATCACCCTGACGCACACCTGTACTCTCTGCCGTCATGTTGTCAACCAAATCGGTCATCCCGAAAGAGTAAGTAAAGGCCATCCTCGCTCGGAATCGATCTGTCATCTTGAATTGAATTCCCGCTCCCACCGGAATTGCGAAGCTACGTTCGAGGTAGCGTCCATTGCCATCGAGATTCAACTCACGAAGGTCTGTTTCATAGACGTAATCACGCTGGAGCATGATCGCGTTTTGTGCATTCTCGGCATTCTCTGACAAGCTGCGAATGGTTCCGTCAGACCAATAGTGGTAACGGTAACCATTGGCATCGTAGAGGTCTGTTTTTGATAAGAACTCAAATGCTTCAAACCCGACCGTGACGAAGGGATCAATGTCTCGCTTCGAAGGCAAGAAGTGATCAAAATTGTAGGAAAGTGCAAATCCACCAGTTCTGATTTGAGACTGGAGATTCATTGCACGTTCATGCGTTAATTCATTGATATTGATGGTGCCGAATACGCTATACAAGCGCAAGTCAAGGTAACTCGTGAGCTCATTGGTCACACTCAAGGTGTAAGCCAAATCGGCTGAACCCGGGTGGTACCCTCGGTTATCACGACCAATATCACCAAGGAACACAAGAGTTCCCATACCCAACCCGAGTCTCGGTTTGAGTTGAATTCCTTTCGAGGAGCTGTACGCCGGAGGCGTTGGAGTCTCCTGCACAGTGGTGTCGGTTTGCGCACTAAGTGCGGTACAAACCAGGGTGGAAAGGAACACCAGTATGTACAGTAGGTATCGCATGACGCGGTTTTTTCTTCTACCAGATACGGGAAATGGCGGTGAAGGTTTCATCCTTTGGGGTGGACCGTGGACAGTGGACGGTGGACGGAGGGGTTGTGGAATGCGGAATGCGGAATGCGGATCGCGGATCGCGGTAGCGTGTACCTACGGACGCCGGACGCCGGAATTAAGATCGCGGAACGCAGATCGCGGTAGAGTGCACCTTCGGACGCCGGATGCCGGACGCCGGGTTAAGGTACCATCCCCGCCAACTCTTCCCCAACCAAGCTACCAATGGCAACGCCCATTCCTCCCATTCTTACACCGATGGCGCTGTGAGGGGCGAGTTGTTTGAGAATAGTGGTCTTGGTGTCTGCGACACCGAGGTAGCCGGTCCATTCCATTTCAATATTAAAAGAGGTGGGGAGAAGGTGCTGTTCCGCGATAGCGATGAGGTAATCACGAACTGCTGGAATGGTGGGCTGGTTTGGTTGATCCCAGTGTTCATCAAGATGGCGTGCGCCACCTATGAGTAGTCGGTCATGAACATTTCTGAAGTAGACATAACCTTCTTCCATGTGAAAAGTGCCGTTCCATTGAACAGCACCAGGGGTAGAGATGAGTACCAAATTTCGTGCTGGCTTGACTTCAGTAGAAGGGAGCAAGTTGGCTGCAAATCCATTGGTTGCGATGAAGAGGTGTTGGCACTCTATTTCTTGCTGATCAATGACGAATGATGGGGTAGAACCCTCAATTGAAATAGACTGCACCTCCATTCCATGGATGACCTCGACTCCTGCTTGTTTAGCCAGATGGAGTAGTCGGTTGAACATCTTTCCGGTATGAATTGAGCCTTCTAAGTTGTTATCGATACCTGAGGTAAATCCCTGAAAATTGTATTCGGCGCTTAATTTTTCTTTCGCTAGCGCGGAATAGGGACGATGTCCGATGGCTTCTTCTAATAAATCGTTGAGGTCAGTGATGTGTTGATGACACTTCGATTCTAACGCTTGTTGGGAAGTCGTGAAGAGCTCAACACTTCCTGTCTGCTGGTATTCGAGTGCTTCATCACCGATGATGGAGCGCAGTCTTCCCAAACCTTGCCAACGTTTTTGAATGAGCGAGATCACTTCTTCGCGCTTCATTTTGTCGAGGTCAGCAAGAATTTCTGAAGGACTCCCAAAACATGCAAACCCGGCATTTCGGGTAGATCCACCCAGTCCTAAGTAGCTTCTTTCAATGACGATCACACGTTCTTGAGGGTGTTCACGCTTCCGCGCTAGCGCACAATTGAGACCAACAATACCGCCGCCAATAATCACACTATCGAACCCTTTGAAGAAGCTTTCTCGCTCCCAGAAACTGAATGAACTTTTCATAAAATGAGGTGTACAGATTGCAAGATGAGGATTTCGAAGGATTGTTAATCAGAAGCCCAAAAAGGTCGACCCATATCTTTTTGACTATTTTTACGTTAAATAGGTAAAGACCACCCAAGTCTTATTTGCATGCAAGGAAAGAGAAGTTCATTCGTATTTCTACTCGCCACACTGTTCAGTCTGTTCCTGATCACCCCGTTAGTGACTCAGGCACAAGATGGTATCCTTGATATTCATGGTGCCGTGAAAGACACGGATACGAACAAAAAGATGTCTGCCGTAACCGTGTCTATCAAGCAGAATGGATCGGCATTCGATTCATACACCACTGCCGGTAATGGTAAGTTTGAATTTGAACTGCCTCTAGGTCACAGTTACCTCATAGAGTTTGCATGCGCAGACTACGTTACCAAGAAAATTGAAATTAATACCAAGGGAATTCCGCCAGAAGATATGGCCGGAGGATTCCAGTTGGCATTGGATATGTCGTTATTCGCCTACCAAGAAGGCTTCGACACCTCGATTACTGATCAGCCGATTGGTAAAGCATCATTTGATCCAGTTCGAAATTCAGTAGAGTTCGACTTCGCATACACCGAGCGTATGATGAAGAAGATTGAGGATGAGTTCGAGCGCCTAGAAAAAATGGCAGGCGAAATGGAACGCTTGCTGAAAGAGTTCAACGATCTCATCACCAAAGGAGATCAGAAGATGGGCCAAGAGAAATTCGCTGACGCCGTTGGTGCATACGAGAAAGCCCTAGAGATCTTCCCAGACAAAGAACCAGCACCAGAGAAACTAGCAGCAGCACAGGCGGCTCTTGATGCTCAACAAGCCGATGCAGAGAAAGAGGCTGAATACCAGCGATTGCTTTCACAAGCAAAGAACGACATTAAGAAATCACGTTGGGAAGATGCGCGCGATGCATTGAACGGTGCACTAGAAATCAAGCCTGATGAACGCGAACCTCGTGATTTGTTGGATGAGATCGCAAAGGAGCTCGAAGCACTAGCCATGCGCGATCAATTCGATGGAATTGTAGCCCTCGCCGATAAAGAATTCGGGAAAGAGAATTGGGAAGCGGCCATCGCGAAATACGAGGAAGCGCTAGAATTGATTGGTACGGAGAAGTACCCACGAGAGCAGATTACCAAAGCGCGTGCTGAATTAGATAAGCTCAATGCGGCGGCCATGGCGGCTGAAGAATTGGAACAGCAATACCAAGATGCCATGACACTTGGTGAGCGCAATATGTCTAATGAAGATTACGAAACAGCGCTTCGTAATTTCCAGCAAGCTTCCAACTTGAAGCCTGACGAGCAAGAGCCAAAAGACAAGATTTCAGATATCGAGAAGATTCTGGCAGATCTTGCAGCTCAAGCGGAAGCTGATGCCGCTGCCAATGCTGCCAACGCGGAAGCAGAAGCATTGGAGGCTGAATACAAAGCACTCATTCAGAAAGCAGACGATGCTTTTTCAGCAGATGACCTTGAAGGTGCATTGGCTGATTATAAGGCGGCGAATAACTTGAAGCCACAAGATCAATATCCGAAACGCAAGATTGCGACGATCAATGATCTCTTGGCTGAACGCGATGCCTTGGCTAACGCTGACGCGGAGGAAGAAGAACGTCGCCGCAGAGAAGAAGAAAGGCTTGCTGCCGAAGAAGCGGAGCGTCTTGAACGTGAGGCACGTGATGCCGAGAAAGAAGCCGAACGTCAGCGACGTTTGGAAGAAGAAGAGGCGGAGCGTGAGCGCCTTGCGCGTGAAAAAGCTGAGCGCGAAGAAGAAGAACGTCGTCGTAGTGAGGAGTTTGCTAACAATGCGAGCAGCTCAACCGAGGACGAAGCAGAGCGCTACTACAACGAAGCACGCAAGAGCGAAGAACGCGCAAAGACGAAGAGCATCGAAGCACGCAAAGAAGAGATCGCGCTCTTCCATAATACCGCAGCTGCAGACGCTGAAGATCGACGAAACGACAACCTAGAAGGTGCTCGTGAAAAGGATGACGTACTGGAGAAGATCTACCGTGATGGTGATATGGATCGCAATCAACGTATTGCAGACTCTGAACGTAAGAAGCAACGTGCGAGCGAAGACCTAGTCGTGTACAACGGTGATGCAGACATGCGTCGCGACATGTACTCTGACCGTGTAGACAAGAAAGAAGAAATGATGGCGGCAGTAAGTTCAAATGATACTTACCGCATGAACCGTATCGATGAACAAGACCGTAAGGCAGATCGCTACGACAAGAACAACGAGCAGTTCATCTCCAAAGGAAATGCTTCTCGTGCCGATAATGAATACAACGTCAAACGATCGAAAGAACAACAGCGCGACATGGATCGTGACGGTGAGGGAGTTCGTCAAGACAACATCAACGATACGGAGTACAAGAAAGAAACGTACAAGCAGTTTGATTCAGATGTTCGTGCATCTGCAGACCAGCGCCTCGATGGATATGGAGATAAAGTAGACGATCGCAAAAATCAACTACGCGACATCTCTGATGGAAAGGAAGTGCTGGTCGAAGAAAACGAGTACGAGATTCAGAAAGAAAAAGAACGCAACGAATACCTTCAAAACGACCGAGCTGAAGAAGCGCGTAACCGTCGTTACGATGATCGCAAAGAGCGCTTTGAGAAAGAATCAGGTAAAGAGAAGAGTTACGACGATTACATCCTCCCAGAAGGCACAGAAGACCTAGAGGAAGGGGTACAAGAGCGTAGCTACGAGGAAGGTAATAAGATGGTTATCGAACGTACAGTGAAGCGTGGTAACAAAGTAGATACCTTCCGCAAGGTGATCTCTAAAACAGGCATCTACTACTTCAAGAACGGGCGTTCAATCACAGAAACCACTTGGAAGCGCGAAACGCTTGATGCTACTGATTGACCTATCGGTCAATCCAGTTCGTAGGTCGTGGTACGTGGTTCGTAGTATGTTTTCAACCACGAACCATGCACCACGAACCACGCACCACGCACCACGCACCACGCACCACGAGCTACGCACCAAAACCACCAAAACATCTTCGTATCTTCCCAACCTAAACCAATCCAGAGACCTTGAGCCTGAATACTCCGCAACGTACGATGGGAACGCTGCCCGTTTTCATGACAGCGATTAGCACCATTCTTGGGGCGATTCTTTTCTTACGTTTTGGGTACGCCATTGCGCACGTCGGTCTACTTTCCACCCTTCTTGTCATTTTGATTGGCCACTTGGTGACGATTCCTACGGCCATGGCAGTGGCTGAAATTGCCACGAATCAGAAGGTTGAAGGTGGTGGGGCTTATTACATGATCTCACGCTCATTTGGCCTCAATATCGGAGGGGCCATTGGTATTGCGCTCTACTTCAGCCAGGCCATTAGTGTGGCGTTTTATGTGATTGCCTTTACTGTTTCTTGTAGAGGTTTGATTGATTACGCTAACGCGGAATTGGGATGGGCTGTAGAGCCATGGATGGTCAATTACGGCTTCATGGCATTGTTGACCTTGCTGATGCTCACCAAGGGAGCGAACGTGGGGGTTAAGGCCTTGTACTTCGTAGTAGCTATTCTTGTCGTTTCTCTAGGAATGTTCTTCATGGGAACTGGGCCCGGAAACGGAGGAAGCCACGATTGGTACGCAACGATTGCAGAATCATTCACCGATCCAGAATCAGGGAAGTTAATCACCCGATTCTCATTCTTCGAGGTGTTTACATTCATCTTCCCAGCCTTCACTGGAATCGCCGCTGGGCTCGGACTATCAGGAGATTTGAAGGATCCGAAGAAGAGTATCCCTCGCGGTACACTTTGGGCAACAGTCGTTGGAATTGTGGTATACATCGCTGTTTCATTCAAACTGTTCTACAGTGCACCACTTGAATCACTTGCCTCAGATGAGTTGTTCATGGAGAACATTGCCATCTGGTCACCGATCATTCCGATTGGATTGGCTTGCGCAGCGATGAGCTCAGCATTGGGATCGGTATTGATCGCTCCCCGTACGCTGCAAGCCTTGGGAGTGGATTGTATTTTCCCAAGTCGTTTCTCTGGCTTTATAGCCAAAGGAAAAGAGGGGACCAACGAACCAGTAGCTGCTTCATTGATCACCTGTATCATCGGCTTCATCTTCGTGTCGATGGGCGATATCAACGCTGTCGCGGAAATCATCTCGATGTTCTTCATGTTGACCTATGGTGCGATCTGTATGGTTAGCTTTTTTGAGCACATGGCAGCGGATCCAAGTTACCGTCCAACCTTCCGTTCTAAGTGGTACATCTCTTTGGCTGGTGGGCTCCTTTGTTTCTACCTCATGTTCAAGATGAATGCATTGTATGCATGGGTGAGCTTGATCTTGATGGTGGCGATTTATATCTGGGTGACTTACCGAAATAAAGAGAAAAAGGGTATTGCCAATCTTTTCAAGGGAATCATTTTCCAGGTGACACGCGGCCTGCAAATGCAACTGCAGAAGCGCGATTCATTTACAGATGACGAGGAAAACTGGAGACCTTTCGTACTGTCGATCTCCAAAAGCACCTTCGAACGCCGCGCAGGCTTCGATATGGTGCGATGGATCGCACACCGTTATGGATTCGGAACCTACGTGCACTTCATTGAAGGCTTCCTGAATGAAGATACTCGCAAGCAGTCACAGGAAGTAAAAGGAAAGCTGGTAAGATTGGCAGAAGGGGTGAAGAGCCGTGTTTACCTTGATACGATTATCTCGCCATCGTTCACCAGTGCGATCGCACAAAGTATTCAGCTACCTGGAGTATCTGGGAAAGGAAACAATATGATCGTGTTTGAATACACCGATCAACACAAGGAGAATATTCGCCAGGCGCTCGATAACTACGAGATCTTGAAGTCGACGAACCTCGATATCTGTCTGTTGAGAAGCACCTTGCGCGGTTTTGGTTATGAGAAGAACATCCACCTCTGGATCACGACTTCTGACGCTGAGAATGCCCACATGATCATCTTGATGGGATATATCCTTTTCGGACACCCAGACTGGAGCGAAGGAAAGCTCACGGTATACACCATCTACCACGATCATGATCGCGAAGAGAAGCAAGACCGTCTAACGAAACTGATCAAGGAAGGACGAATTCCTATTTCTCAACAGAACATCGAGTTGGTGCGATTGGATCGTGAAGCAGACCACCGTGAGGCGGTGAATCTGCACAGTCATGAAGCTGACCTTACTGTCATTGGTTTCAATGATAGCGACATTGAAAAGCACGGTGAATCTACTTTTGAAGGCTACGATAAAGTAGGGAATGTGCTCTTCGTGAATGCACAGAAAAACATCAACCTCGAATAAGTGAAGATCACCATCATCAACGGACCCAACCTGAATCTCCTAGGAAGTCGAGAGACAAGGGTCTACGGACAAGCGTCTTTGGCTTCAGTGGAAGAAGGGTTGCGTTCTACTTTCCCATCGGTTGAATTCACGTTTACCCAAAGCAATCATGAAGGAGACCTGATTGATGCCGTTCAAGAAGCTGCTAAACAAGGAAGCCAAGTAGTGATTAATCCAGGAGGTTACACCCACACCTCAGTGGCTTTAAGAGATGCCATCGCCGCAGTAAATATCAAAGTGGTAGAGGTACACATCTCAAACATCTATGACCGCGAAGATTTCCGCCGTATCTCGTTAACCGCACCGAAGTGTGATGCCATCGTTTCCGGAATGGGAGTGTTTGGGTATGAGGCTGGGGTTCGGTTTTTATTAGGGCTTAAGGGCTAACTGGCTAAAAGGCGAAATGGCGAAAGGGTTTGGTTTGTGGTCCGTAAATCGTGGTTCGTGGATGGGATTGAGCCAATCGTCTAGAAATCATCCATAGAGTTTATTGCCCCCGATAAGGAGGGATAATATCCGCCCGTCCAAAGTTGACAGAGGACGGTTGACTGAAGTTTTATGGTGGTCTTCGTCATTCTTAAAGCTCTCTCTTCAAGTGTTCCTCTGTCCATTCCGACTAGTTCACAGTCTCATGAACAAACTGATCGCGTAAAATCCGGTAAGCGGGTTTTATTTATATTTAATACTTATGAAGCTCAGTGTAATAGTACTTTTCACTACGTTGAGACTAATCAACATTGCCAGTGCTCAGGACTCTGATTATGGAAAGGAGATTAAATTCTCATTGGAAATGATTGAAAGTGGAACTCTTGCTGACGAAATTGGATTATTGAAGAACTGCAATTTAATTTGGTCTGAGCAACATTTGAAAGTTGGAGAATATATATTGTGGGAAACTTCGGCATGTACTACTATTCGCGAGGGGGGAGGTGAGAAATTGACTGATTTATCAGATGGCACCCTTAGTGCTGAATTAGAACCAATAGCGAACTCGGAATACCATGATTTTCACTTAGGATTTGGCAATAAAGAGTCGGATAGAGAGGTGCTAATGAGTATGTCATCTTTTAAAGGACCTTCTACTCTTTGGTTGTTTCTCAATTGTGTCGAGTTTGACCAATGCGGTCGAGAGTCTTCAATGACGTTTGTTTTTAAGTATCGTGACCAAACATTAATAGATTGGTGTTATGTGACGTTTATCGCGGGTGAATGGAAAATGGAATGTAATTAGATGATAAGGGTTTTGTAGTTAATTGCCTGAAAAATGGCGGTTTAGTGCTTGTCCCTTTTTTTGATTATTCCCCAATTGAGTTCGGTGTCTAAATCTTTCTTCATTATCTAGAGATATTCAAATGGCCAGGTTGAGATTGTTATGCGATAAACGTTTCATAAATATTATTGTCAATAACATCTAATCGGTGGGAAACAATCAATGAAAATTTTTGACCTTGTCATTAGTCAAATGGCTTCATTTGATTAAATCGGAAGAGTCGAATTAATTCAATGGCCTGGCTTATGAAAAGGATGAAGCTTTTATTATCGACATTCATCGCATCAATGGTATTTGGTTACGGAAGTAGCAACGTTGTAAGCGGTTATGGCAATGTCCAAGAAGAATTTCAAGCTCGGATTTACATATTACCGCTAATCCTGGCTCGAAGAATTCCTACAATTGATAATTACCATGAATACGTCAGCGAATCATATACCGTAAACGAACCGCGTTTTAAGGAGTTCTTAGGTAGGTTCGTTCAAGAAGTAGAATCAAATGGCGAAACAGTATCAATAGAAAGGGAACAATCGCTTATATCCCCAATATTGGTGATCGAGTTATCAGGTTTCGAAAGAGCACAAAAAATAATCTTTTCAAGATACAATAGGTACGTGAACTTCGATGGGAAGTCCTTCAAAATTTCTAGATACGATTGTTACGCTCTGGAATATTATTCACTCAAGCCAAAACTGTGGAGCTGTGGTGAGTAGAATAGATTTTCAGCTTATTGGAGAATATTTCAGGTTTCATGATGACTAAAATATTTCTTTGACAAGAACTATATTTTCAGAGCTCTTGATTTTATGACCATGAGGTTCTATTCTCTTATAATCTGTTCTTCAATGTTTTTAGTCAATAGCTGCTCTGCTCAAAAAGACAGCCTTCTGCTAGAAAGTAAAGTCATCTACTTTGAATTTGGAAAAACCTTGCTCGATTCCTTGGAAGTTGATTTTCCGAATTCGATAAAATCTGAGTTTTGGTTTAAAAGTAGACATTGTCATTCTCGTAAATCGAAAGATGTATTGACCAATTGTCAAGTCGATGATGGTCTCATCTTTGGCTTCATGAATTCAGGTGATTGCGATACAAGAAAATCTAGGATTAGAGCCCAGAGTCAAATTCTAACTTCAGTTTCTATTAAGTCTTCCGAACTGTCTACTTCTAAAGGTTTGAAAATCGGAATGTCAAAGAAGGAAATAGATGAAATTTTCGGATTTGAAGGAAGCCTTGATCAATCCAAAGAACAATTCGGAGTTGTCTACATATATGATTCTGGATGCAGCCTTTATTTCAAAGAAATAGAAGGAGAACTGCTGGTCACTGAGATTCTACTTGGACTGTAGGTAGAGCATTGATGGTGAAATTGAGCACGTAAGCACCTCTTATGTAAACTACATGAATATGGCTAAGCTGAAAATGACAAGGGGAGCTGCATTAGGTTTCGATTATATTGCTACGAAAGGTGTGAGTAGTAGATTTTCTAGAAATGGTATTCCAGCTTGGGCTTCATTTTACGAAATCAACGTGTGGGGGGTGAATCTTGGAGGTGCTATACACGCTTCTGATTCACATGCGAAATGGGAAAAAGGTACTGAGATGTCAATAGAAGACAGTATGTATAGAGCAAAAATTAATTATGAAGCAGGTAAAGGGGATACATCAGAATTCGGTAGTTTTCTTCGGAAGTACAGCGGGTAGCTTAACTCATCTTTTGAGCCTATTTGTGTTTTTGTGCAACACATCCTGTTCTGGACCAACGAAAGAGAATGTTTGTTTAGATGGGGTAGTTCGGAGCTTCGAGGAGTTTTCAAATGTAACCAACTGGTCTTTTGAGGAAGATGGGGAATCAGGCAGATTGAGACTGGGCCTTGAGTCCCCTTATCTCATCGATTCATTAACAAATAGATCGATATTAGAATATTGCTTTCTACAAAATTCTCCGGTTGGCGAGAATTGCTTGGGAATGGATTCCGTG